>CAIYQO010000049.1 GCA_903928345.1 uncultured bacterium | reverse complement strand
CATGGCGGTATCCCTGAAGGGGGTGGGGTAAGATACAATCTACTTCAGGTCAGCCCGCCATGGTTCCTTTCATAACGGGCCGTTGCTCCGGGGACAGAGGCAAGGCCGAGACGCGAGAGGAAAAGTGCGAAAGTCCACTGAAGGATAAATGTGTAGAAATCACTGGCGCCAATGCCGACGCCCCGCATCTATTGCACAATTTCGAGGAGGAGCGCTTCACAATAGTCGATGGGTTGGCTCGTGCAACCTCCTTCTTTGTCCCACGGCGCTATGTTTTCGATGCCCCGTACGGCGATACCCTCGCCTTTTTCGTGCTGCGTGGTTCAACGGGACACCTCACCATGCCCGAGTCGGGTTTGACGCACCTGCTCGACCCGCGATTAGTGCTGGCGGCGACGGTGGTGATGATGCTGCAAGGGTGGATATGATTGTCTGAAGCTGAACCCGATGAAACACGGTTCAGATGAGTCGTTTACGCGCACGCGCACGATTCGACCACTAGCTCCCCACTCACCCCCCACATGAACCCCGACGTGACGCGGACGTGGACGATGGCGCCGCGGGCGGGGACGGGGGTCGCGGGGGGGACGGTGAAGACCACCGCTTTGTTGTTGCGCGCGCGGCCGGCGTATTTCTCCGGGTCGCGCGGGCTGAGGCCGTCGACCATCACCTCGAACACGGTGCCGCTCAGCGCCAGGCATTTCTCCAGGCTGATGCGGTTCTGCGTCTCCACCAGCTCCGCCATGCGCGCGGCCTTCACCGCGTGGGGCAGTTGATCCGGCAGGCTCGCGGCGGGGGTGCCGGGGCGCGCGCTGTAGACGAAGAGGAACTGCTGGTCGAGGCGCAACCGGCGGTACGTCTCCAGGCAGGTCTGGAAGACTTCCTCCGTCTCGCCCGGAAAGCCCACGATCACGTCGCTGGTGACGCTCAGGCCGGGGATGCGCGCGCGCATCTTCTCCAGCAGCGCCTCGTAGCGCGCCACCGTATAGCCGCGGCGCATCGCCAGCAACAGGCCGTCTTCGCCCGCCTGGATGGGCATGTGGAAGTGTTCCATCACCTTCGGCATCTCCGCCACCGCGTCGATGATGCGGTCGGTGACCTCCAGTGGGTGATTGGTGGTGAAGCGGATGCGCTGCAGGTCGGGCAGCTCGTGGAGGCGCGTGAAGAGGTCGACGATGTCGAACTCCCGCCCGCTGTCGCGTCCGTAGGCGAGCACACTCTGCCCGAGCAGGTTTACCTCGCGCACCCCGGCGTCCACCAGGCGGCGCACCTCGTCGGCCACCGCATCCGGCGGGCGGCTGGTGAATTTGCCGCGCACGAAGGGTACGATGCAGTACGAGCAGTGGTAGTTGCACCCTTCGATGATGTTCACGAAGGCCTGAATGGCCCCCTGCCGCGTGTAGCGCGAGAAATCCTGCTCTACCGGCTCCTCCGGGGCGCCGTCCATCGCCAGTTCGAGCTGCGGCTCACCGGTCTCTTCCAGCGCGTCGAGGATCTCCGGCAGGCGGTGCAGGCGGCGCGGGCCGATCACCAGGTCCACGAAGGGCGCGTGGCGCAGGATCTCCCGGCCTTCCTTTTGCGCCATGCAGCCACACACGCCCAGGCGCATGTGCGGGTTGGCGACCTTGAAGGGGCGCAGCTCGCCCAGCCGGCTGTAGACCTTGTGCTCAGGCTTTTCGCGCACGCAGCAGGTCTCCAGCAGCACCAGGTCGGCGTCGGCGGGGTCGCAGACTTCTTCATAGCCAAGGGATTCCAGTTGGCGCGCGGCGGCTGCCGCGTCCGCCACGTTCATCTGGCAGCCCCATATCTCGATGTGGTAGGTTTTTCTCATGCAGTTCCGGTGGGGCAAACGCTACGCCGGGTGCCGCTTGCGGGTGGGGAGGACGCCGGTGAGGTCGTTCTCGCCGGTCGGCAGCAGCGGTACTTCCTCCGGCCGCGGGTTATCGGCGAGCGTTGCCGGGGGTTTACTGTACCGGAATTGCGCGAAGTTGGCAAGCACGCCCGGGTGGAAAAGCCACGCGCTGGGGACGTCCGTCACTGACGGCGCCGCGGGTTCCGCGGGCGTGGGCGGCCAGTTCGTCGGGCGGGTCGTCACGATGAGCACGCTGGCCAGCGTGCGGCGGGGCATCAGCTTCACGTCGCAGTCGTAGGCCAGGCCGGTAGAGTTGCCGCCGTCCATGGCCATCGCCTCACGGCACCCCAGCGCCAGCATGATGCGCGCGAGTTGCGAGAGGTAGATCTCCTGGCTCACCGCCACCAGCAGCAGGCGCCGGTCGGCGCGGATACCCACCGCGGTGCGCGAGGCGGGCGCATACAGGGCGGGGTCGTGAAAGCCTTGCGTGCGCGGCGCCAGGGTGTAGTTGCCGTTTTCCACCAGCAACACCCCCCCGCGCAGCACGTTTTCGTAGCCCGGCCATTCGTACTTCCACCCGCGCGGGAAGGTGATGATGCGCGCGGCGTTGTCGCCGGTGAGCGCCAGCGCCGACCCGAGAAACCCGTAGTACCACATCTGCCCGTCGATCATGATGTCGCCGACGGGGAGGTTGTTATCCATCGAGAAGAAGTTGCCGGTGATCTGCGCGAGCGGCTCGCTGCGCGCGAGGAAGGAGACGAAGCTCTGGCGCTTGCCCAGCCGGTTGTACGCCAGCATCGGCTTCACGGCGATGGTGCGGTCGTTCAGGTCGACGGTGACGACATGGACGCGGGTATTGCGGATCCATTGCACGGAGTAGAGTACGCTCGGGTGCGCGGGCACGGCGTTTCCGCAGCTCCCCACCAGCGCCAGCACCAGCATCGCGATCCCCACATCGTACCATCTCCGCGTATCCATACTCATCACGACCTTGTCTGCAACACGGCGTCAATCCGTGACTCCTATTATCTATTTACACGCTTGTTAAAGAAACTAAACCTGCAGTTGTCTCGGTGTCACGCAGCTAACAGCGCATTAAGTTGAGAGGCGACGTTGAGGTTGGCGCGAGGGGAAGTCTGAACTGGGATTTGGGGGGATTAAGGGATTCCCATGATGGGGGAACGGAGTGGCGCTTGCCTGAAGCCGGATAATCAGGGTGGATTTGGGGGTAAGGAGGATGAAATTGTCTCGCCGGCATGAGAACCGATGAGTTCCCGTGCCGGCGAGACGCCGAAAATTCCGTTTCTCCGTTCCCCCATCAAGGAAATCCGTTAATCCCCCCAAATCCCGGTTCAGACAACTACGCGAAGCGCAGCGTGCCGAAGAACATCGGGGCGTGGAAGTCGATTTTGCCGATGGTGGCCCAGGCGTAGTGGACGTAGGTGCCCTTTTCCGGCTGGTCGATACGGTAGAGGTTCATCTTCCATTCGTCGCCGGGCTGGGGGACGATGTGGTCGTTGCCGATGAGGGAGGTGTGGGGGATGGCGTATTCCACCGTCCACCCGCGCGCCCCGCCGGGGACGTTCAGCGCGCCGTCCACATAGACTTTGGTAATTAACCCTTCGCAGGTGAAGGGGACGAAGGACTGAATCTTCCACTCGCCGAGTGCCGTGTTGCCGTTGAGCAGGAAGGTGTCGAAGACGGTGTTCAGCGGGCTCACGTTGATTTCGTAGTACTGCCGCATCCGGTTCGAGGGGCAGATGAAGAACTCGAAGCACTCCTCGGTGAAGATCGGCTCGTCGCGCTCGGTGAAGGTGCCCCACACGTAGGTGTCGTCGGCGTAGAAGGCGGCGTAGAGGTAGGTGTCGTCGTAGAGCAGCCTGGCGGTAGTCGGCTGGCCGTGCGGGGTGCCGGTGATGGGGTCGGTCAGGTCGGCCACCTCCGCCGCCGCCCACCGCGGGTCGTCCGCCTTGCCGGTGAGGGTCAGCGGCGCCGTGGCGCGCTTACAGGTATAGGTCGGGTGAAACATGGATCGCTCCTTTGAAACTGACTTAAAAATGCTCGCAGCCGTCTCGCGGGTCTTTTCCCTGCCTGACTACGTTGGAGTTCCTGGCATGTATGTCCCATACACTCGCGGAACTCCGCCTTGCCAGTCACGGAAAATCCTCCACGATACGACTACGATCATTTTTAAGTCAGTTTTTATGCGAAGAGTAACGTGCCGAAATGCCAGGGTTGATGGAAGTCGATTTTGCCCACCGTGCCCCAGGCGAAGAATTCTTGCTTGCCCGGCGCGGGGGCGTCGATGCGGTACAGGTTCATCGGCCAGCGGTCGCCGGGTTGCGGGGTGAGGGCGTCGGCGCCGACGATGGAGGTGAAGGGGATGGCATATTCCGCCGACCACCCGCGCGCGCCGCCCGGCACGCCGAACTCGCCGTCTACCGCGACGAGCGTCCGCAGGCCGTCGCAGGTATATTGCGGGAAACCGGTCATGCGCCGGTCGCCGCCGGAGGAGCCGCCGTTGAGGATGAAGGCGTCGAAGACCACGTTGCGCGGGCTCACGTTGATCTCGTAATACTGCCGCCACGCGCCCGAAGGGCAGAGGAACAACTCCACGCACTCCTCGGTGAAGATGGGGTCGTCGCGCTCGCTGAAGGTGCCCCACACGTAGTCGTCCGCGCACTGAAAGGTGAGGTAGAGGTGGGTGTCGTCGTAGAGCAGGCGCGCGGTGGTCGCCGGGGGGCGCGCCGCGCCGGTGACGCAATCGGTGAGCACGGCGATCTCCGCCGTCGCCCACGCCGGGTCATCCGCCGCGCCGGTGAGGATCGGCGGTTGCGCCGCGCGATGACAGGTATAGGTCGGGTTGTACATGCGGGTGTCCGTTCCGGTAGGTTACCCCTTTCTTCGCCGCCGCCCCGCCGTCTCCCTCCCGTGGCAAGGGATTTGCCGGGCGATGCGGAAGAGAGAGGAGGACAACCTCTGCGCTCGCTGCGTCTCTGCGGTGAGCATCAAATAGAAACGGATGAAGCGATGACCTTTCGACACGTGGGAATCGTGGGGCTGGGCCTGCTGGGTGGTAGCCTGGCGCTGGACGTGCGGCGGCTCTTCCCCGACGTGGCCGTCACCGGGGTGGCGCGGCGGGCGGAGACGCTGGCGACGGCGGCGGGGCTGCAGGTGGACGGCGCGCCCGTCTTCACCGCGCTGGCCACCGAGCTGACGGCGCTGGCGCAGGCCGACCTGGTGGTGCTGTGCACGCCGGTACAGACGATTATCGCCCAGTTGCCGGCACTGGCGGGAGTGTTGGCGCCGGGCGCGGTGGTGACGGACGTGGGCAGCACCAAGCGCGCGATTCTCAACGCCGCGGCGACGGCGCTGCCCGCTACGGTGGCCTTCATCGGCGGGCACCCGATGGCGGGCTCCGACCGCAAGGGGCTCGCCCATGCGAAGCCGGGGCTGTACCGCGGCGCCACGTGGGGGTTGTGCATCCCGGCGGGGCAGGAGGCGGCGGCGGAGCGGCTGCGCGCCTTCGTGACCGCGCTGGGCGCCCACCCGCTGGTCATCGACCCGGACGAGCACGACGCCATCGTAGCGCTTTCCAGCCACCTGCCGCACGTGGCCGCGGCGGCGTTGACGAACGTGACCCTCGGCAGCAAGATCGCCGACGAATTGTTACCCTTCATCGCCGGGGGCTTCCGCGACGGCACGCGCGTGGCCGCCGCCGATCCGGCCATGTGGCGCGACATCTGCCTGACCAACCGCGACCATCTCGGCGTGGCGCTGCGGCAACTGATCGACGAACTCGCCACCTGGCGCGATGCGATCCGCGCCGGCGACGCCGCGCATCTGGAGGCGCTGCTCACCACCGCCGCCCACCGGCGCGAGGGGTTGAATCGGTAAGCGGCTAGCGCGCGCCGGCGCCCTTCGCGGGCGGATTCCGCTTGTAGAAGAGCGCTTTGTGCCCGAGGCGGTTGTCGATCCAGATAAGGTGCACCGCGTTGGTGCTGGCGGCGACGAAGGAGAAGCCCGCGTCGGTAGCGCAGAGCGGTGTCACCGGCTCCCAGGTCGCGCCCCCATCGGCGGAGTGGCGGAAGAAGAGCTGCCCCGGCCAGGTGATATAGACATCCTGGCCATGGCGCGCGAGCTGTGGGAAGATCGCCATCGTGGTGCTCGCGGAGAGTTGCTGCGTGGCGCCCCAGGTGGCCCCGCCGTCCGCGGAGTGCTGGTAGAAAATTTGGAACTTCCCCGACTGGCGATCGGCGTAGGCCACGTCGGCGCCGGTGGCGAGGATCGTGGGCGTATATTCGTTCACCGGCGGCAGGGTGAGCGCCGTCTCCGGGCCCCAGGTCGCCCCATGATCCGTCGAGCGCCGGTACTCCGCCTCCATGGTGCCGCTCCGATTGTCGTTCCACAGCAGGTAGACGTTGTCGCCGGCGGCGGCGATGGCGGGGTCCTCGGAGCGGTTGATGCCGTTGGACACCTGCCGCTGCGCGGACCAGGTGTCGCCGTTGTCGGTGGAGCGCAGGAAGTAGACCTGGCTGATGCCGCTGGGCAGGCGCGTTTCCATCGATACGTAGACGTTGGCGCCGACCGCCGCGACCCCCGGCCAGAACTTCGTGGCGCCCAGCAGGACATCCGGCCCCCAGGTGAGGCCGCCATCCGTCGAACGCTTGTAATAGGACGCCGCCCTGGGCGTATCGTTGTTGCGGATGAAGACGAGGTGTACGTAGTTGCCGACGCAGGCCAGATAGGGGTACACGTCCGCGCCGGGCGTCGGGGAGAGGCGCACGGGCGCGGCCCAGGTGATGCCCTCATCGGTCGAGCGACTGTAGTAGATGCCGCTGCCGCGCTGGGTGTCGGACCACACCACGTGCAGCGTGGTCCCCTGCGCCACCAGGCACGGCCCCATATTTTCCGACAATCCCACCGAGGTTTCGCCAAAGGAGAGCTTGGTGTCCAGCCCCCATTCGGCATGCACGACCGATGCGACCAGCAGGAGCAACAGGCAGAAGAGGGGTTTCATGCACGCCGCCTTTCGAAAAAACCGTCGCGTCCATACTAGCCCCTCTTCTGCCGGGCGTCAAGCCATTTACTCCGCCAGCACCGTCACCTCGCGCACGCGAAAGTAGCTGCCGGCGTCGCTGGGGACGGCACCGCTGAGGGTGCGGATCTTTACACCGGGTTTGAGCTTCTCCGGGGTGCCGCCGAAGACGAAGACGCCGCGCTCGGGGAGTACCAGGCGGCCCGTGCCTTGTGCGGTGTTCAACACCATCCAGCGTCGGCCCGCGGCGTCCGTCTCGAACTTCGCGATGGTGCCTTCCGCCTCCGCGCACTGCGTCAGGTGGTAAAGCGTCTTTTCCAGCACCCGCGTCGTCTCCGCGCGGGTGAGGGGGGCGGCCAGCGCGGCGTCGTCCACCCAGGCGTCGGGCACCAGGTCGTCCTGCGCCAGCGCGCGCGCCACCTCATGGGCCGGGCGCGCGTCACCCGCGTGCAGTACGCCGTCAAAGGTGCTGAGGAAGGCGCCGCGGGTAAGCGGGGCCGTCGGGGCTTGCACCGCCGCGCGGATCGACACGCCGTGGTCGGCCAGATAGTCCGCCGCCGGGCTCATCCAGTGGTTGTCGGGGGGGCGCGTCTCCCCCAGCGGCGTGCCGGGCAGCACCAGCAACCCCGTCAGCGCCGAGCGCAGGAAGCGTGCCAGCACCATCACCCCTTCGGCGCGGGTGAGGGTGGTGGCGGGGCGGAAGGAGCCGTCGGGGAAGCCTTCGATGAACTGGTGCACCGTGGCGTCGCCGATATAGCGGGCGTCGCCGCCGGGCGCCACGTCGGGGAAGAAGGAGTCGGCAAAGGCGGGGGCCAGGCAGAACAGGGCGAGCAGCGGCAGCAGACGTAACACGGTGGATGTCCCTTTCAACGGTGCGTCGCAGGGAATCCGGGGGCGGAAAAAGCGCGACAGGAGCGTGGTTCGCTCCTGTCGCGGGTTATACCTCGTATGTGGGTTTAGTAAACGTCACACCTTCCACTTCAGGAAGAGCGTTTCGGTGAAGCCGATCACGTACCCGAGCAAGAGCAGCGTCAGCACACCGAGTAGGACGTATTTGAAGTCCGAGTTCATGCTTTCGTTCGGTTTGAAGTTCTCCGGCAGCACGTGCTGCGTCACCAGGGCCGTCATCTCGTTCGTCAACCATTGCGTCATGGCGGTGTAGGCTTGGTCGAAGAAGGAGTAGACGATGCCGACGATGGCCAGCGTGGCGACCCAACTCAGCCAGTGCAGGTTCTTGTACTTGTACTCCTGGTGTTCGAGGAAGAGCGGGCACTCGTGGCACCACTTCTTTTGCAGGCTCCAGGAGCGCTTTTCCACGCCCTTCATATGGCCGCGGATCTTCGCCAGTTGCCCCTGCACGGTGGCGGCGCCACCGGCCTGTGTGCCGCCGGCGGCCACCTGCATATCCATGATCTCCTGCGCCTCACCGCCCGCCACCGAATTCACCAGGTAGTTCGCCAGCTCGCGGTCGCAGAAGCAGCCGGAGCGGCGCTTCCAGCAATTGATGCGGTCGATGTAGTTGGGGCAGGTCATGCGCACGTTGGGGCGGCAGCGCGACATCTGCCAGCACTTGGGGATGAGACTGGGCTTCAACGTCTCCTTGTTCGACGTGTCGATGCGCGAGCGGTGGCGCTCGGCACTGGCAATCTGACTATTGATAATCTTGATGCAGAAGCCGATGAGCAGGCGGACGATGGAGATGCAGATGAGGAAGAAGGCCAGGTTTTGCAGCGCGAAGAGCAGTTGCCCGGCGAAGCCGGCGGCGACATCCGTGCGCGCGGCGGCGGTGTGCGCGATATTCGCCGCGGCGGCCGGGACGTTGCCCGGCAACTGCGGGATCAGCTTACTTAAATTCTGCAACTGCCCGACGGCATACGGACCGCCGTAGTTGAAGGCGATGGCCAGCACCACGCCGGTCCAGCCCGGCGCGAAGGAGTCGTAGCGGCCGATGCACCAGGCGAGGAAGCCGAGGGTGGTCAACATGTTGATCATGTTGATGACGCCGCTCAGATTCGTCGCGGAGGATTTGCCGAAGACGATCAACCCGAAGGCGACCACAATGAGGATAAGGGCTGGAATAATCAGGAACAGGTAGATGGCGCGGCACACCATCACAATCGGCGCCGCCCACACCGGGACATTATCATCCGTGTCCCGATGCGTCGTTTTCGAACGAGTGTTCTCTCCCACGTCCGTCCTCCACTCCTGGTGGCGTTGGCTGTCGGTCGTTCCGTCTGCGCCGACAGCACAGCGCGACGTTATACGTCGCGCGGGGTGAGGGGTGTCTCCGGCGTCGCGGCCGCGGGGGCGGCCAACTCAGCCAGCAGCGCGGCATAGTATCCCGCGCCGAATCCGTTGTCGATATTCACCACCGCGACCCCGGTGGCGCAGCTATTCAGCATCGAGAGCAAGGCGGACAACCCGCCGAAGCTCGCACCGTAGCCCACACTGGTCGGCACGGCGACCACCGGGGCGCGCACCAGGCCGCCGACCACGCTGGCCAACGCGCCTTCCATGCCGGCCACCACCACCACCACGCGGGCGCGCATCAAGCGGTCGCTGTGCGCCAGCAGGCGGTGCAGCCCGGCTACACCGACATCGTAGAGGCGGTCCACCGGCCAGCCGATGGTCTCCGCGGTGATGGCCGCTTCCTCAGAAACGGGGAGATCCGCCGTGCCCGCGGCGACGATAGCGATACGCGGCGGGCCGTCGTGACGCCACGTGTGTTCCTGGTGCCAGGTGAGCAGCCGTGCCGCCACGTGATGCACGACATCCGGCACCACCGCCTGCACCGCGGTCACGTGCTCCGGACTCACCCGCGTGGCCATCACTACCGGATGCCGCGCGCGCAGCCGCACGAAGATTTCCGCCACCTGTTCCGGCGTCTTACCCTGCGCAAAGATCACCTCGGGAAACCCGGTGCGCAGGTGCCGGTGATGATCCAGCTTGGCGAAGCCCAGGTCTTCGAAGGGGAGCACGCGCAGGCGATCCACCACTTCGTCGTCGCTCCACTGCCCCGCGCGCCACTCCTGGAGCAACCGGCGTATCTGCTGTTCGTCCACGGTTCGACCCATTCCGTCGCGCCACATGCGACTATCCGCACACTATTTGCCACGCCGTGGGGGATTTCCTCTTTTTGACGTGCAGAAAGGCGAAAGGTTCCCGGGGTACAAAGGGGAGACGGTTCATTTAAGCGTTCCGCGCCTCACGGCGCGGAACGGCAATGGGAACCGTATCGGGGGAGAAAGGGGAGGGTTACCGCCGGCTGCCAAAGCCGCCGGCGACCAGCGCGACGAGGGTCTGCAGCGCGTCGTCCGCTTGCGGGCCGTCGGTGGTGATTTCGATGACGACGCCTTTCAGCGCTTCCAGCGTCAGCAGGCCGACCAGGCTTTTGCCGTCCACCTCGCGCTCACCGCGGCGCACGCGCACGGTGGCGTTGGGGAAACTCCGCGCCTTCGACACGAACTGGGCCAGCGGCGTGGCATGTAACCCGACTTCATTAACGACTTCAACGGCCTGCGACGGCATAACTGCGCTCCTGACGGCGATGTTCCCACTGGCGGGCGCGGTAAACGCGGCTACCGCCCCAGCAGCGCCTGCGCGGTGACCTGGGCGGCTTCGACGAAGGGGCGCGGGTAGGCGCCGATGGCGACCGTGAGCAGCACCACGAGGAGCAGGCCGATGCCGGCGGGCAAACCGATGCGCAGCGCCTTGGCGTCCGCCTTCGCGGGCAGGATATACATCTGCTTGGCGAGGAGCAGGTAGTAGTAGATGGAGACCACGCTCATGGAGGCGCCGAGGAGCACCAGCAGATACTGGCCTTCCTGCACGCCGGAGAGGAAGATGAACCACTTGCCCACGAAGCCGGCGAGGAGCGGGATGCCGCCCAGCGAGAGGAGCAGGATCAACATGCCGAAGGCGAGCAGTGGCGCGCGAGTGCGCAAGCCGGCGAAGGCGGACATCTCTTCGCTCCCCGTGTCCTGCGCCACAATGCCCGCCACCGCGAAGGCGCCGATGTTGCCCACGGTGTACAGGAAGAGGTAGAGCACCAGCGCCTTGCCGCCGTCGATCGGGTCGTGCCCGGCCAGGTGCGCGGCGCCGGTGGCCATCACGGCGATGAGTAGATACCCCGCCTGGGCGATGCCGGAGTAGGCGAGCAACCGCTTCACGTTGTTCTGGTGCACCGCAATCGTGTTGCCGACCACCACGCTCAGCGCGGCGATGACGCCCAGCAGCGTGGCCCACTGCTCGGAGAAGTGCGGGAAGCCGATGGTGAGCACGCGCAGCAGCACGGCGAAGCCGGCGGCCTTGCTGGCGGTGGAGAGGAAGGCGGCCACCGCATACGGCGCCCCCTGGTAGACGTCCGGCGCCCACAGGTGCAACGGCGCGCCGGCGACTTTGAAGCCGAAGCCGATGATGATGAGCAGCAGCCCGGCCAGCGCCATCGGATTGGCGGCGTGCATGTCGGCGGCGATGGTGTTCAGGTGCGTGGAGCCGAAGGTGACGAAGAGCAGGCTGACGCCGTAAATGTAGCACGCGGAAGCCAGCGAACCGAGCAACAGGTACTTCGTGCCCGCCTCGGCGGAGCGCGGGTTGTCCTTATGCCACGCGACAAGGGGATAGACGCACAACGCGGTGAGTTCCAGCCCCAGGAAGAGCACCACCAGATCGAGGCTGTTCACCATGACCATCAGCCCGAAAGCGGCGAAGAGGAGCAGGCTGATGAATTCGCCGCGGTAGCGCTCCACCGGGAAGCGCACCGAAAAGAGCAGCACCAGGAAGGCGGCCAGCGCGAAGATCACCTTGAAGGCGGCGGAAAACTGGTCGTTGGCAAACAGCCACCACACCGCTTCATCGGCGTGCGCCAGCCCGAGCTTCTGCGCCGGCAGGCGCACAATGTCGCGGCGCAGCGCGGTGTAGGCGATCAGCGCGGCGCGGGCGTCGGTGGTGTTCAGGCTGTCCATCCCGGTCAGGTTGGCGGCCTTGTAGAGCGCGCGAATGTCCGTCTCGGTGACGGACTTCAGCGGCCACATTTTGTCCTGCATCATCCCGACCAGGAAGTCCGGGGTGAGCACCGGCGCCGTGGACGTCGGCTGCGTGACGGACGTGTGGAAGAGCATCGCCTCGAGGGCGACCGCCCCCCGCTGTGCCAGCACATGCACCGAGGCCTGCACGGCCGCCGGCGGCGTCGGGGCGCCGTTGGTCCACTGCCACGCGCCGAGACCGGCCACGCCCAGGCAGCCGAGGGCGGCGAAAACCGCCAGCACCTGCCGCTTGTTGCCCTTCGGCAGCAGGAGGTCGACCAGCAGCACCAGCAGCGCTAGCGCCACCAGAGCGATCTCCGGGGCGAAGGTATGAAGGATGTAGACGTTGTCGATGTTCATAATACCTTACCAGACGTTATCTGCACTTACGGCACAGAAGAACGTTATCCAATACAAACGTTGAAAGTTGAAAGTTGAAAGATGCAGCCTTGGTCCGTAATGCTTTCAACTTTCAACTTGTACCTTTCAACACGTCAATGCGCCATGAGCCCCACCACCGGTTGCACGGCGGAGGAGATGAGTTGAATGATGGGATAGGGGTAGACCCCGACGGCGACGATCACCACGCAGGTGACGGTGAGCGCCACCCATTCGGTGGTTTTCGCGTCGGGCATATCCACCAGGTGCGGGTTGAGCTGGCCGAAGAAGACCCGGCGCAGCAGACGCAGCACATAGATGGAGGTGATGACGATGCCCAGCGTGCCGAAGGCGGCGATCCACGGCTTGGACATAAAGGTGCCCATGAAGATCATGAACTCGGCGATGAATCCACCCGTGCCGGGCAAGCCGACCGAGGACAGCCCGGCGATCACGAAGGCGACCGCCAGCCCCGGCGCCACCCGCGCCAGCCCTCCCATCTTGTCGATGTCGCGCGTATGCGCCTTGCCGTAGACCAGCCCGACCAGCGCGAAGAAGAGGGCCGTCATGATGCCGTGGGCGAACATCTGGAAGACGGCGCCGTTCATGGCGGTGATGGCGCCCGCGGTGTTGTTGCCGTCCATCACCGCGCCCCCCGCCGCCAGCCCCAGCATCACCATGCCCAGGTGGCTCACCGAGGAGTAGGCGATGACGTACTTCAAGTCCTTCTGCCCCATGGCGGAGAAGGCGCCGTAGACGATATTCCACGCCGCGATGATGGCCACGAGCCAGTGCCACTGGTGCAGGCCGGCGGGGAGAAGCGGCAGCGCGATGCGCAGCAGCCCAAAGCCGCCCAGTTTCATCAGCACGCCGGCGTGCAGCATGGAGGTGGCGGTCGGCGCGGAAGCGTGGCCGTCCGGCGACCACGTGTGGATGGGGAAGATGCCCGCCAGCACGCCGAAGCCGAGGTAAAAGACCAGGAAGAACCACTTCTGGAACTCCGGGTTGTACGCCTGATGCGCCAGCGGCACCAGGTCGAGCAGGTTGAAGGAGACGGGCAGGTTGAGATGGTTGTCCATCACGTAGCTGCGCGCCTGGGCGTAGAGCGCCAGGAAGCCGACCACGATGAAGGCCGACCCCATGAGCAGCATGAGCGTCAACTTCATCGCGCTGTATTCTTTACTCCCCGTGCCCCATATGCCGATGAGCAGGTACATCGGCAGCACGGCGATCTCGTAGAAGAAGAAGAAGAAGAACAGGTCGGTGCTCACGAAGACGCCGAAGACGCCCGCCACCAGCAGCAGCAGCAGCGCGTAGTATTCCTTCGTGCGCTCCTGCAGGTTCCACGAGGCGAAGACGCCGGAGAAGATGGTCAGCGCGGTGAGCAGGCACATCGCCACGCCGGCGCCGTCCGTCGCCAGACGGAAGGAGACGGGGCCGAAGCTGATGAGCTTCGCCAGCCCGGGCGCCTCGTACTGCCAGATCGCCTGAAAGCCCGCCATGCCGTTTTGCAGCGCCTCGCCATGCACGGGGATGATCCCGCTGGTGATGAGGTGGTAGTAGTCCCACGCCAGCAGCGCGCTGATGACCAGCGTGAAGACGGAAGAGGCGACGGCGATGAGGCGGATGGCGAGCGCCCAGTTGCGCGGGATCGCCATCAGCAACAAGCTGGCCGTGAACGGGATGAGCACCAGCAGCGCGAGCGCGTAGTGCGCGGTCAGAAAAGTCGTCAACGTCATCGTCCCACCACTCCCGGCATAAAGCTCCCCGTGTGCCCGGTGACCATGGCCACCAGCACGAGCGCGGCGAGCAGGAAGATCACCAGCGCGTAATATTGCAGTTGTCCGGGGGATGGCCCGGCGCCCACGCGCCGCAGCACGTGGCCCAGCCGGCCCGTGAGCCACGCGGTGCCGTCCACCAGCCCGCCGTCGATGACGGCTTTATCGAAGCGCGCAACCAGCAGCCCGAGCACCAGCACCACGCGCCCCGCCAGCCACATGAAGAAGGTATTCACATACCACAGGTTCGACATGCCCACGTAGGCCCAGCCGAGTTTCTGTAGCGGCTCCTGCGCCGGCGCGGGGCGGTAGAGGCGGTAGGCCCACGCGATGCCGCCCACGGCGAGGAGCAGCCCGACGATGCCCACCGGCGACAGCCCGAAGCCGTTCGTGCGCGCCCACTCCATGCCCGTCAGCATCGGCACCAGCAGGAAACCCGCGACGCAGGTGAGGGCGGCGAGCACGACCAGGGAGAAGGTCATGGTGGCCGGCGACTCGTGCGCGTGCTCCGCGCCGTGCGTGCGCGGCTTGCCCAGGAAGACCAGCACCCACATGCGCGTGGTGTAGAAGGCCGTCATCAGCACGGTGACCAGCGCCATGATGAGGATGAGCCAGCCGAGGGGTTGCGAGATGCCATCCCACGCCGCGGTGTGCTCGCCGGTGTGCATGGCGACGTCCCACGCGGCTTCGAGCAGCTTATCTTTGGAGAAGAAGCCCGCCAGCGGCACGATGCCCGCCAGCGCCAACCCGCCGATAAGGCAGGTGACAGCGGTGACCTTCATCTTGCTGAACAGCCCGCCCATCTCGCGGATATCCTGCGTGTGCACGGCGTGGATCACCGACCCGGCGGTGAGGAAGAGCAGGGCTTTGAAAAAGGCGTGCGTGGTGAGGTGGAAGAAGGCCGCCGCCGGCGCCGCCAACCCCAGGCCCATCATCATGTACCCGAGCTGGCTGATGGTGGAATACGCCATCACCTTCTTCATATCGTTCTGCACCAGCCCGATGGAGGCGGCGAAGATCGCCGTGAACCCGCCCACCAGCGCGACGACGAGGAGCGCGGTGGGCGCCGCCTCGAAGATGAAGTGCAGGCGCGCCACGAGGAAGACGCCCGCCGCCACCATCGTCGCCGCGTGAATCAACGCGGAGACGGAGGTCGGGCCTTCCATCGCGTCGGGCAGCCAGATGTGCAGCGGGAACTGCGCCGACTTGCCGCTGGCGCCGATGAAGATGAGGATGGCGATGACGGTGAGGGAGAGCGGCGCCACGGCGGGGTTTTGCACGATGGCCGTCTGCAGGTTGGCGAAGCTGACGTCGCCGTAGCCCAGCCAGAGCGCGATGACGGCGATGAGCAGCCCCAGGTCGCCGAAGCGGGTCACGACAAACGCTTTGATCGCCGCGCGCGCCGCCTCCGGCTTGGGGAACCAGAAGCCGATGAGCAGGTAGGAACACAACCCCACCAGCTCCCAGAAGATGAACATCTGCACCAGGTTCGACGCGATGACCATTCCGAGCATCGACGCGGTGAAGAGGGCCATGTACAGGTAGAAGCGCGGGTGCTCCTCCCGTTTCATGTACCCCATGGAATAGATCTGCACCAGCAGACTCACCAGCACCACCACGAAGAGCATGGTGGCGCTCAGCGGATCGAGCAGCACGCCCATGCGCAGGGTGGGGTTCCAGCTCCGGATGCTCTCCATCGGGTGATCCGTGGAGACGACGTTCTGCGCCGGCTCCGGTGCCAGCCAGTCGACCTCGCGCGGATTCCAGTCCGCCAGCGTCGGTGCGGCGGCCTCGGCGGGTGCGTTGCCGTTCACCGGCAGCACGATGTGCATCCCGCCTTTTCGGTCCTGCACGTGTAGCGTGGTCACCAGCGTCCCGCCGGCGATGCCCAGCGCACCCAGCAGGCAGAGGATGAGGATCCACGGCGCCGTCACGCGCGCCAACGCCTGCCCCTTGCCGGCGATGATAATCACCCCGGCGATGAGCACGAAGGCGAGCACCGGCAGGGCGACGATCAGCCAGCTATATTCGTATGCGAATTCCAACATGGTGTATTGCCTCGAAGGTGCGGGTTAGCCGCGCATCAACCGAATTTGATCCAGATCCACCGTGCCGAAGCGCCGGTACAGGTTGAGGATGATGGCTAGGCCGACGGCGGCTTCGGCGGCGGCGATGGTGATCACCAGCAGCACCGCGACCTGCGCGTCCAGGTGGTCGGGATAGTAGTAGCGCCACGCGGCCACAAAGTTCAGGTTCGCGGCGTTGAGCATGAGTTCCACGCCCATCAGCGCCGCCACGGCGTTGCGCCGCGTGATCAGCGCGATGGCGCCGAGTGCGAAGAGCAGTATGCTGACCAGGATGATCCAGGCGAAAGGCACCATGATAGGAACCGTCCTTTTCCGTTACACGTTCGACAATTCCCGCACGTCGGCGGGGGCGGCTTCGACGGCGGCGACACCGGCGGTCGCGGCGGGGGTGCGCTCCTTGCGGGCGAGCACGATGGCCCCCACCATGGCAGCGAGCAACAGCACCGAGGCGATCTCGAAGGGGAGCAGGTACTGGCTGAGCAGCACCAACCCCAGCGCCGAGACATCCGTGACCATGACGCCGGGCACGGCGGCGGAGAGCGGCACGGCGTCGAGCCAGACGTTGCTCTCGATCGGCCACAGGTGGTTGAACACCGTGGTGCCCAGCGCATAGACGAGCACCAGCGCCGCCAGCAGCACCGGGATGAAGAGCCCGTTCGTCTGCGCTTCGTCGGTGCTGGTCGCGTTGCGCGTCAGCGTGACGGCGAAGACGATGAGCACCAGAATCGCGCCGATATAGATGAGCACCTGCATGGCGGCCAGGAACTGCGCGTCCAGGTACAGGTAGAAGCCCGCGATCCCGGCGAAGACCGGGAAGAGCCAGAAGGCCGCGTGGATGATGCTGCGCGTGGAGATGACCTTGACGGCCCCTCCCAGCGTCGCCAGCGCGAGCACGCCGAATACCGTGGCATGTAAAATCGTATGCATGCTCATGCTCCCTCCGCCTCGTCCGTCTTTTTTACCTTCGCCACGAAGGGTTTTTTGCCGGGGCGCACTTCCAGGCCGACCGAGCTGGGCATCACGCCGGGCATCGGCGTGCCGGCCGGCTGCGTCAGCGCGGCCAGGTCGAGGTGCAGCCCGTCGCGATTGTGCATGATCGCTACGCCTTCCTGCGTCATGCCGAGGGCCTCGAAGGGGCAGGCTTCCACGCAATGGCCGCAGAAGAGGCACTTCTCCAGGTCGATGCGGTAGGTAGCAACCTTGCGGTTCTCGCTCGTTACGTCGATGCAGCGCCCGGGGCAGGCGAGGGCACAGGCCTTGCACCCCGTGCAGCGCAGCTCCCCCGTCTCCGGCTCGCGCGTGAGCACGAACCGCCCGCGGTAGCGCGGCGCCACGGGCCGGGTTTCCTGGTGGCTCCAGCGCGGCGCATAGCCGTATTGCACCGTCACCGTCTTGCGAAACACGTTCCGCAGCGTGACGCCCAACCCCGTTATGATGCCGACGATTCCGCCGGTGACCTTTGTCAGTGTCGATGGCATGGTATGTCCTCTGGTACGAAAACCACAGATTGCACAGATTTTCACAGATTTCTTACTTATTGATGAGACGCTTGTATTTCAGCGAAAGCTCTCCGAAGTTGAGCAGGACCCCTTTCGTGTATCCGGTGGCGTGCAGGTAGTTGATAACCTGTGCCAACTCATTGGCGGTCAGCATCGATATCGCTTTCAGCTCAACGATAATCCCGCCGTAGCAGACAAAGTCCGCTCGGTAAGCGCAATCCAGTGGCGCGCCTTTATACAGGATAACCAGTGGTTTCTCCCGCTCGAAGGGGATACCACGCGCCGTGAACTCTATCGCCAGTGCCTGCTGGTACACGGCTTCCAGAAACCCCGGGCCTAACGCGCGATGCACTTCCATCGCTGCCCCAGTAATGGCATACGTCTCAGGATCATCTTTTTCTGTGAAAATCTGTGAAATCTGTGGTTTCGTCATACTTATTACCCCTGCACCTCCAGGCCATAGAACCCCAGCGGGGGGCGCTGGAGGTGGTCGCGCAGGAAGGTGGGCGGGTTGGTGCCGTAGGCGTGGTGCACCTGGGTGGCGCCTTGGGCGGGGCGGGCGAGGTCGATGAGCACTTCGTCGTTGCCCAGCACCGCGGCCGTCGTCACCGGCACGTCGCCGGCGGCATCGGTGACGGTCAGGTCCGTCGGGTGCGCCGCCAGACAGATCAGGTGGTCGACCACGTGGTCGAAGCTGACGCGAATCTGCGTGCGTTCCGCATTGTGGAAGACCGCGCCGCGGGCATCCGCCGCGTGCCCGGGCACGTCCTGCCCATACGCCAGCTCGCGCGCCGCCAGGGCGAAGCGCTCACCGAGGATGACATTGCCCGCCGCGCTGGTGTGGATGCCGTCGGACAGCGGCAGGTCCAGCGTGGGGATCACCGCGACGCCGGGCACTTCCTGTGCGATGCGGCGCTGCACGTCGCGCATCTGCGACCACGTCGTATCGCTTTCGGTATTGCTCTCGAAGTAGTGGCGATTCAACTGCGCGGTGAGGACGGGCAGCCCGGCGCCGAAGCGCGCGCGGAAATCCTCCACCATGCGCGTGAAGCGCGTTTGGTACGTCGGGATGAGGGCGGGAGCGCAGTCCGACTCCCCCTGGTACCACACCATGCCCGCCACGCGCCCTCCGGCGGCGGCGATATGGGCGAGCATATTCTCATACAGGTACGGGTTTTCATTCCCCGGGTCCCAGGCATCCATCGGCGAGCCGCCCAGCGCGGTGGGGATGAGGCCTACCGGTACGCCCGTGTCGGTTAGGATACCCCGCGCGAAGGCGAGCCACGGCGAGACATCCACCCAGCCGCTGTCGCGGTTCGCTGGGTGGCGCGTGTTCGTCGGGTCGAAGATGGGGTGGGTGGCCAGCCGCCAGAGTTCATCGCCGCCGCAGAGGCTCACGCCGAGTACGGGGGGATCGTGCACCGGGCCGTGACCGTAGCCCGCGGCGTTGCTCTGCCCGGCGATCACCCACACGTCGCCCACCGCGATGTGCCAGATCTTATCGCCGGTGTTGCGCCACTCCATGCCGTGCAGCCGCACGCGTGTCTCCACGCGGTACAAGCCGCCGGTGGGCACGCGCAGTGTCGCGCGCCAGGTGTTGTCCGGCAGCATCTCCGCGTCCTGCCAGTCGCACCCCGCCACGGGGGCGCCGTCGGTGACGCGCGCTACGCGCACTTCCACGGTGCTCGGGCCATCGCCTGCCCACGTGCCGGCCAGCGCCAGCGACGCGCACCCGTCCGCCTCGCGCTGCAGCACCTGCCACGCTTGCGGCCCACTCGTTATCCTGGCACCCGGATAGTGCGCGATTTCGACCGTCATCGTTGTTGCTCCTGGTTCCGTGATTCTGTTTCGACTATTCCTGCGACGCTATGCCCGCGATCGCCGCGCCGAAGGTCGGGTCGTCGGCGCCGATCTCCGTGATCCGCCAGGTGAACCACCCGATGCGCTGCAGGCGGGCATGGCCCTGGCGCGGGACGGGCAGCCGGTGTCCCACCTCGTCGGTGTAGAAAAAGGTCAGGGCGAAGTCCACCTCCGCCATGTCCCGCGTCCGCTTGCGCACCTGCGAGATGCCTTGAAAGCGCAGCGCACCGCTCTGCAGTCCGCCGTCGATCGCCGTCCCCACGCGCTTGAGCAGGCGGGTGACGGGGACGCGCGTCGTCCCGGAGACGGCGCTGGCGTCCGGCGTGAAGCAGGCCGCGATATCCGCCACCTTCCCGCGCTGCACCCCCGACACCACGTCGGCCAGGGGCGTCTCCATCTGCGCCTGCTGCACCAGCGGCCAAATCAGCGCGGTGGCGAGGAGCACCGCGGCGAGGATCAGGCCGACGATCAGCAGGCGGCGTGCCATGGTCAGGGTGTTCCCGGCGCCGGCACGTCATCGCGCAGCGGCGGCAACGGCGGCGGGGTCTGCGCCACGGGCGCGAGGCCCACGCTGTCGTCGATGTGAATCGGCGCCACGTCCTGCGTGGCCGTCAGCGGCTTCGAGAGTCGCGGTAGCACCGCGCCGATGCCGCTCACCAGCAGCAGGTTGAGCAGCGCCGCGGGCAGCAGGATCTTCCAACCGAAGTTGAGCACCTGGTCGATGCGCAGGCGCGGCATGGTCCACTTCAGCCACATGAGAATCCACAGCACCACGAAGCTTTTCGCCAGGAAGACGAAGAACCAGAAGGCCTTCATGATGAACGGGATGCTCGCCGGCGCGGCCAGGTTCCACGTGCTCGGGTCCATGTGCAGCACGTGCTGCGCGAACCAGATATCCACCCCCCACAGGCTCCAGCCGCCCACGAAGAGGGTGACGGCGAGCGCGGAGATGAAAAAGGACGCGGAGAACTCCGCCAGGAAGAAGGTGGCGAAGCGCATACCGGAATACTCGGTGTTGAAGCCCGCCACCAGTTCCGACTCCGCCTCGGGCAGGTCGAAGGGCGCGCGAGACACCTCGGCCATGCCGGCGACAAGAAAGATGAGCAGCGCGGGCAGGGTGATGAGATCCATCCACCAGTGCTGCCACTGCGCGGCGACGATGCCCTTCATCTCCAGCGTGCCATAGAGCAACACCACGGCGAGGATCGCCAGCCCGAGCGGCAATTCGTAGGAGATGAGCTGCGCCGCGGCGCGCAGGCCACCGAGCAGCGACCACTTGTTGTTCGACGACCACCCGGCCATGGCGATACCCAGCGCCGGCACCGCGCTCACCGCGCTGTAGAAGAGGATGCCGATCTTCAAGTCCTGCGGCACCCAGGTGGCGGAGAAGGGCAGGATCAGGTACACCAGGAAGGCGGGCACGAAGACCAGGTAGGGCGCCACCACGAAGGGCCATTTGTCGGCGCCGGCCGGGCGCAGGTCTTCCTTCAGCAACAGCTTCAGCGCGTCGGCCATGCTTTGCAGCACAAACCCGAGCAGCCCGCCGGTGCGGATGGGGCCAATGCGATTCTGGATGTCCGCCGACACCTTGCGCTCCATCCAGATGGCGATCAGCACGATCACCAGCATGAAGACGAGGGAGCACACGGCGACGACGAAGGAGCGCAGCACTTCGTGGGCGGCGATGAAGTACCAGATGATGTGAGCGAGATTCCGCAGGGCGTCCATCAGCGGTCTACCTCCCCGAGCACGATATCGATGCTGCCGAGAATCGCCACCACGTCGGCCAGCTTCATGCCGGCGCACATGGTGTTGAGCGCGGACAGGTTGGCGAAGCTGGGAGAGCGGAAGCGCACGCGCACCGGATTGGCGCTGCCGTCGGAGACGACGTAGACGCCGAAGATGCCACGCGGCGCCTCAACGTGAGCGTAAAATTCGCCCGCGGGCGGTTTGAGCACCCGGGGCACCTTGGTCTGCACCTCACCGGGCTCCTGCAAGCGCGGCAGCAACTGGCGGATGATGGACAGCGACTCGTGCATCTCCTGGATGCGCACCTCGTAGCGGCCCAGGCAATCGCCGCTGTCCGCGGTGGCGACGTGGAAGTCCACCTCGCCGTAGCATTCGTACGGATCGTCCTTGCGCAGATCGAAGGTCGAACCGGAGCCGCGCAGCGAGGGGCCGGAGAGCCCCCAGTTCAGCGCGTCGGCGGCGGAGATGACGCCGATGCCTTCGATACGGGCGCGGAAAACCGGGTTGCCGGTGAGCAAGCCCTCGTAATCGCGCAACCCTTGTTCCTGCGCCGTCAGGTAGGCGCGCAGCCCGTCTTCCCACCCGGCGGGGAGGTCGGCGACGATGCCGCCGATGCGGATGGCGTTATAGGTGAGGCGCGCGCCGCAGATCTGTTCGAAAAGATCGAGGATCAGCTCGCGCTCGCGGAAGCAGTAGATGAAGGCCGTCCACGCGCCCAGGTCCAACCCGAAGGTGCCCAGCCACACCAGGTGGCTGGCGATGCGCTGCAGCTCGCCGAGGATGGTGCGGATCACCCGCGCGCGCGGCGGGGCCTCGATGCCGAGGAGCCCCTCCACCGCCCGCACGTAGCCCAGGTTCATATACATCGAGGAGATGTAGTCCAACCGGTCGGTGTAGGGCACGATCATGGCGTAGGAGCGCTTTTCGGCGATCTTCTCGGTGCCGCGGTGCAGGTAGCCGATCACCGGCACCACCTGGAGCACCGACTCGCCGTCGAGCTTGAGCATCAGGCGCAGCACGCCGTGGGTGGAGGGATGCTGCGGCCCCATGCTCACGATCGTCGTCTCGTGCGCCAACTCGCCGGTGGGCAACTGCACCTCCGGCGCATCGAATTCGGGTATGCGAAAATCACGTAATGGCATGGTTCTCTCGCCGCGATCCGAAGCGGATCGCTTCTCGTGACGGTTGCTCGCCTTGCAGGCGAAGGTCAGAATTTTGCCTGATGCGTCCGGAAGCCCGCTACTCCCGTGACAGCAGGTCGATGATCTCCTGGTCCGTTTGCTCAGGGATTTCCCAGCTCGAATCGTCGTTGTCCACCACGAAATCCTTCAGCAGCGGGTGACCGGGGAAGCCTTCCCAGGTCAGGATGCGGCGCAGGTCGGGGTGGCCGTCGAATTGCACGCCGAACAGGTCGAACACCTCGCGCTCCTGCCACTCGTAGCCGCGCCACAGGTCGCTGGCGGTGGGCAGATGGCCGCGGCTGCGCGGGATGGTCAGGGAGACGTGCACCGCCTGGCGCTGCGCGGTGCTCCACAGGCGACAAAAGACGCGCAACTCGCCGCCGGTGTCGATGCAGGTCAGGTCTTCGGGGTAGTCGAAGGCCGGCCGCAACCCTTCCAGCAGGGCGCGCACCTTGCGCGGGTCGGTGGTCAGGCACCACACGCCGCCGGCTTCTTCCGAGCCGGTGAGGTGGGCGCGTTGGTCATGCGTCAATTGGGCAAAGGTCGTCATCGTGTTATACCGTGTGGCCGTGGGCGGCCAGGGTGTCGCGCAGCACGCGGGCCATGATGGCATACCCGGTCGCGTGGGGATGCACGCCGTCATCCGCGAGATCGTGGAGCAGCAGCCCGTCCGCGTCGAGCAGGTGCGGGTGGTAGTCCACATAAATGGCGCCGGTGTCGGCGGCGATCCGGCGCAGGCGGGCGTTGAGCGTCACGATCTGCGCATTCTTGCGCACCGCGAATTCCGCCGACGGGTACCAGTTCGGGCCCCAGACGGGCAGGACGGAGCAAATGGCCAGCGGGAGACCCGCGTCGCGCGCGTCCGTCGCCATGGCGGCGACGTTCTCGCTCACCGTGGCCGTCAGCGCGTCGTCGAGCTGTTCCAGCGCCCAGCCCAGGTCGTTGGTGCCGATCTTCATCACCACCAGCCGCGGGCGGAGCTGCAGCACATCGGCGGCGAAGCGTTTGCGCACGAAGGTGCTGGTGTCGCCGCCGATGCCGCGATTCACGAGCACGCGCCCGTCGCCGGCGAAGTACGCCTGCACTTCCCACAGGTGGGTGATGCTGTCGCCGATGAAGAGCACATCGGGGCGCACGCCGGCCGCCAGCAACTGCTCGTTGCCGAAATCGAATTCCCCGCGGCGGGAGTCGGCGGCAACGGCTATGCCGAACAGGCCGGGTTTGACTACGGATTCACGGGTGAAGGTCATGGGGTTAACCGCGCGCCAGCTTCAGCGCGTGCTCCTTTTTATAGGATTGCCCGAGGGCGATGAGCGCGTCGAGCAACTGCTCCGGGCGCGGGGGGCAGCCGCTGATGTAAATATCCACCGGCACCACCAGGTCGACGCCGCGCACGGTGTTGTACGAATCGTAGTAGTACGGGCCGCCGCCGGAGGCGCAATTGCCCATGGCGATGACGTACTTCGGCTCGGGCATCTGCTCGTAGAGGCGGCGCAGCACCGGGGCCATCTTCTTCGTCACCGTGCCGGAGACGATCATCAGGTCGGCCTGGCGCGGGGTGGCGCGGTAGATGATGCCCAGCCGGTCCTGGTCGTAGTGAGCCGCGCCGGTGGCCATCATCTCGATGGCGCAACAGGCCAGCCCGAAAGTCACCGGCCACTGCGAGGACTCGCGCGCCCAGTTGAGAACATCGTCGAGGCGGGCCAAAATGTAGCCGCCGCCGGGCACTTTGTCACACGCCGCGGCAATCTGATCGCCGGTTACTCCCATTCCAGGGCTCCTTTACGCCAGGCATACACCAGCCCGAAGACGAGAATAAGCACAAAGATGGCCAGTTCGCTGAAGAGCAGCATCTGCCCGCCGTCGATGCGCCGGAAGATGACCGCCCACGGGTAGAGGAAGGCGACTTCCACGTCGAAGAGCACGAAGAGCAGGGCGTAGATGTAGTAGCGGACGTGCACCTGGTACCAGGCGCTCCCCGAGGGTTCGATGCCGCACTCGTACGACGTCTCTTTGAATTTCGTCGGTTTGGAGGGGCGCGCCAGGTAGGAGACCGCCAGGGCGATCATCCAGAAGCCGACCCCCAACACGAAAAAGATCGCGATGGAAATGGTTTGGTTGGTCATCGGGCACTCATTCCTGCAGAAGATGAGACACGTTTCAACGAGATACAGTACCCGAAGACCGGTAAAAAGTCAAGGCGACGACCCGGGGCGCGGTGTCCCGCGCGGATTTCGTTAAGGCGTTCGCCGGAACGCCGGGACCGGTACTGCGGTGGTAGTATAACCTATTCCCGTCATTTCTGATAGAGAGAATAAGGAGCCGATGAAAAAAAGTGGTACCGCCGCGCCACGCCGGGTGGGTGCCCGGCGCCACGCGGCGGTACCGGTCAATTCAGCGCCGTCACGCCTCTTCGCGGGCGGCGATTTGCGCGTAGTGCACGGGGTCGCGCTCGAACTCCTCTTTGTGGGTGTCCGAGCAGAAGTAGTAGCTGCGGCCGTTGTAGGTGGTCACCGCGGGGGATTCTTCCGGGTCCATGCGCATCCCGCACACCGGGTCGATCAGTTGTTCACGCAGTGGTTCCTCAGCCATCGTCCACGCCTCCTGTCACGAGGAGGATACCCCGCAACAGGCGGCGTTATGACTCAGGTATGACACGCGCAATGGCCACGCGGGCTACTCGCGCGCGAACGTTTCCGTGATGCCTTTGCGGATGTAGTCGTAGGCCTCGTCCATCGGCAGGCGGATTTGCGTCATGGTGTCGCGGTCGCGTACGGTGACGGTTTTGTCCTCCAGCGTCTGGAAGTCGACGGTCAGGCAGTACGGCGTGCCAACTTCGTCGTGGCGGCTGTAGGCTTTGCCGATGTTGCCGGTGTCCTCGTAGACCACGCGCATCTCGCCTGTGCTTTGCAGCGCGCGTTTCAGGCTTTTGCAGGCATCCACGATCTCCGGCGCGTTGCGCTTCAACGGCACCACGGCGGCCTTGATGGGCGCGATGGAGGGCTTGAGGCGCAGCACGGTGCGCTTTTCCCCGTTCGGCTTGATCTCTTCCTCGTACGCCTCGCAGAGGAGCGCCAGCACGCCGCGGTCCACCCCCGCCGACGGTTCGATGACGTAGGGCACGATGGGCTTCTGCGTCTCCGGGTCGGGGATGGTCAGCTTGGCGGTGCTGTCCGTGTTCGGGCTCACCTTCGCCGTCAGGCCCAGGTCCGCCTGGCCGCGGCTATGCGAGCCCAGGTCGTAGTCCGTGCGGTTGGCGATGCCTTCGATCTCCTCCCAGCCGATGGGGTATTTGTAGAAGATGTCCACCGTCGCCTTGCTGTAGTGCGCCAGCTCGTCGGCGGGCACGTGGTAGAGCTTCAGGTTGTCGCGACTGAGGCCCAGCGTGGTCCACCAGTGCAGGCGATCTTCTACCCAGCGCGCGTGCCAGGCTTCGTCCTCGCCCGGGCGCACGAAGTATTCAATCTCCATCTGCTCGAACTCGCGCACGCGGAAAACGAAGTTGCGCGGGGTGATCTCGTTGCGGAAGGCTTTGCCGATCTGCGCGATGCCGAAGGGCAGGCGGCGGCTGGTGGCGTCCACCACGTTCTTGAAGTTGACGAAGATCCCCTGCGCCGTCTCCGGGCGCAGATAGGCGAAGGAGTCGCCGTCCGCCACCGGACCGACCGCCGTTTTGAACATCATATTGAAGGGGCGCGGTTCGGTGAGGTTCGTCGAGCCACACTTTTCGCACTTGCCGTTCTTCACGTGGTCGGCGCGCCAGCGGCTCTGGCACTGGCGGCAGTCCACCATCGGATCGACGAAGGTTTCCTCGTGGCCGGAGTACTTCCACACCAGGCGGTTCATCAATATCGCCGCGTCCAGGCCTTCCATGTCGTCGCGCTCATAGACGTTGGCGCGCCACCAGGCCTGCTTGATATTGTTCTTCAGCTCCACCCCCAGCGGTCCGTAGTCATAGGTGCCCTGCAGCCCGCCGTAGATGTCGCTCCCGGCAAAGATGAATCCCCGCCGTTTACACAGCGAGACAAGTTGTTCCATGGTGGTCGCCGGCATATGTGATCCCCTGTTCGTGATGATTGGCATAGCTAGTATAGCGGTTTTTGCGGCGGGGAACCAGACCTAACCCCCTCGTCCCCTTCCCGCGAGGGAAGGGGGAAGCCGAGTTTGCAACGCTTGCCTTCTCACCCTCCCTCGAGGGAGGGGGCAGGGGGGGGGGTAGGTCACATCAACGTCACCGGTCCGCCTTCCGGGATAAGGAGCCAGGCGACGAAGTAGAGGATGAGCAGCGGTACCACGCCGATGGTGAGGGCGACCAGCACGAAGATGATACGCAGGATGTTGGCGTCGAGGCGATACGTTTCGCCGAGGCCGCCGAAAATGCCGGCGAGCACGCGATTGGCGCGCGAGCGATGAAGTGTCTGCATGTGCGCGTTCTCCGATGATAGCGTCGATTACGCATACCATTCCCGCCGCGGGGGTACGGAAACGCGGCGCGTGTCAGGGTTGCGGCGTGCGCACCAGTTTCTCCGTGTCGAACCCCTGCGTCCGCAACGCGGCGACGATCTCAGCGTAGCGCGCGTCGGGCAGCGTTGGGGTGCGGCTGAGAATCCACAGGTACGCGCGCGACGGCTCGCTCACCACGGCGTAGTCGTAGTCGGCGCCCAGCGCGATGATCCAGTAGTCCGCGTAGAAGGGGCCGAAGAAGGAGACCTTCAGCTTCGCGCCGCTTGCCGGATCGGCCACGTAGGCGGTGCCGATGGCCTGCGTCGGTTTACCGTCCAGCGTGTGCAGCCGCGCGCGGTTGTCTACGCGGAGGCGCCCGTTCGGCTGCAGCGTATAAGTCGCCGTGACGCCTACACAGTTGCGCTCAAAACGGTTCGGGTAGCGCGCGATCTCGTACCACGTGCCCAGGTACTTCGTCAGTTCGACTTTCGGCACGGTGGCAAGGGGCGCGCCGGCCTTCGCCCGGCATCCGAACAGCCAGAAGAGCGCGACCATCGCCAGCAGCACCAGGATAATCCGACGCATGAGCCGATCCTCCTAACGAGCGACTGCTTAAACATACATACCTTGTATCACTTGCGGTAAAACCACTGCTTTTTTCCTCGCTCGGTAGGCACGCGCGGCGTGTGCGGGCCGGGCTGACCTATCGCTCCCGGCGAGGCTGGATTTTACTTGCGATCTCAGGTATAATACGACATCTTTTGTCCTCAATAAGGAGCTTTGCCATGCGATCCGACACTATCAAGGTGGGGCACGAGCGCGCCGGGAGCCGTGGGCTGTTGAAGGCTTGCGGGCTGACCGATGCCGATATGGGCAAGCCGTTCATCGGCATCGTCAACTCGTACATCGACATCATCCCCGGGCATATTCACCTGCAGGAGTTCGGGCGCCTGGTGAAGGAGGCTGTGCGCGAGGCGGGCGGCATCCCCTTTGAGTTCAACACCATCGGCGTGGACGACGGCATCGCCATGGGACACTTCGGTATGCGCTATTCGCTGCCCAGCCGCGAACTGATCGCCGACTCGGTGGAGACCATGGCGATGGCGCACTGCCTGGACGCGCTGATCTGCATCCCGAACTGCGACAAGATCACCCCGGGCATGGTGATGGGCGCGCTGCGCACCAACATCCCCACCATCTTCGTCTCCGGCGGGCCGATGAAGGCGGGCATCAAACCCGACGGCAACTCCGGCGACCTCATCTCCATCTTCGAAGGCGTGGGTAAGTTCCAGGCGGGCACCATCTCCGCGGATGAGTTGAAAGGACTGGAAGACACCTGCTGCCCCGGCTGCGGCTCCTGCGCGGGCATGTTCACCGCCAACTCGATGAATTGCCTGCTGGAAGCCATCGGCCTCGCGTTGCCGGGCAACGGCACTATCCTCGCCATCGACCCGCGCCGCAAAGAGCTGGTGCGCGCCGCCGCGCGGCAGATCATGGTGCTTATCGAGAAGGACATCTGCCCGCGCGACATCGTGACGGCGAAATCCATCGACAACGCCTTTGCGCTGGACATGGCGATGGGCGGCTCGACGAATACCGTGCTGCACACCTTCGCCATCGCCCACGAGGCGGACGTCGACTACCCGCTCGCGCGCGTGAATGAGATGTCGGCGCGCATCCCGTGCATCTGCAAGGTGTCCCCCTCCAAAACGGACGTGCACATGGAGGACGTGGACCGCGCCGGCGGCATCGGGGCGATCATGCACGAAATCAGCCGCAAGCCCGGCTCGCTGCACCTGGACACGCCGACGGTGACGGGCCATACGCTGGGCGAGAATATCGCCGACGCCGAGATCCTGGATGAGTATATTATTCACCGCATCGAGACGCCCTTCACCGAAGACGGCGGGCTGGCGGTGCTCTTCGGCAACCTGGCACCGGACGGCGCGGTGATCAAAAGCGCGGGCGTAGACCCGGAGTGCTTCGTCTTCGAAGGTGAGGCCATCGTGTTCGACTCGCAGGACGAATGCACCGACGCGCTGGAAGCCCGCCTGGTGAAGCCCGGCCACGTGGTGGTGATTCGCTACGAAGGGCCCAAGGGCGGGCCGGGCATGCCGGAGATGCTCTCCCCGACCAGCATGATCAAGGGCCAGGGGCTGGGCACTAAAGTGGCACTCGTCACCGACGGGCGCTTCTCCGGCGGTACGGCGGGCACCTGCCTGGGGCATATCAGCCCGGAAGCGGCGGAAGGCGGGCCCATCGCCCTCGTCGAGAACGGCGACCGCGTCCGCATCGACATCCCCGCCCGCACCGTGACGCTGCAGGTGAGCGACGACGAACTCACCCGCCGCCGCGCCGCCTGGACCGCCCCGCGGCCGAAGATCAGCAAAGGCTGGCTGGGCCGCTACTGCCGCCTGGTCACCAGCGCCAGCAAAGGCGCCGTCCTCGCGTTGCCGGAAGAAGTGTGTGTCAAATAATTGCGGATTGCGGAATGCGGATTGGGGCGCGGGCAACCGCGCCCCATGTATCATCAATTGGAATGCTATTTTCGTAAATACTATGCTGGATGGGAGGAAATGTGAAATGGGTATCCTTCTAACATCTGTTGATAATATCGCTTGCCAAAAGGCAATTGATATTTGGCACCATGAAACCAAACGAGTATTTGGTTCGCAATTTCAAATTCAATTGTTTGATAAAAATGAAGGTGTATTTGATGGCTTCACTGACAAAGTATTAAATGGTAGTTTCGCGAGGATGCAAATCTATTACAGTAATGATGTAGTCCCAAATATCTGTGAACCATACCTAGCAATTACTCTGGCAGAATATCCTCAAATTGACGTAAATGATTTTACCCATGAGGTTGCACATATGATATTAGGATTGCGTGGCTATCAAGTTGTTCGGCATCCAATTGAAAAGAAAATAGCAACAATCATAAGCTCTCTGTCACAACATGCAGCCGTATATGATTTACAACAACACTTGTTTGGTGTCGATAGTGATGTTCTCTATACAACATCGAAATTTCGTGAGAAATTGTGTAGGATCAATCTGTCTGCTAATGCAGTTTGTCCTCAGGATAAGGTGTCTGAAATGGAAGTCTCATTAGTTATTGCTGATTCGTTATATTCACCATTCAGTAAGTATGCAAAGACATTAACATTACTAAAGGAACGTCAACCTAGAATATATTTAATTGTTTCTGATGCTTTAGATGTACTTCAAAATAATGATATGCTGACTATTGAAGGAAGCCGATCGTTTTGCAGCGATATTCTGCGTCAACTCAAATTAGGACCGAATTGGACGTTCGGAAACACATTTGATGAGACTCGTCGAATAATGTCCGAAGTAAAGGAACTCCCCGCCCCCTCGGCGAAATGAAGGCCCGTGCGATCACGTCGTGATATTGCGCGCCGGCGCGGGATAACCATGCTGGCGCTGGGGTTGGTGCTGCTCTCCGCTGTGCTGGGGGGGTGGCAGGCCCACGCGCGCCGGGCGGGGCGCACCGCGCCGCTGGACGCGCTGCTGCGCGAAATGCTCGCCCCCGCCGCCCGCGCCTCCTCCAAGGTGCGCGACATGGTGACGGGCGACGCGCCGGGCACCATCTCTACCACCGTGGGGCTGGACGAATTTACCCAGCTCAAGGAAGAGAACCAGCAACTGCGCGGGGCGTTGGCGCTGCGCGACGGACTGCCGCAGACCGCCGTGGTCGCGGAGGTGATCGGCCGCGTGGCCGCCGCCAACCCGTGGCAGGTATCGCTGCAACTGGGCAAAGGCAAGCGCGACGGCATCACCGACGACATGGTGGTGCTCACCCCGGACGGCGTGCTGGGCAAGGTGCAGGCGGCCACCGCGCACACCGCGGACGTGCTGCCCCTCACCGCGCGCGACGGCACCGACCGTTACAGCGGAGTAGGAGCGCGCATCCGTCGAACACACACCTGGGGCATCCTGAAGGGAATTGGTGATGGCTTGTGCGAGATTGATGTATCTGGTTCATCCGATGTAACCCCCGGGGATATCGTAGAAACGGGCGGTGCAAATGGCACTGATAGCCTGATTTACCCCGAAGGCCTCACCCTGGGCACCGTAGAAAGTGTCACCGACGACAAAGCCGTTTCCGCCCGCAAAGTAATCGTCAAACCCGCCGCCGACCCCGCACGGGTGATGGTGGTGGTGGTGATGAAATAGGGGGACGATTCACCGCAGAGGCGCGGAGAGCGCAGAGACGATTAAAGAAAGGGCCGGGGAGAAGAACGAGACCGACATCTGTTCGGTCCCGCTCTTCCACCCGGCCCAAGCTCTTTTCCTCTGCGCTCTCTGCGCCTCCGCGGTGAATCCCCGTCCCTACTCCGTCACCGCATCCGGCCCAATGGCCAGCGGGGCCGGCACGTCGGCGACGGATTCGGGGAGGACGACGATGTCGTGGGTGAGCACGCGGAAGCCGTGCGGGTCCAGCAGCACGCAGCGCACCACGCTGGGGACGCCGTGCGTCAGGGCGTCGATGGTGGTCTCCCAAAGAGGGATTTCCACTTCGGCGGCGGCGCCGGGGGCGCCGGCCATCGGCACGTCGCGCCAGCGCATGGCGCTCATACCGTAGCCCCAGCCCATGAGGACGCGCAGGGTGCAGGCGCTGAGGTCGATGGCGTTGAACTGGTTCTCTACCGGGAAGCGCAGCGCCGTCTCGCCGGCGTGCCACACCAGGCGCGCGGGTAGCCACACCGGACTGAAGAGCACGCGCATGGCCCAGAAGAACGGCTTGGGCAGCAGGTCGGCGGTCACCGGGCCCCAGTCGTTGTCCTCCGCCCAGATGGTCCAACCCCACGGGTTGTCGCCCGCGGCGCCGCAGATCCATGGGAAGAACGCCCCGCCCAGGCAGCTCGCCTCACCGCGCAGGAAACCCCATTCGCGTTGTAGGCGTTCGTAGAAGGTCTGCAGCGACGACTTGCCGGACAGCGGGTCTTCGCGTGCGTCGTCGATGATCGACCCATACGGCGCGTGGAGCAGGTCGGGCATCATGTTCATGATGCCGTATTCCGAGGAGAGCCACACGCCGCTCCAGCCGCGCGCCATCGCCTCCTCGCGGGTGACCGTTTCCTTCTCGCCCGTCCAGGCGTAGGGATTCGTCACCACGCCGGTGCGCAGGAAATCCTTCGCCAGGTTGAAGGAGTAGTGCGTGTCGCCGATGTCGCCCACGCGCACCTCGAAGATGCCGCGGATGGCGTTGGCGGGGCCGGGCGGCGGAAACATGGTGGGGCGCGTCGGGTCGAGCGCCTTGGCGAGGCGGTGGTAGATGCGCAGGTGGTTGTAGCCATCCTCCGCCACCGCGGCGCTCTCCGGCATATTCTCGTTGCCTACGCTCCACACCATCACCGATGGGTGGTCGCGGTCGCGCAGGATGCCCCCCGCGATGCGTTGCAGCGCCGGGCCCACCCACGCCGGGTCATGGATGTAGTTCGTGCCCCAGTCGATGGGCAATTCCTGCAGCAGGTAGAGGCCGAGTTCGTCGCACAACTCGGCGAGGATGCGCGGGCCGAGGTAATGCGTGCGGATGCAGTTGACGTTGGCCTTCTTCATCAGCGCCAGGTTCTGCCGTAGCCAGGCTTCGGGCGTATACAGCCCGTGCTCGGGGTGATAGGTGAGGTGGTTGACGCCGCGGAACTTCACCGGGTGGCCGTTGAGGGTAGGGCGCCCGTCGGCGAGATCGAAGCGGCGGAAGCCGGTGCGGAAGCACACTTCCTGCGCCGGTTGGCCGTCGATGGCGAGGGTGAGGTATACAGTGTAGCGGTGCGGGTACTCGTCGTTCCACAGCGCGGGGGCCTTCACCTTCACCGCGAGGGGCACGCCGCAGCGCGCGCCGGCGCCGATACCTACCGACATGCCCTTTTTTGCCACCGTTTTGCCGTTGGCGTCGAGGACGGCCAGGGTCACCGTGCCCGTCGCGGCGCGCGCGCCGCTGTTGTGCAGCGCCAGCTCGCCGGCCATGCGACCCGTCGCCAGGTCGTCGTCCACGGAGACGAGGAGATGGTGCGCGGCCAGGTAGACGGGCTCCACGGCGAAGAAGCACGCGCTTTGCGCCAGTCCGGCGAATTCGGAAGCGTGGCGCGGCATGTCCATCTTCACGTGCGGGTGGGTGCACAGCAGGCGCACCACCACGGTGACGGCTTTCCCGGGAGTCACGCGGTCGGTCACGTCCCACTCCACCGGGGTCAGTCCGCTGGTGTGCGTTCCGAGCAGGGCGCCGTCGAGGTAGACGCGCCCGGCGGGGTAGATGCCGTCGAAGCGCAGGTAGACGCGCTTACCCTTCCACGCCGCGGGCAGGCGCAGCGTGCGGCGGATCACCGCGCCGTCCTCGGGGTTGAGGTGCCCCAATCCCACGCGGTCGTAGCCGGGAATTTCATCCACGGTTTTGGTGACATCCAGCGAGAAGACCTTGCCCGGCTGCTGCACCTCCGGCCACGCGCGGACATTCAGCCCCGGCGCGGCGAGGTCGGCTTCCTCCGCGGCGAAGGGCCACTTCGTCACCCGCCACGCGCCGTCCAGCGAGAGCGCGTACGCCGGGTCGCTCAGCACCGGCACCCCACGCACCGGGGTGAGCACCGTGGTGCGCCCGTCGGCAAAGGTGACCGTCGTCTCCGATGTGAGGGAGAGGAATTGCGCGATCAGAGCGTCGCCGTCGATCAGCGGGGCGGGTTTCGTCTCGGTCGTCATAGGAAAATCCCTTCGGGAAAAGTCGGGACTGCCACCACTTTTCCGATTGCTGATGTGTATGAGCATGCCAAGGCGCAGAAAAGTGGTGGCTGTCCCGACTTTTCCATATCGTGAGCCTTACGCCACGCCGCGCGCTTGCGGGGTGTAGCCGCGTTCGTGCAGCAGGTCGTAGATGCGTTCGATGGCATCCGCGTCGTTGCAGATGTCGCTGAAGTAGAAGTAGGTGACGCCGTGGGCGGGGGCGGCATCGAGCAGGTAGCGGAAGAGGGCGACTTCGTCGGGGAAGCCGCGGCCCAGCGCCAGCACGTCGTTGTCCAGGTGCATCCCGCGCACCAGGTGCGGGGCGAGCACCGCCCGCCCACCGAAGGCCGCCATAATCGTCGCGGAATCGTCGCTGTTGCCCGGGTTCCAGTTGTACGCCGCCACGTTGTGCACCTGACGGATGTTGTCGAAGTATGCGGCGCGCCAGGTGCAGGAGTGGTAGAAAAGCGGCCCGCACGCCGCCGCGATGCGGTTAACATAGGGCAGGCTGAACTCGGCGTGCATGGCGGGGGAGAGCAGCGACATGGAGTCGTCGGAGAGCATGGTGCCGTGGAAATCGGCCCACAGGCCCGGCCAGCCGCACGGGTTAAGCATGCCGTCGGTGAGACGCTGCATCTCGCGAATGAAGTCGATCTCATACTCGGTGATTGCATCCAAAAACGCGTGCACGGCGTCGGGCGCGTCGAGCAGCGCTTCATAAAAGGAGCCGTCCCACATCAACTCGGCGATGCCCAACGGCGACTGCGTGTCGATGTCACCGATCAGCGTGTCAGGGGGCAGCGCCTCACGCAACGCGGCGTAGCGGTGCAGCAGCTCGCCGCCGTAGCCGTCGTAAAGCGCGGGGGCGCGGAAGGCCAGTGCGTCGGCGGGGTCGGTAATCAGCTTCTCGATCCACTGCCGTCCGTCGGAGGTGACGCGCGGTCGGCATCCGAGCGCTAGCGGAAAGCTTATCGTGCCGGCGTGGTCGATGCCCTGGTTGGGCGTGGGGCGCCAATCCCAGCGGCCCAGCGCGTTGAGGCGCGCGCTGGCGGTGGTCGGCCAGCCGGCGTACAGCACGGTGTGGCGGTCGGGGTGCGCGTAGGCGTCGCGGATGACGTCCTGCATCTGAGCGTAGGCAACCATCGCTCGGATAGTACCCGCTTGCCCGGTTGGCGTCAATAGGTAAAGGGATGAACCTGAGAAAGGCGAATGGTTAATACGGAGACCGAAGAGAGGACTATTTCTGTATGCAACGGGTGTATGGGGGTACTTTTCTTCATTCCGTAACATGCGCGTAAAGAATGAGCGGTAGACTGTGGGTGGGAGGAGCTGCGGTGCCCTGGTCAGGTTCGCACAATTCGGATCTCGTGGTGGTGACGGAACGCGCGCAACGCGACCCGTTGCGGACTTTCGTGCAACAATTGCGCACGTTGCACTTTACGCCGCACGTCGTCCGCACCTTGAGCTACCGGGAGACGAACGCGCTGCCCACGCCGGCAGCGGTCTTCGTCGACGTGCTCTCGCGCGACATCACCGTGGCCGGCTCGATCCCCAACCAGATTCGCGCCACGTGGGAATACGTGCCCGTGATCCTGGTGGCGAACGCCGAGGACGTGGACCGCATCCGCTTCGGCCCGCAACTGCAAGACTTCATCGCCATCCCCATCAAGCTGCCGGAACTCGACGCGCGCATCCGCTTCGCCATGTGGAAGACGAACGCCGTGCACACCTCGCGCGACCTGATCGAGGCGGGCGAGCTGCGCATGAACATCTCCACCTACGAGGTTTGGGCACGTGGTGAGAAGATCGACTTGACCTACAAGGAATTCGAGCTGCTCAAGTACTTCCTCATCCACCCGCGCCGCGTCTTCTCCCGCGCCGAGTTGCTGGAGAAGGTGTGGGAGATCGATTTCTACGGCGGCACGCGCACCGTAGACGTGCACATCCGCCGCCTCCGCGCCAAACTCGGCTCTGCCGGGGAACTCATCCACACCGTGCGGAATGTCGGGTATCGGTTCAGCTAAATCGTGCTCGTGCTCGTAATCGTAATCGATCACGCCAAGTTTGCTGGGAACGTTCGATTACGAGCACGAGCACGATATATTCATACACACCGCCCCCCATCCCCGCTGTATCCTAAGACATGCTCCTCTTCCATCAAACAGGCTACGAGGCGCTGGCGGACGCGCTGTGCGGGGCGGTGATCATACCCGGCGACTGGCGGCTGGGGCGGTATCGCAACGCGGAGTTGTATGCCCTGGTCGACACGCCCGTGGCGGGGATGCCCTGCGCGGTGCTGGGCAGCATCGGCCCGCCGGACGAGGGGCTGCTGAGCGTCTCCCTGCTGGCGGACACGCTGCACCGGCTGGGCGCGCGGCCCGTCACGGCGGTGCTGCCCTACCTGGCCTACACGCGGCAGGAGCGCGACGAACCGGGACACAGCCGCGGCACCGCGTGGGCAGGGGCACTGCTGGCGGCGTCGAAGGTGGATCGCGTGGTGACGGTGGACATCCATAGCCGGCAGGCGGCCCAGCGCTACCCCATGCCGGTCGAGAACATCTCCCCCGCGCCGCTCTTCGCCGAGGCGCTGCATGATCTGCATTGGCCCGATGCCGTGCTGGTGGCGCCCGACGAAGGGGCATTGCCGCGCGCCGAAGCGGTGCGTGACGCCACCGGGCATGCCTACCCGCTGCTCTACGCGGAAAAGTCGCGCCGACCCGATGGGGTGCACGTGGCGCTGCACGGCACGCCGACCCCGCGCGCGGTGGTGCTCGACGACATGCTGGACACCGGCGACACGCTGGTCGCCTGCTGCGCCGCGCTACGCGCGGCAGGGGTGCGGGAGATGGTAGTTATGGTAACCCACGGCCTCTTCACCGGTGAAGGCTGGCGGCGGCTGGCGGAGCTGGGCGTGACGCGCCTCTACTGCACCGACACCCGCCCGCTGCGTCCCGAGATCGCCGCGCAAGCCCAGGTGCTCAGCACCGCTCCCCTGCTCCGCACCGCGCTGCATGCCGGGTGAATGGCGGGGGACGAAACCACAGATTGCACAGATGTTCACCGTATTGATTGGACCGCGTGGTAAGGTGACCACCGATCAGGTTGTCGCATTTGTACCCAACCCTCCCCCATTCCCCCTTTTTCCGTCCCCCACCGCCTATTGGCAGCCGGGCGGGGACGTGGGATAATGCGGCGCGTATGACCACTGAATCATCCCACGGCGCTGAAGCTCCCGCATGCCCGTCCCGGTTGGATGCCGTGCTGGGTTGGCTACGCCTGGCGTGCACGGCGTGGCTGCTGGCGGTGGGGCTGTGGTCGGGGCCAGCATGGGGAGCCACGCTGGTCTGGCCGAATGCGTTGCTGCCGGTGGAGGCGCTGCTCGCTATTACCTTGCTCATCCTTGGCCGGCGCGGGCAGGTGCGCCCGTTGCGCGCGTACCCCTTCCTGTGGCCATGCCTGGCGGCGCTGGCGGTGGGGGCGGCGGCCGCGGCGGCACGTTTTGCCTTGCGCGGCACGCCCGTCGACCTGCGCCTGTGGCAGTTCGGGGAGCCGATGGCGCGCGGGCTGCTGCTCTACCTGGCCATCGCCGGGCAACCGCGCGTGGCGCGGGTGGCCTGGGTGAGCGCGCTGGTGGGCATCGCGCTGCCCGCGGCGGCGACGATCGTGCAGCATGCCACCGGGGTGACGCGCTGGTATCCGAACCTCGACACCGGCTGGGCGGGGGGCTGGCACCCCGTGCTCGGTGAACGGGCGCAGGGACTGACCTCCTACATCAACCTTACCGCCGCCATGCTCGCCGCGGGGATCGCGCTGTGGACGGTGCCGCCGGTGTTGCGTCTGCCGGAGGCGCGCTGGGCGCGGCTGGCGCTGTTCTGCGCCGGCGCGGCGACGATGGCGGCGACCTGGTACACCAATTCGCGTGGACCCATGGTGGCGGCGGCCATCACCGCATGCGTCTTCTTCGGCTCGCGCTCCCCGCGCTGGGGGGCGCGCGTGCTGGTGCTGCTCGGGTGTTTCCTGCTCGGGGTGTGGCCGGGCAATCCCTGGTGGGCGCTGTTGGTCTTGCTGGCGGGCGGTGCGTTGCTGGCGGTGATGTTGACGCGGCGACCGGCGCGCGTGCTCTTTCCGGTGGCGGTGGGGCTGGTGCTGGCGGGGGGTCTGCTGGCGCTGGATCACTACGTGCTGCACATCGACTACCGCCTGCGCCTGAGCGAGCAGGGGCTGAACGACGTGGCGCGGATGGAGATCTACCACGCGGTGGGCGCACTGGTGCGCGAGGCACCGCTGTGGGGGGTGGGGGACGCCGCGGTGGCCGCGCGCCTGCACGCCTCGCCGAATCACATGCTTAACGAGCTACCGCGCACGCAGCGCAATGCCCACGATCAGTACCTGCACTGGGCGGCGGCGGAGGGGCTGCCCGCCGCGCTGGTGTATACGTTGCTGGTCGTCGGGGGCGTCGTGTGGCTGTGGCGTGCGGCGGCGGGATGGCCTGCCCCCGCCCCGCAGGCACTGGGCTTTTCCCTCGCCGCCGCCCTCACCATCTTCCTCCTCGCCAACTTTGTCGACGCCCATTTCTGGCGCATCGAGGGGGCGGGGTTCTTCTTCAGCCTGCTGGCGCTGGGTGCTGCGCTGGCACCAGAGTCGTGATGGGGTGACGGGGTGACAGGGTGACTTGTGACTCGCCCTCGGATGGCCAGGAACTAAGCGTAGCGCGTTATCGTACAGCACGTGACGATAACGCGCTACGCGCACGAACGACGCTTCCCCCTACTTCGTCGTCACCGTATACGGCACGTCGGCAAGGTAGCTGTACGTCACCTTGCTCCCCACCTCGCGCGCCCAGACCTCCAGCGTGTAGCCGCGCGCGGCGGCTGGGCGCCAGACGAGGGTGGGCGTGGTGCTGTACCCGCGCAACGTGGTCCACACCGTCGCCCCGGCGTTGAGGGCGCGGAACTGGTACTCCACGTTCTTCCCCCCGATAGCCGTCGCGGTGAGGGTGACGTTGGTGTTCACGCGTTGCGGCGAGGGCGGCGACACGGCGAGCTTCACCCCGGAGAGGGAGGAAAGAGCCACAGTGTAGCTGCCGACGGTATACACGTCGTACGTCTTCGTGCTGCCCACTTCACGCGCCCACACTTCAATCCCATAGCCGCGTGCCGTGGTGGGCGTCCAGGGGCAGGACGCGGACGCGCCGTAGTCGCGCAACACCGTCCACACCTGGCTCGTGCCCGAGCCGTAGCCCACCCAGAATTTATACTCCACGTTGCCGCCGCCGGTGGGGAGCGCGGTGATGCTGATCGGTGTACCCGCGGGCGCCGGCGACGGCGGGGTGAACGCCAGCGCGACGGCGCTCAACGGCGCGCTGTTGGTGAGCAGGCGCACGGTGTCCGTTTTCGTGGCGTCGCCTCCCGACACCGCGCTGACGTCGAGGGTCTGGCTTGCGGTGCCGCCCCCCACGTGCGTGACGACCACGCGGTACTCCTTCGCGCTCCCCGCCGTCAGCGCCACCGGCATGCCCTGGGTGAACGCAGCGGAGATGTTGTTCCCGCCGGTCAAGGCGTCGTACCACACGGCGCTCCACCCGGTGCCGGCGGCAGGGGCGGTCAGGGTGATCGTATCGTCGGCGCCGCGATTGGTGATGCGCACGGCGAAAGTGGCGGGAGAGATGCCGGTGAGCGTCTGCGACGCGATGTCGTAGGCCAGATCGCCGACGTAGGCGCCCATCGCGGTATGCGCGGCCAGGTCGGGGCGGAAGGTGGGGAGCGTGCGGCTGCGCGTGTAGTCCAGCGTGAGTCCGGCGGTGGCGTTGTCCGCGGAAACGGGGGCGCCGGCGGCGCTGGTCTGCACGCCGCGGGTCACGTCGGTGAGCTTAAAGCTCTTCACCGCCACCGGGTCGCCCTGCGTGGTGTCGGTGGCCTGCAGGTACCAGCGCGCGGGGGTGGCGCCGGCGAAGAGGTCGGTGGCGTCGAAGACGAAGGTGCCGTCCACCGCCGTCGCGCCGCCGTCGAAGGCGAACGCGCCCCCCTGGTTTTGCACCGCGCCCGCCCCCCAGGTCGTGGTCGGCGCCGTCACGGTGGTGTCCGACCCGCCCAGCGACACGCTGACCTGGTTGCGTTTGGCGCTGGACAGGGTGAACTCGGCGACCAGCTCCGGCGTGTAGCTGGGGCGCGCCGTCATCCAGTACACCTCGTTCAGGTAGCAGAAGGGGATGCGGTTGGTGCCGGGGCCGTTCGGCACCGCCGACACATCGCGCAGCGCGTCGTAGGCCACCCAGGTGAAGCCGCCGTCCGCCGTCGCGTGCGGCACCCAGTTCGGACCGTATGAATTGGCGATGCGCAGCGCCCCACGTTCACCGGGGTCCACCACGCCGTTGTGATTGATATCCACCCACACGGTGTCGTCGAAGCCGACGATCGTCGCGCTGTGCCCGCCGTAGTCGTTGTTCACCCAGGTGACGATATCCCTACCCTGGTACGGTGCGTTGCCGATGGCGCCGAACTGCCAGTAGTCGATGTGGCTGCCCACGTTGAGCACGAAGCCGTTAACGAGCATCTCCTTCAGCAGCGCCAGCCCGGTATCCGTATCCATGTTGGGAATGTAGCCCGCCTGCGCCATGCGGTAGTTCAGCGCGTCGCGCCACACCGCGGCGGTGAGGGGCCATGCCAGGTAGTTGGCGGCGGTTTTGCTGTCGCCGACGTACGGGCATTCCGCCCAGGTGGCGGCGCCGTGCTGCAGCAGCAGGCGGTAGATGAACAGGTCGGGTCCACCCTCGTTCAGCCCGTCGTCGATCATGTTGAAGGCCCACGCGGGGGAGAATTTGTTCGTGTTGTCGGTTTCGTCCTTCACGTTCCACCCGCGCGCCAGCCCCACCATGTGCGTCATTAAGTAGTAGGTGTTGGCAAAGGCGACGCAACTGTTCACGGTGCCTTGGGCGCGTATGGGCGGGAAAGAAGGCAGCGTGCTGTTGTCCACCGCCGTGGGCAGCACGTCGGTGGTCGCATACGGCACCTGCAGGGCGGAGTTGTCCAGCGCGGGCAGGCCTTGCGCGGTGCGCGCGGTGTTCTCGCGCCCCAACCCGAGCGTGGTGGGCAGCACCTGCGTGGTGCGCACCATGTGCGCATCCTTCCACGCCAGTTGTTCGGGGGGCAGCGGGCGGAACCCGTTATCCTGCGCCCATCCCGCCGAGGCGAGGAGCAGTAGCAGCAGCGCGGCAGCGCGTCGGACATCCATGTCGGCACCTCCGGGAACGCGACGCGGGGGTGGGGTGATGACGAAGGCGGCATGACGGTGGTGCTGCGTGATCGGTCGCGTTGTTGTCCCCATCGTGCCATCGTCATGGGGCGGCTAAACCTGCGGCGTGGTACGGCGTGTCGTCGGACGTTACCAGCGTCGCCCGTCGAAGGGCGTCTCCGCTGCGGCGGCGGTGCCGGGTTTGAGTTTGAATTTCGACGTGCCGGCGGTCACGGCGGGGGCCACGAAGATGCCGCCGCTGATGGCACGCGTGCGGAAGGCCATGTTCAGCTCTTCCAGCCAGCGCTCGTAGTCCATCCCCAGCGCGGGGACGGCGTAGGCAAACTTGGCGATGAGCGGCTCGGCAAGGCGGCGGGCGAACTCCCCGCGCAGCGGCTGCGCCAGCGTATGGCGGCGCTCCACGAAGCGCTGCACGATACGGTACTCCTCGCGGGTGAGGCGGTTGAGCTGCGCCAGCAGCGTGGCGTCGAGCAGGCGGAAGGTGACCGCGTCGCCGAAGCCGCGCTTCTTCAGCGTGTGCTTTTCCACCCCGTGGCGCACCACCAGCGTGCCCGCCGCCAGATCGCCCAGGCGTTTGTAGTGGGGATTGCACACCAGCACCACCAGCGCCAGCGCGTAGGAGGGCGCCGCCGGAATGCCGGGCAGCATGTCCACCGCGCGCAGCAGGTTGCGCGTGAAGGCGGCGCGGAAATCGCACGGGTGCCCGCCGTCCTTGATGACGCGCAGCCCCATCCAGCGCTTCCCCGGGGTTTCGCCGCACCACAGCGTCTCGAAGGCGATGTAGTACGTCCAGAAGGTGGCAAAGACGATCAGGGCGACCACGGAGTAGATGATCGCTTCCTTCCACACATCCCACTCCGGCAGCAGCTTCGTCCAGATAAAGAGGCGCAGCAAGGCGAGTTGCAGCAACAGCAGCAGCAGGATGAACCCCGTGTCGATCATCGCCGCCGCCGCCCGCGACCCGAACCCCGCCAGCTCGTAGCGAATCGCCACATGCTCCGGCGTTACGATTTCATAGGTGCGCCCCATAGGAAGGGGTATTCCGCGCAGGGGGGCGCGGTTCCTGCCGCCGCCTTTTGTCCACTTCTCCCCGCATCCCCTGTCTGCTGTGACTGAACCGCAACATAGCGCCCGGCGCGGGGGGGGGATAGTGAGGGCGTGGACGGAGGGGAACGGATGACGTGGCGGATGACGTGGTGGGCGGTATATGTGGCGGCGTTGGCGCTGGTCGTCGGCGGTTACCAGACGGGCGGGGATAAACCGCAGGCGTTGACCTCGGACCAATTGACGACGCGGGCGCAAACGCGGCTGGAGAGCGTGACGACGAATCCGACGATGAGCGCCTCCACCGCGCGGCAGAACCTGCGTCTGGCGGTGTCGGACTACGCCTCCGCGCTGACGGCGGACGCGAACAACGTGCAGGCGCGCTGGGGGCTGTCGGTGGCGGAGACCTTTACGGGGTACTACGACGTGATCGAGCTAGTGCCCAAGTTCGCCCAGCCGTGGCTGGCGGAGTTGATGCTGCAGACGGCACCGCGCGGCGGTACGCGGGCCACCTCGGAGCCGCAACAGGCGCAGTTGCGCCTGACCAGTACGAACATCGTGTCGCTGCGCAACACCCACGACCTGTACGCGCAGGTGGTGACGCTGATGCAGAAGACGGGCGTGCACCCGCACTTGAAGCTGTACTACCAGGGGGGGATTCGCGACGTGGAGTTCAGCCTGGCTGACGTGCAGCTCATGGCGGCCTTTCACGACTTCATCACCGCGCTGGCCTACGCCGGGGTGACCTTCAATCTGGACACCACCAACGGGGTGGTGAAACCGTTGCCCACCGATGACAACGCCAACGGGGTGCTCGACGCGGGGGAATACCTGGCGCCATCGCCGTTCCTGAGTCTCTACTACGGCAACGGGATGGCCAACGCGCTGACCTACCTGCAATACGCGGCGACGGAAGCGCAGGCGGGGTCGGACCTGAACGGCCACACCGCCGGGGAGCACGCGCTGATGGACCCCGCCGATCCGGCGATGCTCGCCCGCCTGCAGGGGTTGCAGATCGATTCCGCCTTCCTGCTCGCCGCCTGCGCCGGGCCTACGAGCAGCGCGCGCTACATCGACAACCAGACGCACACCTACACCTTCAGCACGCTGCAGAAGCTCACCACCCTGCGCGACCTGCTGCCGTCCTACTCGCCCACCCACCTGGACAGCCCCGGCATCTGGCCCGACCCCACCTTCCGCGGCCTCATCACCCCCGCCATCAACCAGGACGCGGTGGCGCTGACCTACCGGCAGGTGTCGGGGGCGTATTGAGGGGGAAAGTGCGATTTGTGGGGGTAAGAATACGTTAGTTGTTTGGTTTTATTTGGCGTAGGCGGCTTGCTGGTGGGGAAATATGTAGCCTGGCGAACTAATTTGAAATCACCTTTCAAGCTTTATCTTTGAGAGAGCATCGAGTAATTGATCGGCGCACTCATCTATCGGTGGGCGCCAAGGATATTTGGATATTACTCGTTTAAGCACATCGATGGCCGTGCCTTCGAAAAGTAACTCTGCCAAACGCATGATGACATATTCATCAAGAACACTATTGGGGATCTGTACACCGCTTGCATTTTCATATCCTGCCTTACGAACGCATTCTTCTGACTCATCCTCAATACATGCCCATATTGATTCCGCCCAAGCATCCTGTCCATCAGCAGCCCAAATATGCAACATGTTCGTTGAATTATCAGTCCAGATATAATACTTTCCTCGCATATATGCCATCGATCCCTCCCTTATGTAAAGCGTCTAATTAGGGACAGTTACCAGTGTCCCTAATTACTTTCGGTCTCCCGGCGTGGGGGAAGCGCAGGCGGCGTCCGGTCTGTTCTTCGACCTGGGTGAGGAACGCGTCGTTGCCGACGGGGCGGCCCAGGGTGGTGTGACTGCGCAGGTGTAGCAGGTCGGCGTCGGCGTCATCGCGTTCCGCCAGAAATGCCCGCCAAGTGTCCGGTGTCCAACACTCCGTCCAGGCGGTCATGTCCAGCCAGGCCGGGGCCGGTCGGAGCCCCAGGTGCACGGCGACGCTGGACCAGGGATAGTCCTCAGGCGCGGTCACCAAGCCGGCGCGCACGGGGTTGAGTTCGCTGTAGCGCTGCGCTCGCCAATGGTAGGCGGCGTCGAGCGGCGCGGAGAAGAAGCGGTTTTGCCACAAGTGCCCTTGCCAACCCTCGCGTGCGTTGATTAACAGAGTGTAGCGCAGGTGGGCGGCGCCGATAGCGCGGGCGAGGGCTTCCTCACTCGGTGGCACGGTAATGAGGTGCACGTGGTTCGTCATCAGGCAATAGCCGGAAAGGCTCACGCCGGTGTGCAGGCAACGGTCAACAAGCAGGCCGAGATACGTCGAGCGGTCTTCGTCGCGAAAGAAGACGCGCTCACCGCGATTCCCGCGCTGGGTGATATGATGGGGCACGCCGGGGAGCACTATCCGAGCGCTGCGTGGCATATATAAAGCATAGGACAGTATAGTTCGGATGTCAACTGTATATTAGGGGCACCGGTAACTGTCCCTAATTAGACGTTATTGAGCGTCCACTCACCACCCGCTTTACCCGCGCGGGGGATTGTGTTATTATCGGCAGCGACCGATGACACGCACTTGCACGCTTGCGACAACCTGCACTCTCACCGGCGTCGGCCTGCACAGCGGCGCCGATGTTCGCGTGGACCTGTCTCCCGCTCCCGCCGGCTCCGGACGCGTCTTCGTGCGCGACGGGGTGGCGATTCCCGCGTTGGCGGAGTATGTCACCGACACGCGCCGCTGCACCACGCTGGGGCGCGACGGGGTGACCGTACGCACGGTGGAGCACCTGCTGGCGGCGCTGCTGCTGGCGGGTGTGGACGACGCGACGATCACCGTGCATGGCCCCGAATTGCCCGCCCTCGACGGCGCGGCGCTGCAGTGGCGCGCGGCGATTGACGCGGCAGGAATCCAAGCGCAGGGACGCGAATACGTAGTATTGACGCTCCCGGCGCCGGCGTGGGTGCCGGACGGCGACAGCGAATTCTTTCTGTGGCCGGCCGACACGTGCGCGGTGTACGCGGCCATCGACGTGCCCGATACGGTGGAGCGTCGGCGGATGGTGGGCGGCGCGGTGGACGACCCCGCGGTGGCGGCGCAGTTACTGCGCGCGCGCACCTGGGGGCTGGAGTCGGAAGTGCGCGCGCTGCAGGCGGCCGGGCTGGCGCGGGGCGCCTCGCTGGACACCGCCGTGGTGCTTACGCCCGACGGCTACCTGAACCCGCGGGTGTGGCCCGACGAGCCGGCGTGGCACAAAGCGCTGGACCTGGTGGGCGACCTGGCGCTGGTCGGGGCACGGATCGCCGGCGGCGTGCTCGCCGTACGCGGCGGGCATCGCGCGCACGTGGCGCTGGCGGCGCGGTTGCGCCGTGAGATGGGATGCACGATTCAGGAGTAGCGCGGATGCCGCCTGCATGCTGATTTCGTACGTATAGGGGGACTGAACCTTGTTGGATATCATTGAGATCATGAAGAAGATCCCGCATCGGTACCCGTTCTTACTCGTCGATCGCATCGTCGAGATCGACCCGGTGGCCAAGCGTGCCGTGGGCGTGAAGAACGTGACGATGAATGAGAACTTCTTCTGCGGACACTTCCCCGGCAACCCGGTGATGCCCGGTGTGCTCATCGTCGAGCACAGCGCGCAGGTCGGCGGGGTATTGCTGATGGCGACCATGGGGTACGTCGGCAAGCTGGCGCTCTTCGCGAGCATCGAGGAAGTGAAGTTTCGCCGTCAGGTGATACCGGGCGACCAACTGGTGACCGAGGTGCAGATTCTCCGCGCGGGCAGCCGGGCGGGGAAGGTGCGGGTCACCTCACGCGTCGACGGCGAAGTGGCCGCCGAAGGCATTTTGACCTTCGTGATCGTGCCGGATCCGCAGTACCAGGCCGCTGTCGGAAAGGAAGCTTAGTCCCGTGAAGATTCACCCCACCGCTATCGTCGATCCTCACGCCGAGCTTGGCCCGGACGTGGAGATCGGCCCATACAGCGTTATCGACGGCTCGGTGGTACTCGGCGCGCGCACGGTGATCGGGGCGCACGTCCACCTCACCGGCTTCACGACTCTCGGGGAGGACTGCCGCATCCATCCCGGCGCGGCGCTGGGCGGCCCTCCGCAGGACACGAAGTACCACGGCGAAGAGAGCTACCTGCGCATCGGCGACCGCACGGTGATCCGGGAATACGTCACCGTGCACGTGGCCGTGGGCGAGGGTAACAGCACCGAAATCGGCAATGAGTGCATGTTCATGGCTTACTCGCACGTCGGGCATAACTGCAAGGTGGGCAACAACGTGTGCGCCGCCAACTACGTGGGCCTGAGCGGCGGTTGCCGCATCGACGACCGCGCGGTGCTCGGTGGCCTTGCCGGCTTCCACCAGTTCGTGCACGTGGGACGCATGGCGATGGTCGGCGGGTGCTCGAAGATCAACGCCGACGTGCCACCCTTCGTGATCGTCGACGGCAACATTAGCAAATATTACGGGCTGAACGTGGTGGGGCTGCGCCGCGGGGGCGTCTCCGACGAAGGCCGTGCCGCGTTGAAGCGGGCATACCGCCTGCTGCTCGCCGGCAACCGCAACCTGTCGGAAGCGATCGTGGAGGCGCGCGCCACGCTGCCGCCCTCCCCCGAACTGACGGAGTTCATCGACTTCATCGCCCTCTCCGGCCGCCAGGGCCGACACCAGGACCCGCGCTTCAACCGCGTGATCGAGGCCTGACCGCGTTGAGGAGCAGTACGACGGCCCCCCGTTTTCGAGTGAAACGGGGGGCCGTTGTCGTATTTGACGGGGGGCAGGGCGGTCAGATACTGATTGTGTGTTCTGACGCAGCCTGTACGCTTCTGCGCCCCACGCTCTAAAGGACGTGGCTACCTGATGGAGCACGCTGAAGCGCAATGCCGTTCAATTAAGCTCCGCACGTTCGCCTGCACGCGGACCCCACCCCCGCCCCTCCCCCGGGCGCCTCGCACGACTCGGCTGGGAGAGGGGAGCACCGGGGTAGGTTTTCCGCTCCCGTCTTACGCATT
>CAIYQO010000048.1 GCA_903928345.1 uncultured bacterium | reverse complement strand
GACGCTCTCGTCAAGGAGGTGCTCGACACCGAGTTCGCCTGACGAACCCCACCGCCCGCGGTCACCGGGAGGATAGCCCCGGACCGCGGGCGGTCAAATCAGGTGAGCAATACGTGGCGTGAAGCGTGAGCAGCTACACCTACAAAGGCATATTCATCCCCATGCGCAACCTCGATCGACCCCGTTCGCCCCAGGGACAGTGCGCGGGGCGCGAGTATGTGGTGAGTCAGGAAGGGATAATCCTGCGTGACCCCACACCGTGCGGCATCCTGTCTGCAATCGATGATCTCATCAGAAAAGGTTTGCTGGAGAACGTACTGCAACCCACCGATGCCCCTGCGTCCCGTTGGAGCGAACTCCTTCTCGTTGAGGTGACCGATCTTCCGGCACCTGCTCACGCGTATCTCGATGCGTTATCGCGTGAATATGCAAACGGAACGGTGATGTTTCACTGTTATCGAGTTGTAGAGAGGGAGCGCTTCGATAACTGTCTTCACGAGCATCCTCCGGAAGTATTTACTGCCGCATTTACGGCTGAACTATTTCGAAATCCCGCTTTCCGAACCCTCGCGCCGGTGAACGCCGGGGCACTGAGCTGCGGGGCAGATATTCCCTGGATGACCAGCTCCCCATTCCATCTCACGGCGACGCTTGCTGACATGCTGTATCGTGGAGGTGCGTATTCACCTACACGAGATGCCGCCGAGGTGCTGCGCATCGCACAGCAAGCACGCATTGCATTATGGGGAAGCGAAGAGAACTCACCCGAATCGATCTTCTATCTGTTTTCGGATGCACCCTGGAGCCCGTGGTTTTACAACGTAGCGTGGGACAATACGTTGATCGTGCTGAATCGGACCAAAGGAGAGATAAGCTGCCTGTTTGCATCCGATACTGATTAATCCCCTGACGGAACGTGCCGCAAGGATGAAGTAGGCGCGGATTATCCAATTTACGCTCGACGAAGGAGTTACCGATGTCCGACAAATCCCTGGCTGAGAAGATGCATCTGAAGGCGGGCAAATCCGTCGCGTTCGTCCACGTCCCCGAGGCGATGGTGATCCCGCTGCCGGATGGCGTGACGTTGGTTGGTGACGAGGCGACGGCAGACGTGCTCCTCGTCTTCATCGCGGATCGCGACGACGCGCAGGCGACGCTGCCGGGGGTGAAGGCGCGGCTGCATCCCGGCGGCGCGCTCTGGGCGGCCTTCCGCAAGGGGAACGCCACCGACATCAACCGCGACTCCCTCTTCCACCTCGCCGCCGCCATCGGGTTGCAACCCTGCGCCAACGTCTCCGTGGACGACACCTGGTCGGCGCTGCGGTTGAAGGTGGTGGGGTAAAACGTCTGAGCGCCGGCGTCCCGCCGGCCCGTTTATTCAATACCGACCTGATGCCAGCTTATGCGCCGTAATCCGGTTCCCAGGTACAGGGAGGAAATGGCCAGTGACGGTGGACGCCTTCATGAATCGCAGGAGTGGAATGCACACGATTATCCGGTAGCGTCAGGCGAAACCAGTTCATGACATTGTATGCCGGCGTATCATCCTTTCCGGTACCGATAATGGCTGTACGTGCATCTCGCCAGCCGATTATGTAAATCGGTCCGCTGAAGGTATGCCGGTTGCTCGTACTGTTCGTATTCGGATCATACAGGCAAAGGCTGTGCTGGCTGGAAAGCAGGTAACAGCCGGTACCCGGTTGCTCTGAAATGCCCATGATTCCTGCTTCTTTCTTCGGCAAGGGTTGCCGCGCCAATGCGCCATCGCGCGTCATCACGGAAAAGGACATCCCGCCGCAACACCCTCCGGCTTGATTGTAGATGACATAGGGTGTCACGTGCCAGGGGAGTTGATGGCCGTTCAGTTGCAAGGCTAATTCTGAGATGCAGAGATCATCATCCTTCCCCACATCGACGGCGCGCACTTCCAGGGTGATCTGCACGGCGCGCATGCGTGGCAAGGCTAAGTGTTGCAATGACAGCGTATTGCGCAACGGAAAGTCGTGTGTCCATATCCACGGTTTTCTCTGCGGCGCATACGCCGTGACCCGCAGCAGGCGAATGCGATTATTGCGCCAGTATGTTCGTGAACTTTTGGCATATCCGTTGATAATGCCGATGCCATCCAGCAGGAACGGCTGTTGATCCGTGGCGCTCGCTCCCGGATCACCTTTCGCCAGCGAGATGATCACCCCCTGTCCATGGGGGTAGGGATCCTTCTCACCGACGGCATCCTCATCCTTCGGATTCGGATGAAAATGATACACCCAGGTGGTCGCGGGATTCCCGTCGAGCATCCAGGTGATGGGATAGCCCGGCGTATCGTAACGCTCCTCTGTTTCCACTCGCCAACCAGGCCAGATAACCCCGGTGGGGATTGTATCCGCCCGGCAGGTTGTGGTGAACAGTGTTAGCACAACGAAGAATAATGGCAATCGCCACGCGATGAAATACGTTATCTGCATATAACCAATATATACGACCGAGATTACGACGTTATGACAGCACGATGCATGGGATATTAAAAAGCAACAGTCGGAAACGAGCAGTCTGACCATTCGCGCTCATCCCGGCAGGCATTCCCGTCATCACGGCGAAGAGGTAGGTGTGCACGACTCACCGACCCAACCCGCCTCGCTGGCGCTGATGTACCACCGCATGGGCTCCCCCCTGCGGCGCTCGCTGGTGCGCGGGCAGTATGTCACCGCCGGATGCTTGCGTTCGCACCTACGCACGTTGGCGGCGCTGGGGTATCGTCCTACGACGCTGGCCGAGGCGCGGCGCGCGCCGGGGTGCTTTGCCCTTACCTTCGACGACGGGTACGCCTCGGTGGGCGAGGTGGCGTGGCCCATTTTGCAGGCCGCCGGGGTCACCTGCACGATGTTCGTGGTGGTCGATGCCATCGGGGGCACGAATGCCTGGGACGTGGCGCGGGGGGACTGCGTGGAGCGCCTGGCCGATGCCGCCGCGCTGCGCGCGCTGGCCGCCGCGGGGATGGAGATCGGCTGCCACACGCTGACCCACGCGCGGCTGCCCGAGTGCTCTGAAGCACAACTCCGTGCCGAGATCGTGGACGCCAAGCACCGGCTGGAAGACCTGCTGGGCCGCGCGGTGCCCGGCTTCTCCTACCCCTACGGCGCGTGGGACCCCCGCGTGCGCGACGCGGTGATCGCCGCCGGCTACGCCTATGCCACCGCCACGCAGCTCGGGCCGCTCACGCCGGACGTCGATCCCTTCACCTTGCCGCGCCTCAATGTGCGCTGGAACACCGTGGGCTGGTTGATGCGCCGCAAGGTGGCCCGCGCCTATCGCGAGGGAGCGCGCTGATGCGGGTCTACGAGATCATCACCCCTTCGCGCATCGGCGGGGCGGAAACCCAGGTAGCCGCCCTCACCCGCGCGCTACGTGAGGCGGGGGATAACGTCACCGTCTTCTGCCCCGCGGGCCGCCCCTTCGCCGCCTACCTCACCGAACAAGGTCTGCGGCCGGTTACGTGGAAAACGCACGGCAAGTTCGACCCCGTCACCCTCTTTCGCCACGCGGCGTTCATCCGGCGGGAGGGCATCGACGTGGTGCACGCGCACCTCTCCACCGGCGCGTGGCTGGGCAGCCTCGCCGCACACCTCGCCGGGCGCCCCTGCGTGGCCACCGTGCACGGCTTCACCAGCGTCGGCTGGTACCGCGGCGCCGACCGGCTGGTCGCCGTGTCGGGGGCGATCCGCGACCACCTGGTGGGGCAGGGGATCGCCACGGAGAAGGTGGTCGTCATCCCCAACGGTATCGATTTGACCCGCTACACGGTGCAGCCGATCGCGGAAGCGAAGGCGGCACTCGGCCTGCCCGCCGCGCCGCGCGTGGGCGCCGTGGGACGGCTCTCGCCGGAGAAGGGGCAGGATGTCTTGCTGCGCGCATGGCCCGCGGTGCGGCAGGCGTTGCCGGACGCGCGGCTGGTGCTCATCGGCGATGGGAAGATGGCCGACCCCTGGCACGCGCTGGCGGAGGAGTTGGGCATCGCTGCGTCGGTGGAATGGGCGGGCTTCCTCGCCGACCCGCGCGCGCAAATGGCCGCCTGCGACGTGATCGCCGTGCCCTCGCGTAAAGAGGGGCTGGGCCTGGCCGCCGTGGAAGCGATGGCACTGGGCCGCCCCGTCGCCGCCGCCGCGGTGGGTGGCCTGCGTGAGGTGGTCACCCCCGACAGCGGCCTGCTGATCCCCCCCGACGATCCGCCTGCCCTCGCCGACGCGCTGCTCCGCCTCCTCGCCACCTCCGTCACGGGTGGGCGGGCACGCGCGGAAGCGGCTTTCAGCCTCACCCGCCAGGTAACGGAGTTGCGCGCGCTGTTCGCGGCGGTCGCGCGTCCCACCGGCAGGTAATCCCCGTTTGGAAGCGAATTCCGGGTGATATGAGGTAACCGCCATGTTGCACGTCCACATCGCCCCCCATGGAAGCCCTTTAGGCGACGGCTCGCTCGCGGCGCCGTTGGCCACCCTGGCGCAGGCGCGCGACGCGGTGCGCGGGCGGGGGGCGGCGACGGTGTGGGTGCACGGCGGGGATTACCCGCTGGCAGAGACGTTCACCCTCACCGCCGACGATGTCCAGACGACATACCGCGCGGTCGATGGCGCATGTCCGCGCTTGCTCGGTGGACGGGTGGTGGAAGCGTGGCAACCCGTGACCGACCCCGCCATGCGCGCGCGTCTGACACCGGAGGCGCGCGAGGCCGTGCGCGTGACGGCGCTGCCACCGGGCGCCTTCGGGCGCCGCGGCTTCAGCATCCCCATCACCCCCGCGCACCCCGAACTCTTCATCGGCGGCGTGCCGCAAACGGTGGCGCAGTGGCCGCCGGCGGGCACGTTCACCACCATCACCGGCGTGCTCACCCCGCTGGTGAACGAGTGGGACGAGGCGGTAGGCGCGCTGGACGGCGGCTTTACCTACGAAGGCGACCGCCCGCGCGCGTGGGCGCCGAACCCCGACCTGTGGGTGCACGGCTACTGGAGCTGGGACTGGGCTAACAGCTACGAGCACGTGGCGCGGCTCGATCCGGCGGCGCGCACGGTGAACACCGACCCGCCGCACGGCCTGTACGCCTTCAAACCCGGCCAGCGCTGCTACTTTCTCAACGTGCCGGAGGAACTCACCGCGCCCGGGCAGTATGTCCTCGACCGCGCCGCCGGGCTGCTGTATTGCTGGCCGCCGGAGGAGGGGGGCGAGGCGCTGGTCTCCGTGCTGGAGACCCCGCTCCTCCGGCTGGACGGCGCGCGCGACATCACGCTACAGGGGCTCACGCTGGAAGGCGGGCGCGGGCACGGGGTGGAGATTCTCGGCGGCGAAGGCGTCATCCTAGCGGGTTGCACGCTGCGCAACCTGGGCAACGTCGGCATCGTGATCCGCGAGGGGCACGGGCACCGCGTGCTGGCGTGCGAAGTGGCCCACACCGGCGACGCGGCGATCCGCATCGAGGCCGGCGGCCGCGCGACGCTCACCCCCGCCGACCACACCGTGGAGGACTGTCACTTGCACCACTACGCGCGCTGGTCGCGTACCTACCAGGCGGGCGTGCACGTGGACGGGTGCGGCGTGCGCGTGGCACAGAACCTGATCCACGACGCGCCGCACAACGCAGTGCTCTACACGGGCAACGAGATCGACATCGCCGGCAACGAAATCTACCGCGTTTGCCTGGAAACGGGCGACGCGGGGGCCATTTACACCGGCCGCGACTACACCTACCTCGGTAACGCCGTGCGCGACAACTACATCCATCACATGGGCGGCGTGGGCATGGGCACGGCGGCGATCTACATGGACGATTGCGTGAGCGGGCACGAAATCGCCGGCAACGTGGTGTGGTACGGCGACGGCATCTGGCTGGGCGGCGGGCGCGACTTCACCGTCCACGACAACCTGTTTATCGCCTGCCGGCAAGCCATCTACTTCGACGGTCGCGGGATGAGCGAGCACGCGGTGTGGCGGAATATGGTGCAGCACACCATGCGCGAGCGCTTTGAGGCGGTGCACCCCGACGCGCCGCCCTATGCCGACCGCTACCCGGCGCTGGCCGCGCTGCCCGCGTACTTCGCCGCCGGCGCGGGCGTGCCGCCGGAGGGCAACACGGTGGCGCGCTGCCGGGCGGTGGCGTGCGCGCTGTTCAGCATCGCCGACTGGGTGCCCTTCGACGACGCCTGGCTGGCGCAGACGGACAACGCGGAGGGCGACCCCGGCTTTCTCGACCCCGACTGGGGCGACTTCCGCCTGGACACGCCGGGCTTCCCCACCGCGACGCTCGCCGCCGTCGGCCCACGCGGTGACGCGCCGCTGGTGCGTGGGCGGGTGGAACTCGTCGCGCGCGACGGCGACGCCTGCACCGTGCGCCTCGCCCTGCGCAACGACGGCACGATGCCCGGCGCCGGGGTCATGGTAGTCGGCCCCGCACGCTGGGCCTACGCGCTGGAGCCGGGGGAGATCGCCGAGAGCACCTTCACGGTAACCGTGACGGGGCCGTATCTGGAGTGCTGGGACGATATCGGTACCGCCCGCCCGGCGCGGTGGGTGGCTGAGGGGATGCATGATGCAGGCTAGAAGCAGGCGGTAAGCTGGGGAAGGTGAGCGAGTGGACGGGAATCGACGTAGGGGTGGAATAGATAACCTGTTCCTGTATTTTGTGGTAATATAAAGAAGTATTTCCCAAATTTATCCTTATAGCATATTCTGTAAATATAAGCGCTTCGTAAGGAGGTTTGTATGAGGAGAATCCTTTGTGTTGGGCTTATCGTGCTGGTGATAGCGACGTTATGTGGCTGCACAGATTTAATGGAGTATTACAACGCTCCTCAGATTACAGAATTCGCACTCGACACGTCCCAGAAGGCTGTGACAGTGCAGGTTAAATATGATGGATTACCCGACGAACAAACTTCTTTGATCGAAGGTTGGCTCCGTTTACCGACGGAATCAGAGGCAGCCAAACATTCGATTCATTTCGCCAATCCTCATGAAAAAGATAAAAATTCACAATATCAAATAACAGGATTTGATGGCGACACCACTATTAATTGGACTAACCTACCGCTGGGTACCCTTTATAGTTTTCGAATCGTAGAAAGTGCAACATATTCTGGTAAATCAGAGTATGTAAAAGATCGTGAAGAAGAATGGAATGTTCAGAATGGTGTAGCGACCAGGACATCGTCCAATTCATATACAAATGTTATGTAATATTTACTGGATAGTTCTGGATAATTTGAAGATAGGTTGTTAATTACGAAATACAAGGGCAATCATCCGCCATGCTTCCCGCCATCCGTGGCAGAAGCACCGCCTGAGATGAAATTGTACCGCCGGCGTCTCGCCGGCATGGGTGTCGAAAACCGGGAGGAAACGCGAGCCAGCGAGACGCCGGCGGTACGAATTACATGACAGACTACTAATTCGCCCGCTCTGCTATGCGGGCGAATTAGTAGTCTGTCCCCGAATTAACCCCGCCTGACCGACCCCTCGCACACGTGTAGGCGAGAGCGCCATAGCCGATACTATACCCGGGATGCCCCTCCCGGCGTCCCCTGGGAGGCTTACGGGTATGACACGCGATTCGTTGCTGCGCCGGTTGGCGGTCTTTGCCGCCTTGCTCGCTTTCGACGCCTGTGCCGTCGTCTTTTCCTATTGCGTGGCGTTATGGCTGCGCTTTGACGGTACCGTGCCCGCGCTGTACATCCTGCGCACGCCCATCGTCATCTGCGGCGCGCTGGGACTGGTGGTGGTGGTGTTCAGCCTCTTCCGCCTGTACCGGTTCACCTGGCCTTTCGCCAGCCTGGAAACGCTGCTGCCGCTGGCGCTCGCCAACGCGGTAGGACTGTCGCTGGCCATGGGCGTGATGTGGCTGTCCGACGGCATCGCCCCGCCGCGCTCGGTGCTCTTCCTCTTCATCGTCTGCAACACGTTGCTCACCGGCGGGGCGCGCGCATCGCCATGCGCCTGCTGCACTCCTGGGGCGCGCAGGCGTGGCTGCGGCCCTTCTGGGGGGCGCGCCGCCCCACGCATTGCCTCATCCTGGGCACCGGCGACGAGGCCGTCACCGCCGTGCGCCTGCTGCACCGCCGGTCGAACTGGAACTACCACATCCTCGGTTTCCTCGACCACCGCACTCCGCCCGCCGTCGGCTACTGGATCTTCGGCTGCCGCATTCTGGGCGGGTTGGATGAGTTGGCCGCCATCGTGCGCCGTCACGGCGTGGACGAAGTGATCATCGCCCTGCCCCCCTCCTGTGCGCCGCTGCTGCGCCGCCTGGCGTTGGAGTGCCGCCGCCTGGGGGTGACGCCGCGCATCATCCCCTCGCTCGACGATTCGCTGCGCCAGGAGTCGACGCTGGATGTCATGCCCGAAGTGTCGGTGGAAGACCTGCTGCGCCGTGACCCGGTGCGCATCGACGCGGCGCTGATGACCGCCTGCCTGCGCGGCAAAACGGTGCTGGTGACGGGCGCGGGGGGCTCCATCGGCAGCGAACTCTGTCGGCAGATCCTGCGCGCGGAGCCGCGGCGCCTGTTGCTGCTCGGGCACGGGGAGAACAGCATCCACCGCATCACCGGCGAGCTGACGCACAAATTTCCGGGCATGGCGGAGCGGCTGGTGCAGATCGTCTGCGACGTGCGCGACGCGCGGGCGCTGGAAGGGTTGTTCGCCGAGGAGCGACCGGAGATCGTCTTCCACGCCGCCGCGCACAAGCACGTGCCGTTGATGGAGCTGAACCCGCGCGAGGCGGTGAAGAACAACGTGGCGGGCACGCGCGCCGTGGCGGAGCTGGCCGGGCGCTTCGGCGCCGAACGCTTCCTGCTCATCTCGACGGACAAGGCGGTGAACCCGACCAGCATCATGGGGGCGACGAAGTGGGTGTGCGAGGAGACGGTGCGCCACCTGACGGCGGCGTATCCCGCCACGCGCTTCATCACCACGCGCTTCGGCAACGTGCTGGGCAGCCGCGGCAGCGTGGTGCCGCTCTTTAAGGAGCAGTTGGCGCACGGCGGGCCGCTTACCGTGACCCATCCGGAGGTGACGCGCTTCTTCATGACGATCCCCGAGGCCGCGCAACTGGTGCTCACCGCCATGGCGGTGGGGGAGACCGGGCAGGTGCTGGTGCTCGACATGGGGGCGCCGGTGGCAATTGTGGACCTGGCGCGCGAGATGATCCGCCTGGCGGGGCTGGAAGAGGGCCCGGACGTGCGCATCGTCTATACCGGCCTGCGCGCGGGGGAGAAGCTGCACGAGGCGCTGTTCGGCCCCCGCGAGGAGCAGCTCGAGACGCCGCACCCGGGCCTCTTCATTGCCGCCCGCCCGCGCTACCTGGAGAACGCGCGCTTCGACGCCTTCGTGCGCGACCTGCTGATCGCCGCCGACCACTGGGACCCCGACCGCGTCTGCGAGCTGCTGGCGACGGAACTGACCTCGATGCCGCGACATGAGGCGGTGGAGGCGGGGTAAGAAACTATCAATGCCCGGTTGTGCCATCCGCGTGATTCGCGTGGCCTTCCGAGGCGTTGATCAGGCCCATGATGTCACTTCCCCGCGACCCCGTGAAGTCGGTGTTGATATTGTAGACCTGGGAGAAGAACAACACCCGGAAGCGCACTTTGATCTGCTGGGTGATCCGGAAGGAGCCGGCGTGCATCGACCAGGTACTGGCGTAATTGGTCACTTTTCCGCTCGAACCGTTCACATCGATACTGCCCGTGCCCAGGCCTTGCAGTATGCCCACGGAGGTCATGCGCAAGGTTTCGGAGAACTGATGCGACTCCGGGTTCTCCTGCTTGTTGATCAGCACATCCCCATTGCCGGTGATCACGTTGGTCGCGGTGCCATCAGGCGCGATGGTGGTGGCCATGCGCGATGACCCGACCAGCTCCGTCTTACGGGTATCCTCGTTGATCCGGTAATACTCGAAGACCGACTCATAGGTCGTAAGTCCCGTCGCCTTCACCACCGCATGGAAGTACTTGGTCGGCGCTTGCGTCTTGCCGTTGGACTGCGCATAGCTGCCAATCCATTCGCCGACTAACCCGTCAAAGAAAGCGGTGATATTGACCGGCTGCGCTGGTGGTGGCGCGCTCTGCACGCCGGGACACACCACGACGAGCAGCAGTAGTGTGAGCAGAACCGGCAACACGCCTCTCCCAAACCCGCGCCAGTGCATGATGCGCCTCCCGCCGTCCACTTTCCTCGCGCTGTACTTATAGAGTAATATACCCTCCTTGCCATATGCGCCGCACGGCGTTGTACCTACGTGGATACACGCCGGGAGTCGGTGTAATCAGGTTCCCCCGCCCAACGATCACACCACTGCTTCCACCCGTGCCCATTCAAACCCCACGGCTTGCAGGAAGGTGCGGGCCAGCAGCATGTGGCCGATGTGGTTGGGGTGCACGCGGTCCCAGGCGAGGGAGGCCGAGTGGCAGTGCGCCAGCAGCGCGTTGAAGGCGGCCTGCGTGTCGACGAACAGGGTATCGTGCGCCTGCGCCACGCGCTGCACGGCGGCGCCGTAGCGGTCCATGGCGGCGCGCATGGCGTCGGTCGGGTTGGGCTCGATGTAGTACGGCGTCATGAGCACGATGCCTTTGACGTGCGCCTTTGTCCCCGCCACCAGCGCGTCCAGCGTGGCCTCGTATTCTTCCAGGTAGACATGCGTCTCCGGCTGGCGCGGGATGTCGAACTGCCGCCACACGTCGTTGATGCCGATCATCACGGAGAGCCAGTCCGGCTGCTGGTCGAGCACGTCCGTCTGCCAGCGGTCCTTCAGCTCGCGCACCGTGTTGCCACTGCTGCCCAGGTTCACCACGCGCACGGCGTAGTCGGGATACGCCGCCCCGAGCAGGGCGTCCACGTTGGCCACGTAGCCCTTGCCGATGGCTCCGAAGAGCCCCTCGCCCGCGGGCCGCGCCCGCTCGCAATCCGTCACCGAATCGCCGATCATGACTAACTTGCATCCGGGTGTGAGTAACATCAGTGCCTCGTTTCTACGAAAATTCACCGCAAAGACGCAGAGGACGCAAAGATTGCGCAAAGAGGGGAGTAACTGATGCTCCCGGTCCAATCTGTAACTCTTTGCGTATCCTTTGTGTTCTTTGCGCCTTTGCGGTTACGTCTTATACCGTCGCGAAGATGGCGCGGCTGAGGTCGCGGCCGTGGTCGGTGAAGTAGCGCATCGTCTGGTAGTCCACTTCCGGCGGCTCGGAATGGTCGCTGTGCAGGATGAAGCCGCCGCCGTGCGAGAGGACGTACTCCATCTTAGCCAGCTCGGTGTCGATCTGCGCGCGGTCGTTGGCGATCAGGGCGCGCACGTCCAGCCCGCCGTAGAAGGCGATGCGGTCGCCGTAGGTCTGGAAGAGGTGCACCAGATCCATACCCGCCTTCACTTCCATCGCCTGCAGGCAGTCCATGCCCGCCTCGATGAGGCCCGACAGCAGCGGCTCGACGAAGCCGCAGGAGTGCACGATGACTTTGCAGCCGATGCTATGCGCGTAGTCGAAGAGCTTCTGGTGGCCGGGCTGCATGATCTCGCGATACATCGCCGGCGACATAAAGGGGCGCTGCTTGAAGCCCATGTCTTCGTAGAAGAACATGCCGTCCGGCTTGCCTTCCTCGGCGAAGAGGGTTTCCAGGTGCATGATGGTGAAGTCGGCGAAGGTGTGCACCATGTCCTGCACCCACTCCGGGTCTTCCGCCATGCCCATGAGCATGTACTCGTGCCCGCACACCGGGTGCATCTGCTCGAAGGGGGCCACGCCGCCCCAGCAGAAGAAGCGCTGCCCCGCCGCCGCTTTGGCCTTTTCCACACGGTAGTTCTCGAAGGGGATGCGGCGTCGGTTGAGATCCACCAGGAACGGCTTGATCTTCTCTTCCCAACTCGCGCGGTCCTGCACGGTAAAGTCCACGTGCTCCGGCGTGCTGTCGTGCTGCTTGTGGCGGCGCAGCATGGCGCCGTTGCCGTCGAGCTGCAGGATCGTTTCCTCGGTCTCCTCCAGCGTCACCGGTTGAAAGTCCATATCGGCAGTGCCGTTCAGCCATCCGCTGCTGCGCATATCCTGCCCGAAATGGTCGCCGATATCCTCGCCTTCGGTGATAAAACCTTCCCGCTGCCAGCGCTGCACCGTGGCGCCCCACGGGCTGATCATCACCGGCACCTGATCCACCGGCTTGCGCGCCAGCGCGTTGGCAAACCGCTCGTAACTGGTCATCGTCATGGGAGATGCTCCCTTAAGCGTAAATCCCCCGCGCGGGGGTCGTTGTCTCTTTCGCCCGTGGGGGCGGGAATCCTGCCCGCGGGGTGGGGGAGTTTGGTATTTCCTCGTATTCGTATGTGTTCGAGACGGCGGGGCTCTCGCCCTCTTCCAGACTGCAAGTCATTATCCTACCGGCACTGGCACCGCATCACACTTGTTGTCTGGAAGAGGGCGAGAGCCCCGCCGTCCCGCGACCTGAGTCTCTGGGGAGCCGATTACGATTACGAGCACGAGCACGATTACGATAAAGTCGGGCGGCTGGACAACCCCCCGCCCCCTCTGCCATAATGACCGCATGAGTGACGTGCGAGAGATTATCGTGGAGATTTGCCATCTGCTGGCGGCGCGGAATTTCACCACCGCCACCGGGGGCAACGTGAGCGTGCGGCTGCCGGACGGCACATGCTGGGTGACGCCGACCCGGCTGCACAAGGCGCGCGTGCGGGTGAACGACCTGGTGCGCGTGGACGCCGCCTGCCGGGTGGTGGAGGGCGCGCGGTCGGCCTCCAGCGAGACGTTGATGCACCTGGCGATGTACCGCGCGCGCCCCGAGATCGCCGCCGTCATCCATGCCCACGCCCCCTACGCCACCGGCTTCGCGCAGGCGCACCGGCCCATCGACACCGCGGCGTCGTCGGAAGCCTACTTCATCCTCGGCGCTCAGGTGCCGCTCATCCCCTACGCCCGCCCCGGCACCCCAGAGCTGGCCGAGACCGTCGGCGCCGCCATGCTGCCCTGCCAGAAGGCCTACCTGATGGCCAACCACGGCGTGCTCACCTGGGGCGACGACCTGTGGGACGCCTACGACATCCTCGACACGCTGGAACTCTGCTCGCAAAGCCTCCTCGTCAGCCACCTCCTCGGCGGCGCCGTGCCGCTGCCGGCGGAGGAGTTGGCGTGGTTGGGGAGTATGCACTAAACCCCCTCGATAACCGCATACGGTATTCGCCACTTCGGGAGGACGACGATGACGCGTTTCCGTGGCCTGTTCCTGTTGCCGTGCCTGCTGGCGGCCTGTCTGTCCTGGGCGCAGCCCCCTGCGCCGACCCTGGTGCCGCAAGTCGGCGACGCCATGAACGTGCTCGGTATCGCGGCCTTGCCCGACGGTTCCACGCTGCTCACCATGAGCGACGACAACATGCTGCGCTATTGGGACGTGCGTACGGGGGAGCTGGTGCGTGAGCTGCGTCCGCCCGTTTCTGTGGCGGATGGAGAGACGAAAACCACCAACAGCGCGGCGCTGTCCCCCGACGGTATGGTGCTGGCAACCCTTGGCAAGGATAAGCGCGTGCACCGTTACCATGTGCCCGACTTCGCACCCTTGCCCGACTTGGCGCTGCCCGAGGGGTGGCTCGACGAGAGCCCTGTGTGGGCGCTGATCTTTACCCCCGACTGCCGGGTGCTCGTGGCGATGTCGTATCGCATGGTGGTGGCGTTCGACCTTACCGCGGTGCCGCCCAAACGCATCTTTTCCTGGGAGGGCGACGGCGACCTTCTCCGGGTGATCCCCGCACCGGACGACGTCACGCTGGCGTTCGTAAAGGGGAATGGTATCACCCTGGTGGATATCACCGGGAAGACCCCTCCGCGCCGGCTGACCGCCGGCAAGGCGGTATTGCAGGGAGTGGCTTTCCTGTCCGACGGAAAACGGGTGGCGGCATGGGGACTGCAACTGCCGGCGAAGACGGTGACGCTGTTCAGCATCGCTACCGGCAAGGCGCTGCAGGCACTCACCGCGCCGTTGCCCGTCATCGCGATCACCGCGCCGCCGGATGGCACGCGCTTGCTGACCGCAATGCAGTATTCTGTACCCAACCGGTTGGCGCGGATACAGGTGTTACCCCTTGACGGCACGGAATCGCGCACCCTGGATACGGGGTATTACAGCGATACCATGGGTTTCACGCACGATGGATTGGTGGTGCTCAACGGCGCCCCTAACTTCGCCACCCCGCGTGCGTTGACATTGTGGAACGTGCAAACCGGGCAGCGCGTGCGTCGCCTGGGGGTGCCGCGCGTGTGGACGTATGAGAATATCATCCCGGAGCGGGGGCAGCCGGCGTCCCCGCTCGGTATCGCGGCACATTGGGATCGCCACACCGGCACACTGGTGTCGGCGGCGCCACGCCCCGCACTCCCTGCACGGCCTTTTTATCCGACGTATTCCGCCGACGCGACGCGCATGGCCTACGAGTTGACGCCCAGCACGCTGACGGTCTGTGATGCGGCCACGGCGAAGGTGGCGCAACGCTTCCCCATGCTCGGTTCACCCCTCGAACCGCTGGGCTTCTCCCCCGATGGAGCCTACGTCGCCGCGGTGGCGGAGAACGGCGAGAAGGTCGACTTTCGCCTGTGGCACCTGCCCGACGGCATCGAGCAAGGGGTGCAACCCGCCCTGGGTGATAAGCGCACCAGGGCGTTGCGGCCACTGGTGGTGTGCTTCTCGGCGGATATGGCGCGGGTGCTCATCGCGGGCACCGTGCCAGGCAATACTGAACCCGACATGCCGCAATACGTACAGTGCTGGGCGCGTCCGGCGACGGGTACGGCGTGGACGCTTACCGCGGCGTGGACGATGCCCGGCAACGGCGTGATGCATGCCGCCTTCGCCGCGGACGGCCACACCGTCGCGGTGTCCGCGGCCGAGGTGCAGCAGGATCATAGCCGGGTGGAGATCCGCGATGCCGTCACCGGGGCCTTGGCGCAGACCCTCGACGGCGCCTTCGGGCCGCTGGCCTTCTCCCCGGATGGCGCGCGTCTGGTGGGGACCACCGAGGAGGGGGCAGCGTGCTGGGAGTGTGCGACCGGACGGCAACTGAGCACCTTCGACCCCGCGGTGGTCAATCACGAACCCCTCACCGTCGCCTTCACCCCCGGCGGGCGCCTGTGGTTACACGATGGAGACACCGATACGCTGTGGGACGTTGCGCAAGGGCGACTGCTCGCGACGCTGCTGCTCCTCGACTACGCGAAGGACACCAGCGCCGAGTGGATCGCCTATACGCCTGCGGGGTATTACACCGGCTCCGCCCACGCGGAGCGATACTTCCGCTGGCGTACTACGGTGGCCGGCGTCGATACCCTGCACCCCGGCGCCGAATTCCAGGTGCAGTATCGCCAACCGGAGAAGGTGGCGGAGGCACTGCGGGAGTAGCAGATCGCGTGCCGGGCTTCCGCCCTGTCCCAAAGGGTGACCACTCCCGTTACCTGGGCGCATTACTTTGGCGCCTTTGCGCCTTTGTGGTGAATAAATCCCGTATTGCCGCCGTTTCCGGCAGGGAAATCTACCCTTGATCCTGAATCCTGTAACGGAATCTACCAAGCGAGGTTACCTATGCCAAAGATCACCATCGTCGGCGCCGGGAGCGTCGTCTTCTCACGGAATCTCATTTCCGACTGTCTGGCCTATCCCGAGTTGCGCAACAGCACCTTCTGCCTCTTCGATATCGACGAGGGGCGGCTGAAGACCGCGGGGGTGATGGCGCAGCAGTTGGCCAAGGCGTGGAACGCCAACCCGCGTATCGAGGGCACCCTCGACCCGCGTGTGGCCTTCGACGGCGCGGACTACGTCATCTTCACCTTCCAGGTGGGCGGGTACGAGCCCAGCACGGTGATCGACTTCGAAATCCCGAAGAAGTACGGCCTGCGGCAGACCATCGGCGACACGCTGGGCATCGGCGGCATCTTCCGCGCGCTGCGCACCATTCCGGTGATGCTCGGGTACGCGTACCTGATGGAAGACCTGTGCCCCAACGCGGTGATTCTGAACTACGTCAACCCCATGGCGATGAACACCTGGGCGCTGCTGGCGGGCAGCAACATGCGCGCCATCGGGCTCTGCCACAGCGTGCAGGGCAGCTACCGCCACCTGGCGGAGGCCATCGGCGTGAACCCCGACGAGGTGAACTACACCTGCGCGGGCATCAACCACATGGCGTATTACCTCACGCTGGAGCACGACGGCGAGGACCTGTACCCGCGCATCTTCGAGAAGGTGGCGAACGGCGAATACGCTCCGGAGTGGGACCGCGTGCGGCTGGATATGATGATGCGCATCGGCTACTACATCACCGAGTCGAGTGAGCACTTCAGCGAATATGTGCCGTGGTACATCAAAGGCAGCCAGCCGGAACTCATCGACCAGTTCAAGGTGCCCCTGGATGAGTATCCCCGCCGCTGTGTCAGCCAGAACGCCAGTTGGAACGCCATGGCCGACGACCTGGCCGCGGGCAAGGGGTTTGAGGATCTGCACCAGAGCAGCGAATACGGCTCGCGCATCATTCACGCCATTGAGACGGGCATCCCGACGCTGGTGCACGGCAACGTGCTCAACGACCACCTCATCGACAACCTGCCCGACGGGTGCTGTGTCGAGGTGCCGTGCTACATCGACCGCAATGGCATCCAGCCCATCAAGGTCGGCACGCTGCCGCCGCACCTGGCGGCGATGAACCGCTCGAACATCAACGTGCAGGAGTTGGTGGTCAACGCCGTGCTCACCGGCACGAAGGATTACGTCTACCACGCCGCCATGATGGACCCGCATACCGGCGCCGAGTTGAGCCTCGAGCAGATCTGGGGTCTGGTGGACGACCTCTTCGACGCCCACGGCGACATGATTCCGCTCTTCCACGGCCACCATCACGGTGAGGGTTGCGGGTGCGGCGATGACTGCGGCTGCGGCGACGATTGCGGCTGCGAGTAACGCATGGTCGCGCCCGGAATACCCGTTAGCTTCACGTACGACGGCCACCCGTTCGCCGACCTGGCGGACGGGTGGCCCGACCCATTTGTCAGGGAGCTGCTATGACCACCAACACCATGCGCGCGGGCGACCGCGTACGCGCGACCTATGCCTTCGCCCCCGTCGACCACCTGGTGCGCGCCGAATTCTACATCTGGGACGAGGCGCTGGCCCGCTGGAAGACGGAGGGCCTGCCGGATGACTGGCAGGAGACGAACCTCTTCAACTACGATCCGAACGGTCAGTTCAACACCGGGGTGAACCTGGGGTGGTGCGAACCGGCCTTTCTGCCGTACTTCGAGTACAAGGTGCTGGAAACGCACGGCGACTACGAGATCGTGCAGGACGGCGCCGGACGCACGATTCAGATCTTCAAGGGGCGGACGCACGGGTTTATGCCCATTTACCTGAAGCATGCCGTGACGGACATGGCCGACTGGGAGCGCGTGGCGCAACGGCTGGACCCCGCCAACCCGGTGCGCTGGGAAGGCCTGGAGGACACCGTGCGCCGCAACAAGGCCGCCGCCGACGCGGTGGGCGGCATCCTGGTGCAGAACATGGTGGGCGGCTACATGTACCTGCGCGCGCTGATGGGGCCGGAAGACCTGATGTATATCATGTATGACGCGCCCGCGGTGCTGCACGCGGCGATGCAGGGGTGGCTCGCGCTGGCGGACGCCGCGTTGCGGCGTGTGCAGGCGGTGACCCCCATCGACGAAATCTTCCTGGGGGAGGATATCTGCTACAACCACGGCCTGCTCATCTCGCCGGATTCGGTGCGCGAGTTCCTGCTGCCGTATTACGGGCAGTTGCTGGCAAACGCCCGCGGCCGGCAGACGGCGCCGATTAGCTTCTACATCGATACCGACGGCGACTGCCGCCCGGCGATTCCCCTGTACGCCGAGTTGGGCCTGACGCGCATGTCCCCCTTCGAAGTGGCCTCCGGTTGCGACGTGGTGGAGATCGCGCGCCAATATCCGCACCTGGTGATGAGCGGCGGCATCGACAAGCGCATCCTCGCCGCGGGCAAGGACGCTATCGACGCGCACCTGAACCACATCATGCCCTTCATGTGCGACCGTGGCGGCTACTACCCCACCTGCGACCACGGCGTGCCCGACGACGTGAGCTACGAGAACTACCTCTACTACCGGCAGCGGGTGTGTGAGATGGACCATTGAGGAGTTCAACGTTCCAAGTTCCACGTTCAACGTGGAGAGATGCGGATGGCTGTATTCGCCTTCGTTGATCTTTGAACGTTGAACGTTGAACGTTGAACGACTCCGAAGGAGTTGCCATGCAGGAACGATTCGAGGCGGCCGCGGCGACGTGGGACGAGAACCCCGTGCGGGTGGCGATGATCTCGGCCGTGGCCGCGGCGGTGGGCGACGCGGTGCCGCTCTCCCCCGCGCTGACGGCGCTGGACTTCGGCTGCGGCACGGGGCTGCTGACGGTGGCGCTGGCGCCGTACGTCGGGCGCATCGTGGGGGTGGATACCTCGCCGGCGATGCTCGAGAAGTTGGGGGAAAAGATCGCCGCGCTGGCGCTGGTGAATGTCTCCACGCTGGCGGTCGATCTGACCGCTGACCCACCCCCGCCGGCGCTGCGCGCCGACCTGATCGTCAGTGCGATGGCGCTGCACCATATCGCCGACATCCCGGCGCTGCTGCGCACGTTGGCGGGCTTGCTCGCGCCGGGTGGGTATTTCGCGCTGGCGGACCTGGACAGCGAGGACGGCTCCTTCCATCCCGACCCGACGGGCGTCTACCACCGCGGCCTCGACCGCGCCTGGCTGATGGACGCGTTGACCGCCCTCGGCTGCACCGACGTGCGCGCGACTACCGCTTATGTGATGGTGCGCGCGGGACGGCAATACCCCATCTTCCTGGTCAGCGGGCGGCGCTGAAGGCGTCCCCAAACACGACCGCCCCCGTGATCACTGACCACGGGGGCGGTCGTGTTTTTTGTTTGGTGCAGGATTAGATGCCGTACTTCGTTTTGAAGAAGGTGTCCATCGACGACAGTTCCGCGGCGGTGAGCACGCGGTTGTAGATGCAGATGTCCAGCACGTCGGCACTGGCGAATTCGTTCCAGGTATTCTGGCCGCCGCCACCGACGCCGAAGGTGCCCAGCGTGCTGGTGCCGTTCGTCGTCGAGCCGGCGCCGCCGTTGATGGTGAAGGTGTTGCCGCTGCCGGTTTCGACCACGGCGCAGCGATACCAGGTGCCGACGGCCGGGGTGGTTGCCGTGCCGCTGCTGTTCCAGCCGCCGTCGTAGAAGGAGATCTTATTGCCGTTGTCGCTGCGCGGCGCGATGAGCCAGTTATTGCTACCCTGGGTTGTGCCGCCACCAAGGACGCGGTAGGCACCGCCGACGACGGTGGGGCTGAAGACGATGAAGACGGTGTCCGGGCGGGTGATGGCGAGTGTGCTCGGGGCGCACAGGCGGTTGCTGCTGGTGCCGACGAAGCGCACGGATTGCGAACCGTTCGGGGTGACGCTGGCCTGCACCGACGGCGCGGTGTCCGTACCCTGAACCGTCAGGTCTTTGCCGTTGCCGCTGGCATCGGTCCACGAAGTCACCGAACCGGTGCACATGTCGGCGCGGTAGCGGGCAAAGACGTCGGTGACCGGGATGGCGTCCGGCAGCACCGGTAGGCCGCCCAGCGCCGGGTTAGTCGCCGACTGATCGATGTGCCCGTCGGAGTAACCGATGACCGCCTTGCTGCCGTGGCGGGCGTCGAAGTTGGCGACGGTGTAGGCGATCTGGTCGTATTGTTGCCCGACGAATTGGGTGGGTGCCTTCGGGGTCGTCAGGCCGTCCATAAAGAGCGCCGCCGTCTCGGGCGGAGTCACTTTGCCGAGGGCGAGGCCAGCCCATTTGGAGTTGTAGCAGTAGCCGTTGTCCAGACGCGACTTCGTCGGGCATTTCAGCACGCCACGGTCCATGTTCAGACTGCCCCAGACGGATGAGGTGTCGGGCAGCATTTCGTCATGATCCTGGGCGTACATCAACGTAGCGGTGACCAGTTGCTTCTGGTTGTTGGTGCAGCTCGTCTGGCGCGCCTTTTCGCGCGCTTTGGCAAAGACAGGGAAGAGGATGGCCGCGAGAATCGCAATTATCGCGATTACGACGAGGAGTTCGATGAGGGTGAACCCTTTCCGCATAGAAAGTCCTCCTGAATAAGATATTGGTATTTTCACGCGTACCGCCCGTTTTGTCAAGGGATTACACCGCAATGAAGGGCGAGGGTGGGGGGCATAGGCGTTAGCTTATACTAACCGTTCGCCAGTTTTGCAGCCCGACGCTAAATGGTCAGGCTGCGGGCTGCGCCCCATGCCGGTTGTATATGGCGGTCACGCTGCGGGTGCTGCTGCTGAACTTGTACGGGGGTATTGAAAGGGGGTTACGCCGTCTCCGGAGGCCCCTTTTCGCCGCGCAGGTAGGCGCCGAGGATGCCGTTGACGAACTTGCCCGACTCCTCGCTGCCATAGCGTTTGGCCAGCTCCACCGCTTCGTCGATGGAAACGCTGGCGGGCACGTCGGGCAGGGAGATGATCTCGTGGAGGGCCAGACGCAGGATGTTGCGCTCGATGGCGGCCAGCCGCACCAGCGACCACCCGTGGGCGTATTTCGTGATGATTTCGTCGATGGCCGGCTGCTCCGCGAGCACGCCGCGGGTGAGCAACCGCGCGAAGACCCGGGCTTCTTCTTCGATGCCCGCCAGATCGTCGGGCACCTCGCGCATCACTTCATCCGCCACCTGCCGCCCCATATCGATCTGGAAGAGCCATAGCAGCGCCAGTTCGCGGCCGAGATGGCGTTGTTGGAATTTGCTCGTCATAAGGTTGCCTCGCGGATGGTCTGGTCAGGAAAAGTCGGGACTGCCACCACTTTACCAGTATCGCCTATCGTAAAGCTTGCTTTCGTGTGGAAAAGTGGTGGCTGTCCCGACTTTCCGCGTTACGTATGAAATTTCCGCGGCACGAAGTCGGTGTTGATGGTGCCGGCGCGGAATTCTTCGTCGTCCAGGATGCGCAGGAAGAGGGGGATGGTGGTCGGCAGGCCCTCGACAATCATCTCGCCCAGCGCGCGCTTCATGCGGGCGATGGCCTCGTCGCGGTCGCGGCCCCAGGTGACCACCTTGGCGAGCAGCGAGTCGTAGTAGGCGGGCACTTCGTAGCCGGAGTAGAGGTGGGTGTCCACGCGCACGCCGGGGCCGCCGGGGGCCTGGAAGCGCTTCACCACGCCGGCGCAGGCCATCATGTTGCGGTTGGGGTCTTCCGCGTTCACGCGGCACTCGATGGCGTGGCCGCGCAGCTCGACATCCTTCTGCGCGAAGGGCAGCTTCTCGCCGGCGGCGATGCGAATCTGCCACTTGAGCAGGTCGAGGCCGGTGACCAGCTCGGTGACGCAGTGCTCCACCTGGATGCGCGTGTTCATCTCCATGAAGTAGACTTTGCCTTGCCGGTCGAGCAGGAACTCCATGGTACCCGCGCTCACGTAGCCGACGGACTTGGCGCCCTTCACGGCCCAGGTGCCGATCTGTTGCCGCTGTTGCGGGGTGATCGCCACGGAGGGCGACTCCTCGAGGAGCTTCTGGTGCGACTTCTTCTGCACCGTGCAGTCGCGTTCGCCCAGGTGCACCACGTTGCCGAACTCGTCGGCGAGGATCTGCACCTCAATGTGGCGCGGTTCCTCGATGTACTTCTCCAGGTAGACCTCGGGGCGGCCGAAGGAGGCTTGTGCCTCCGCCTGCGCCAGCGGCAGGTTGCGCTTGAATTCGTCGTCGCTGCGTACGATACGGATGCCGCGCCCGCCGCCGCCCGCCGCGGCCTTGATCATCACCGGGTAGCCCAGCTTTTTAGCGGTCTTCAGCCCCTCCGCCTCGTTTGTCAGCACGCCTTTGGTGCCGGGGATGACGGGCACGCCGGCGCGTTCCATCAGGTTCTTCGCCTGCGCCTTATCCTGCATCTGCTCGATGGTGGCGGGGCGCGGGCCGATGAACTTCAACCCGGCGATTTCGCAGTTCTCCGCGAAGGCCACCGTCTCCGACAGGTTGCCGTAGCCCGGATGCACCGCATCGCAGCCGGTAATGATGGCCGCGGTGACGATGTTGGGGATACTCAGGTAGCTGTCGCGGTTGGGGGGCGGGCCGATGCACACCGCCTGATCCGCCATCTTTACATGCAGCGACGTGGCGTCCGCCTGCGAGTAGACCGCCACGGTGGCGATTCCCAACTCGCGGCAGGCGCGGATGATGCGAACGGCAATTTCGCCGCGATTGGCGATCAGGACTTTTTTGAACACGGGTCGTCGTTCCCTTCTTGGGTCGGCGGTCGGGTCGGTCAGACGCAAGCGCGTGCGCGTAAACGAAACGAACAGGCGAGGCCGGCGTTTCGCTTACGAGCACGCGCACGCATTCGCGTTAAAACTTCTCGTGTCCCGGGTGCGTGCAGTGCACTTCGCCGGTTTCGGGGTCGTACGCATACGGCTCGTGGCCCGTCGGGCAGGAGCTGATATTGTTGATCTCGGAGATGGCGCCCAGGCTCGCGGGGAATTTGCCATCGTCGGTGCGGTTCATATGGACGGCGGCGCGCACGTTGCGCAGGTTCTCCCGGCACTTTACTTCGAAGCCTTTGCCCATCGCCTTGGCGATCACCGAGTTCCCGCCATCGACGTTGAGCTGGCCGACGCCGGTGCCCGTCTCGGTGTGGTCTACCGGGGCCGGTGTCGGGGCGCTGTTGGCCGCGGGCGCGGGTGTCGACGCCGGGGCGCCGGGCGCGGCGGGGGCCGACGCGGTCTGCGTGCCGTTGCCGGCGTTGGCGTCCGTCGCGGCCTGGCGGCAACCGCCCAGCACGAGGACCGCGCTGATCAGCGCGACCACGAGGAAGAGTGCCCACACGCCGCGCTCAACGCGCGGGGGGCGGCAACATGCCTGCTTCATCTTCGCTCACCTCTTCAAACGGCTGAATGGCCATGAGGGGCTGGCCATATTCCACCCCGGCGCCGTCCTCCACAAAGAGGGTGGTGATGTGGCCGGACGCCGGTGAGACGAGATCCGTCGGCACGTGCATGAGTTCGATGTGGCCGACGAGTTGCCCGGCCTGTACCTGATCGCCGGGCTGGGGGGCGCCGTGGGGGAAGCCCCGCGTCGCGCGATGGAAGACCCCGACCACGGGGGCGGTGATGGTGACGGGCTCGCAGGGCGGCGCGACGGCCTCCGGCTCAGGCGTCGGCATCGCGGCGAAGGCCGCGGGCGCGGTGCCGGCGGGGGCGAGGGCGCGCACCAGATCGAGGGTGGCGTCGCCCAATTGCAGGTGCAACTCGGCCACGCCCCACTGCTCCATCAGGCTTAGCAGCTCGTCAACATCGGTCGTTTGAAAGGTCGCAGTCACGGCGCATCCTCACGCGGCGCTCACACGCGCTCGATATACTTCTCCGAGCGGGTATCCACGCGGATCACATCCCCTTCGTTGACGAAGAGGGGCACGGTGATGACGGCGCCCGTCTCGATAGTCGCGGGCTTGGAGCCGCCGGACGCGGTGTCGCCCTTCAGGCCCGGGTCCGTCGCGACGACGAGGGCTTCGATGGTGTCGGGCAGGTCGACGCCGAGTACGCGCTCTTCGTGAGAGGCCACGGTGACCTCCAGGTTGTCCTTGAGGAACTTCACCTGCGGGCCGATCTGCTCTTTGGACAGGATGATCTGATCGAAGCTCTGGTTGTCCATAAAGACGTAGTCGTCGCCGCTCTGGTACAGGTACTGCAGCGGACGGCGCTCGACGCGGGCGATCTCTACCTTTTCGCCGGCACGGAAGGTTTTGTCAATCACCTGGCCGGTGCTGAACTTGCGCAGGCGGGTGCGCACGAAGGCGCCGCCTTTGCCGGGCTTCACGTGCTGGAACTCGATAATTTGATAGACATCGCCGTCCATATCGATGGTAATGCCGTTTTTGAAATCGGCGGTACTGGCCATGACAAGCCTCCTGTGCGGATTCGCGCTAGTCTACCAAGTTTGAGGGGGCGGCGTCAAGGAAGACGCGCGGGGGCGCGGCGCGGGGGACGCGTCAACGCGGGCCGCGCGGGCATGCCGCGTGGCAGACCGAGAGGGAACCGCTCCGACTACCAGCGGCTGCTGCTGCTGCGCTGATTCTGGAAACAGTCCGAGCAGTAGACCGGCTTGTCGCCGCGGGGCACGAAGGGCACCTGGGCGGGCTTGCCGCAGCCGGCGCACGTGACGGTGTGCATCTCGCGCGGGCCGGCATCGCGGCGCGGACCGCTGCTGAAGCCGGAGGTGCTTTTGCGCGCGGCGCGGCACTGCGGGCAACGCACCGGCGAGTTGGTGAAGCCCTTCATGGCATGGAATTCCTGCTCACCCGCCGTGAAGATGAAATCGTTGCCGCAGTCGCGGCAGGCCAGGGTTTTGTCTGTGTACGCCATTGGTTCTCTCCAGGAATGCGGAAGATCCGCGCGCCGGGCAGCAGGGGGCAACCGTGAAGTGAAAACGCGAGCAACTTCGTGTCAAACCAACCGCTCCTCGTTGCACCGGCATGGTCGAAATGAGGGTTCGATCACACCCAAAATAGGAGTATAGCCATTTTTGCTTATGCAAGCAAGGGATGACACGCCTGTTTTAGCGAAAATATGGGCGAAAAATCTGTGCACGGTCACGACGCACGGTGTGGGGCTGGGATGCTGGCCCTGTCTTGCGGTCGACCCTCACCCCTCCGACCCCCTCTCCCGTTCCGCTACGCTCCACAGGCGAGGGGGAGTCGAGAATCCGCAAGCCTACTCCCCCCTCTCCTGTTGCAACGGGAGGGGGGCTGGGGGTGAGGGTCGATCACGGGCAAACGGGAAGGAAAGGGGGCCGGGTATCATGGCGCTTACCGACTGCCTCCGCGACACCCCGGACGATCCATGAATTGTCACATCTACCCCAGTGATCGGGGGCGGGAAGCGGGAAGAATATGCTGCGCAGCGCATGTGCGTTGCCAAGGGACGGGTCACGTGGTACACTGGACAACTGCGGGAGGAGGAGTGGTCCTTGCGCTGGCACCTGATTTGTTGCAGCCTGTTACTCGTTATCGGATGCCTGGGCGCGTGGGCGGACACCCTGGTGGTGGCCGGCCGCACGCAGCGCCTGCCTGCGCCCCTCATTATCGAGGGTGACGAAGTGCTCGCGCCGCTCACCCCCGCGTTGCGCCTCCTCGGCGCCCGTGCGGCGCAGCACGGCGCCAACCTTACCATCACCGCGGCCGACGACCGCGTCATCACCCTCACACCCGGCTCCGCCGTGGCACAGGCAATGGGGGGCAAGGTGAATCTTACCGCGGCCCCGCGCGACGTAGACGGCACCCTCTACCTGCCCGCCCGTGCGCTGGCGCCATGGCTCAACGCCGAAGCGCGCTACGATGACGCCACCCGCGCCCTGTCGCTCAATCCCCTGCTCAGCGTCACCTGCGGTCGGGGCGCCGACGGCGCGACCCAGGTGCAGGTGCACTGCGCGGCGCCGCTGCAGTACCGCAGCGGCACGCTGGACGACCCACCGCGCGTCTATTACGATTTCCAGCAGGTCGCGCTGGGCATGGCGGAGCAGCAGGTGCCGGTGGAGGATAGCCTCATTGCGCGTATGCGGCTCTCGCAGAATGGCACCACCCCGGCGGTGGTGCGGCTGGTCGTCGATCTCACCACGCCGGGCGTGTTGACCGCCACGCTGGGCGAGCACGGACGGTTGGTGACGCTCACCGCCGCCAAGGCTGCGCCCGCCCCCGCGCTGCCCGCGGCTCCCGCGGTGGCCACGCCGGGGCTCGCGCGCCTCACCGGCGTCACCCTCACCCAGCCCGCCGCGCAGCAGTCCGAGCTGGCGGTGACCACGGAGGGCGCGGCCGATGTGGATACCGCCTACAACGCGCGCGCGCACCAGCTCACCCTGACCTTCCCCAATGGCGTCAACGCGCTGACCGCCGCCGCGCTGGCCGGCCTCGGCGACGCGCGGGTAGCGGGGGTGGAGGCGCAGCCGGGCGCACACAACAGCGTGCGGTTGGTGGTGACGCTGAAAAAGGACACCGGATACCTGGTGCATCGCGATGCCGACGGCATCCACGTGCTCCTCGGCCTCTTCGATATCAGTAACATGCTCGTGGTGGTGGACGCCGGGCACGGCGGGCACGACACCGGCGCGCACGGGGAAGACTCGCTGGAGAAGGATGTCAACCTGGACGTGGCGCTGCGCACGGCGTCGCAACTCACCGACGCGGGAGCGCGCGTGCTGCTCACCCGCCGCGACGACACCTTCATCCCCCTCGACGACCGCCCCGCGCTGGCGAACACCGAAGGGGCGGACCTGTTCATCGCCATCCACTGCAATTCCAGCGCGGTGCGCAACTCCTGCAGTGGTACGCAGACGTACTACACCACCCCGCAAAGCGCCGGCCTGGCCGCCGCCATGCAGACGGAGCTGGTGAGCGCGCTGGGGTTGCCCAACGGCGGCGTGCGCACCGCCAACTTCCTCGTCACGCGCAAAAGCCGCATGCCGGCGATCCTCATTGAGATCGCCTTCATCAACAATACGAACGAAGAGAAGCTGCTCGCCGATCCCGACTTCCGCCAGCGCGTCGCCGCCGCCATCGTCAACGGCGTGCGCCGCTACGCCGCCACGCGCACCTGGACGCTGACCCACGCCGACCGCACGCTGGCCGCCCCGGCCCCGGCGCCGGCACCCGCGGTCGCCCCGGGAGAATAATCTATGCCTCGAAAAGCCCCAAAACACTCACAACTTGACCTGTTCGGTGGTATCGCTTCACGCGATGAGCTTCTGGCGTTGGCGGTTGCGTTAGGCGCTCCGTCGATTCCGGGCTGGTCGCAAAGTGAAGAGGCGTTGATTCGTCACCTGCCGGTGGTAGCTGCAGGCCTCGTTGCTGCAGTACGGGAGCAAATCGTTGCCGGAGAAGATGTCCTCGGCGACCTGTTTTCCGCTCTCACTTCCGCGGAAGTCCGACGCCCGCAAGGTGCGACCTACACGCCGTTGACGATTGTGGCTTCGATGTTGGCATGGGCACGCGAACATGCGCGCCCCGCGCGCGTCGTCGATCCGGGCGCCGGTTCCGCACGTTTTCTCATTGGCGCCGCGCAAGTCTTTCCCGATGCACAACTGTTGGGCATCGAAATGGATCCCTTTGCCGCAATTCTGGCACGCGGCAATCTGGCCGTGCATCAGTTAGCGGATCGCGCCCGTATCGTCCTGGATGATTATCGCGACGTACGGATTCCCGCCGTTACCGGCCAGACGCTCTATATTGGGAATCCGCCCTATGTCAGGCATCACCTCATCGAGCCGCAATGGAAAAAGTGGTTGGTGGCAACGGCGACACGGTATCGCATCTCCGCGAGCCAGCTCGCGGGGCTTCATGTATATTTCTTTCTGGCCACGGCCGAACATGCGCGCCCCGGCGATATCGGCCTTTTTATCTCGGCAGCGGAATGGCTCGATGTGAACTACGGTAATACCGTCCGGGATCTGCTGCTCCATGTCCTCGGCGCCAACAATCTCCAGATCATCGAGCCGACGGCGGAACCCTTTCCCGGTACGGCTACCACCGCGGTCATCACCGGTTTCGAAGTCGGCGCACAGCCACAAACGATCGGCATTCGGCGGGTGTCGTCTCTGCTCGATTTGGGAGCGCTGCCACCCGCGTGGATGATTCATCGTGGCAGATTGGAATCCGCACCTCGTTGGTCCCCATTGACGCGTGTCGTGCCGGAGAAGCGTGAAGGATTTATCGAGTTAGGCGAGTTGTGTCGCGTGCACCGGGGGCAGGTCACGGGCGCCAATCGTATCTGGATTGCCGGGGCACACAGTGCGATTCTGCCGAAACACTTATTGTACCCAACTGTTACAAAAGCGCGCGAACTCTTCGATGTACAAGGGGAATTGACCGATACTTCCACCTTGCGGCAGGTGATCGACATTCCGGTCGATCTGGCGGTTTTTACTCAGGAAGAGCGTGCTGCCATCGAGAAGTTTCTCGCCTTTGCGAAGACAGAAGGCGCCGATCAGGGATATATCGCTCGTGAACGGAAGGCCTGGTGGTCAGTCGGTCTTCGACAGCCGGCGCCGATTCTGGCGACTTATATGGCACGGCGGCCTCCCGCCTTCGTGCGGAACGCTGCCGGGGCGCGTCATATCAATATTGCGCACGGGCTGTACCCGCGTGAAGAATTATCCCTCGCCGTATTGGAACCGCTCGTCGAATACTTGACGCACAACATTTCGGTTACCGATGGGCGCACCTATGCCGGTGGATTAACGAAATTCGAGCCGCGAGAGATGGAACGGTTGCTGGTGCCGTCCCCCGCGTTGTTGCTGCAAGGATATCGTGAGGAGTTTGCGTGATGGCAAGTAGAAAGGCGCAACAGCCGATCCAAAGCACCGTATGGACGGATGACCAGTTGGAAGCGGATCGGCAACACGCCATTGCGCTTTTTCGACGAGAGCGTTTGGAAGAGCCGCTAGAAGAATATCTCGATCAATACGATAAGGTGCAGGATGCCATTGAGAACCTGTTGGAGACGACGGTCGATCTGGCACAGATCGAACGGAATGCGCTGACGATCTTAACCGAGGCGCGCCTGCGCGAGGGGTTTCGCTACCTGGCGGGACCGCCGATTTCGGAAGACGATTTACAGACACTCGCGGATGTGCCTTCGCTTGCAATCGGCCAATTACGCAAGGATCCGGGATCGGTCACACGGATCGTTGAGACGATTCGCATCGGCCTTGACCGTCGCCGCTTCCCGTGGGTGCTCGAAGGGCGTGAACCTACCAGTGCGGAACGGGAAGCCGCCATTGTCGCTTCGACGGCACTGATCGCTACGCAACGCATCGCCACCAGTCGGCGAACTAAAAGCAAGCTGGCCCAGGAAAATCATGTCCGCGAAGTGCTACTGACCTTCGGCATGAAAGAAATTCAACTCGAGAATAAGAAGATCGCCACCCTGGCGCAAGCGCCGCCCGCAGGCTCGTTTTGCTGCCAGGAAGTGTATTTGGGCAGCAGGAAGGCGGACCTTGTCATCGGGTTATGGGATTCACGCACGATGCCGATTGAGTGTAAAGTCTCCAATTCATCCGTCAACTCCGTCAAACGCCTGAACAACGATGCGGCGGTAAAGGCCACTACGTGGATTGATGAATTCGGTACCAAGCAGATCGTCCCCGTCGCCGTCATCAGTGGCGTTTACAAACTCGGTAATCTCAAAGGAGCCCAGGAACGAGGGTTAACCCTCTATTGGGATCATCGTTTGCGAGACTTAACCGATTGGATAGCGCAAACGCGCTGAGCCATCCGGCCGATTAAGCTTCGCGCAACCCGCCGCGCGTCTTGCCCACGCACAAGGAACTTTTCCCCGCGCGCCGAATCTAACCAATCAGCCGCCACTGTCCTCCCCTGCGCTGTCGGTGGGGCATGTCCGAGTAAAGGAGCGTTCCATGCGTGAAGACCCCGTGGCGGTCGTACGCCCACAGGATGTACCGGTGCCCAAAGAAGCGCTGGCGTTGATTAACCGCACCGTCGCGGAGCGTTACCGCATCTGCCCGGTGGGACTGTCCGAACTGCGCAACGGCATGCGCACCCTGTCGATCGCCACGACCGATCCGACGAACCTGATGCTGCTCGACCAATTGCAGCAGATGACGAACAGCCGCATCAACCCGGTGCTCGCCACCGAGCAGGACATCATGCGCGGCATCGACGTGCACTACAGCGGCAACTACTCGGAAAAGCCGGCCGACCTGCTGCAGTCGATGGGGCCGACGGACGCCCCGTCGGCGGGTGCGGCACAACGCGAGACGGCCATCGGGCAGATGGTCGAGCAGCGCGGGGCCAGCAGCACGGTGGAAGGCATCATCCAGCGCGCCATCGCCGAGCGCGCCACCGACATCCACATGGAGCCGCACCAGAAGACGGTCTACGTCCGCTTCCGCATCGACGGCATCATGTACGACCACATGACCTACGACCCCAACCTGCACGCGCAGGTGATCTCACGCATCAAGATCCTCTCCAAGCTGGACATCGCGCAGAACCGCCTGCCGCAGGACGGCCGCTTCGACGTGGCGCTGGGGCAGAAAGAATTCGACGTCCGCGTCTCCACCATCCCGGGCATCTCCGGCGAAAAGACGGTGATGCGCTTGCTGCCCAAAGGCCCCGTGTCGATGGACCTGGCGCAGCTCGGGTTGGTCGGGCAGAACCGCGACCGGTTGGAAGAGCTGACCAATAAACCGTTCGGCATGGTGCTCGCCACCGGCCCCACCGGTTCCGGCAAAACCACCACGCTCTATGCGTGCCTCACGCGCATCGACTGCGTGGGGAAGAACGTCATCACCGTGGAAGACCCGGTGGAGTACCAATTCTCGCGCATCACGCAGATTCAGGTGCATCCGAAGATCGGCCTCACCTTCGCCGCCGGGTTGCGCTCTATCCTGCGTCAGGACCCGGACATCATCATGGTCGGGGAAATCCGCGACCTGGAAACGCTGGAGATGGCGGTGCAATCCGCATTGACCGGCCACCTGGTGCTCTCCACGCTGCACTGCAACGACGCCGCCGCCGGCGCCGCGCGCATGGTGGACATGGGCGCCGAACCCTTCCTTATCGCCTCCGCGGTGAACGGCATCATCGCCCAGCGCCTGGTACGCAAAATCTGCGAGAGCTGCAAGGAAGAAGCGCCGGTGCCGGAGGTGACACGCGCGAAACTGGACCTGCCCAACGACGGCCAGATCTTCTACCACGGCAAGGGGTGCCAGAACTGCCGCGGCACCGGCTTCATGGGCCGCGTCAGCGTCTTTGAGGTCATCCCCGTCGTGGAAGACGTCCAGAAGGCGATCATGGAAAAAGCGCCCGCCAGCACCATCCGCCGGATCGTCCGCGACTGCGGCTTCCCCAGTATCCGCGACGACGGCATGGACAAAGCCCGCGCCGGCATCACCAGCCTGGAAGAAGTGATGCGCGCGGTATACGTGGACATGTAACGCATAATCGACCCGCGCAACGAGGCGTAATAGCAAACACAGACGGCCTGTACGTGTGACCGGTTCACGCCTACAGGCCGTCTGCTTTATTCGGTTACGGTTGCCTCGCGCGCGGATCGATGACGAGCACGCGCACGCTTGGCCTTTACCCCACCTTCTCCACCACCAGCACGTCGCGTACCGTGCGGCTGCCGAAGAGGGTGAGCAGCACCATCCCGGCACCGGCGAGCAGGTTGAGTGCCCCCATGGTGCGCAGGGCGGTGGGATTAACGTCCGTCATGGCGTTCAGCGCGCGCCCCATGGGCGCGGGCAGGCGTTCCGCCAGGCCGTGGCGCAGGCCGCGCATCGCGCGCGGGCCCCCAACGAGATCCACCAGCGCGTCGAGCAGGAAGAACCCACCGAGCGCCCATCCAACGTAGCGCATCACGTGCCCCCTACTTGTGCCCACCCGCCAGCGTGGCGACGAGCACCATGCCGGTGCCGGCGATCACGTTGTTAATCGCCATGCCCGTCATGGCGGTGTCGTTCACACTGCCGGCACGCTTCAACGTCTTCGTCACCGGTGCGGGCAGCTTTTTGCCCACCGTATTGCTGATGAGCTTGACAAAATCCTGTTTGCCGATGAGGGCGAGCAGGCCATCGACCAGAAACAGCCCCCCCAGCGTCCATCCGACATAGCGCATCTCTGCGGCCTCCTCTGCTGGAATCCTGCCCTCACCGTACCCGCGCACCCCGCCCACCTGTCCGCGCGCATGGTCGCGCCGCCGACCAACCCGCGGGCATGTCGCGATTCCTCGGCATGTAGAAACTATCTCAACACGCCTGGTCGTCGGATCGCGGAGGATTTTCGTCGTCTGGCAAGGCGGATTTCCGAGAGTGTATGAGGTCATACATGCCAGGAAATCCAACCCGCTGGCTTCACGCAGTGAAACGGCTTGGGTTCGCGAAGCGAACACAGCCAGGCGGGGAAAAGACCCGCGAGACGATGGCCAGGTGTGTTGAGATAGTTTCTTAGTGGATATGTTATACTACCGTATGCCACGGAAAGCAGACACACGGATGGTTACCTATCACCTCGTCCCCTTCACCCCGGGGCCGCACGTCAACGCCAACGACATCCCACCGGAGGAAGTGCAAGCGCTGCTGGCAGGGGTGATCGACGCGCGCCTGCGCAGTCGCGGCCTGACCCCGGTGGAGACGCCGGATGCGGACGTCGTGGTGGGTGGCCGCGTATTACGAGCATGTGGGGCACGGGAAAGCGATAAGCAAGCAGCCAAAGCAATGGCCCTGTTAAATAAGAGCGCTGTTAACGCACTGGGTGGCGTGTTTAGCCATCTGCCGCTGATGCATTTCGTCCTTTATAGGCGCGACACTCCCCTCGACAAATATCGAGACGCCCGTCCCACGGATGTCGAGTTGCGTGTCGATATCACCTACGCGCATACCGGCGGCACGGTGAATTTCCCGCTGGACTACCTGGAAGCCATCCATGCGCACTCGGCGGAGCAGGCGCTGCTCGACTTCGCGGCGCGCATTGCCGATGAAGTCATCCGCACCTACCCCAAAGACGCCCCGCCGCTGCCGCCGAGGCCGCGACGGGTATCCACACGTCCGGCATGGCGCCCGAGCTACCTGCTGGTGCAGGGGGTCATCGTGGCGGCGCTGCTGATCCTCCTCATGGGCGCCACCCCGCTGCCTGCGTCACCGGGGCAGCACTTTATCGGGGTGCTGCTCATGTGGCCGGCCCTCATGGCCGCGGCGCTGGTGGCCGCGCCGGCGTCGGTGCTGGTCGGCAAGACTCTCTCGGGCCTCTTCCGGGCACCGAACCTGCAAGCCCCCGGCGCCCGGCGCGTCGCGCTGGTCGTCATCGCGCTGGCCCTCGGCGCCCTTGCCGTCTGGCTGATGTGGGACGCCTGCCAGGGGAGACCGGTACCCCCTACTTCTTAGCCAGCAGCTCCGTCAGCCGTTTGCGCTGGGGGTCGGTGTCCTTCGCCTTGACCAGGTCGAGGTATTGCGTCAGCGCGGCGGCGGCGTCGGAGAATTTGTTCGCCTTTTCCAGCGCGTACGACCGGTTGAGCACGGACATGGTGTCGGCGGGGTTCTTCTCCGCGGCGGTGGCGTAGGCGGCGGCGGAGTCGGTGTATTTCTTTTGCAGGAAGAAGGCGTAGCCGATTTCACTGTACAGATTGGTCTGCTCCGGCGCGACGGCTTGCGCGTTCTTCAGCAGCGTCAGCGCCTTGTCCGGTTTGTTCTCGCGGTTATACACCACCGCCAACTCGCGCATGTAGCGCGGCGACTTGCTGAAGAGTTTCACCCGCGAGGGCTCTTCGAGCAGGATCTGCGCCTGGTCGGGGCGTTTTGCCTTCTGATACACCTGCGCCAACAGCACCACCGGCTCCTCGTAATCCGCCTTCATTTTGATGGCCTGCGCGTAGAATTCCGTGGCCTTGGGCAGCTTGCCCAGCGCCTGAAACACCTGTCCCACCCGCGTGGGCACCACCGGGTTGCCCGGGTTGTCCAGCCAGGCGGCGATGTAGCGGGACAGCGCCTGCGAATACTGCTTCTTCTGCATCAGCGCGTCGCCCTCTTCCAACGGTGGCACCGTGTGCGCCGCCTCCGCCGCGGGCGGCGTGCTCGCCGCGGGAGGCGTTCCCGTGGCGGGAGGGGCCGCGGTCGTTGTGCCGTCCGCCCACGCCAGCCCGCCGCCCAGCAGCAGGCCCAGCAGCATACCCCGTCGTACCCACACCCACATGGCCGTCGCCTCCTCTGCCTTCATGCTAGCAGGCCCTCCGACAGCGCATGTGCATAACCCCGCGCAACGGCGCCTCCTTGTCGCAAAGCCGCGACGCGGGCGGTCACTTGACACCCCTCCACGTCGGGGGTAGAGTAACTTTGTGCTGCCTTCAACCGATTACGGTCGGTTCGGTTACAGCGAGTATTACCGTTCCAGGGAGTTTCCACCATGCGCACCATCATATCCCTTCTTCTGCTCTGCCTCACCGTCGCCGCGTGCGCGGCGTTGCGCGTGCCGGCGGTGCTGGGCAGCCACATGGTGCTGCAGCAGGGGGTGCCGCTACCGGTGTGGGGGTGGGCGGACCCGGGCACAAAGATCACCGTGACGCTGGGCAAAGAGAAGGCGCACGGTGTGGCGGATGCCCACGGGAGCTGGCGCGTCACCCTGAAGGCCCGCGACGCGCACAAGGACACTGCGCCGTTGACGCTGACCATCGCCGGCGGCGGGGAGACGAAGACGCTGACGGACATTCTGATCGGCGAAGTGTGGCTGTGCAGCGGGCAGAGCAACATGGAGATGGCGACGCTGAGCGCGGCGAACGGGCGCGCCGAGGTGGCGGCCTCGACCGACCCCGCGTTGCGCCTCTTCCACGTCGGCACCGCCGCCGCCGCGGTGCCCGCCGCCGACGTGCTCTCCGGCACGTGGGACCCCGCGCGCCCCGACACGGTGGACGACTTCACCGCCGCCGGGTACTTTTTCGCCCGCAACCTGCGCAAGGCGCTGGGTGTGCCGGTGGGCGTGATCGAGTCGGCGTGGGGCGGCAGCATGGCGGAGTCGTGGACCCCGCGCGAGGCGCTGGCCGCCGACCCGGCGCTGAAGTACTATCTCGACAAACTGGATAAGGACGCCGCCGCCTATACGCCGGAGGTGGCCGCCCGCCGCATCGCCGCCTACCCGCGCGACCTGGAGGCTTACCGTCCGCGCGAGGCGAAGGCGTGGGACGCCATCGATGCCATCGACACCGGCTACCAGGCGCACTGGGGCGACGCGAATTTCGATGACACGGCGTGGCCGACCATGACGATGCCGGGCATCTGGGAGAACGCCGGCGTGCCCGCGCTGGCCGATTATGACGGCGTGGTGTGGCTGCGCCACACCGTGAAGCTGCCCGCGGCCTGGGTGGGGCACGCGCTGACCCTCGGCCTGGCGCCGGTGGACGACTCCGACAGCACCTATGTCAACGGGCAACTGGTGGGCCGCACCTCGGGCGACTGGACCACCCCGCGCCACTACACCGTGCCCGCCGAAGTGGTGAAGGACACCACGCTGCACCTTGCCCTCCAGGCGGTGGACATGGGCTTCGCCGGTGGGTTGGCGGGCAGCGCACGGCAGATGTTCGTCGCCTGCCCGGATCGTCCGGCGGACGCCTCCGTGTCGCTGGTGGGCGATTGGCATTATGCGGCGAGCATCACCACCAAAGTGATGGCCGATGCCAAGGTGCCCGGTCCGCCGGGCGCGCCGCACCTGGCCACCGCGCCGGGCGCCGGCATGGGCGCCCCCTGCGCGCTCTACAACGGCATGATCGCCCCGCTGCTGCCTTACCCGGTGCGCGGCTTCGTGTGGTACCAGGGGGAGTCGAATTCGTGGAAGACGGCGGAGTACCAGACGCTGCTCACCGCGATGATCGGCAGTTGGCGCACGGCGTGGGGACTGCCGAACGCGCCTTTCGGCATCGTGCAGCTCACCGCCTTCGGCAAGGAAGCGCCGGACGTGCCGGTGCAAAAGAGCGGCTATGGCGAGATTCGCGAGCAGCAGCGCCGCACCGCCGCCGCCCTGCCGCACACCGGCCTCACGGTGACCATCGACGTGGGGGAGCCGGCGAATATCCACCCCTTCAACAAGCAGGCGGTGGGCGCGCGGCTGTGCGCGTGGGCGCTGCGGGAAGCTTACGCCCGGCCCGGCATCGTGCTGGAACCGCGCCTGCTCGCCGTGTCGCGCCACGGTGCCGAGGTGGCGGTGCACTTCGACCAGCCGCTGGTGACGAAAGACGGCAAGGTGCCCGTGGGCTTCGCCCTCGCCGGTACCGACGGTACCTTCGCCTGGGCCACTGCGCGCCTGCAAGGGGACACGGTGTATCTCACCTCCCCCGTGCCCGAGCCCGTCACCGCCGCCTACGCCTGGGCCGACAGCCCCGTGGGCCTGAACCTGACCAATGCCGCCGGCCTGCCGACCTCGCCGTTCAAGGCGGCGGTGGCGATGAAGTAAGACGATTTTGGATTGGGGGATGCCTGAACCTTGATTTGTCGGATTTTAGGATTGCCTTGATGAGATAGCGCATGCTCCATCAAGGTAATCCGTTAATCCGACAAATCAAGGTTCAGACAAAAACACACCCCCGGGAAAGGAGACCCCGATGAGCTTTAACGAGGAACCGCGGCCGCCGGCGGAGGAGCCGGCAGCACCGCCGCCGCAGAGCACGCCCGCGCCGCCCGCCTTTGCGTTTGTGCCGCCCACACCGCCGTCGTATGGCGCCCCGCCGGAGGCGGCGGTGCCCAAGCCGGCGTCACCGATGGTGATCGGCATCATCTTGCTCGTGTTCGCCTTCTTCAGTCTGGCCGGCATCGTGACGCTGGTGGTGACCGCCCAGAACCCGGCGGTCGCGCACCCCATCCCGGTTGAAGTCGGTATTCTTATTGACCTGGTCTTCGGCGGGCTGTATTTGCTCATGGGGATCGGACTCATCAAAGGCCTGGCTTGGGCTCGCGTCGGCACGATTCTCTTCTGTTGCGCCGTCTTTCTTGAAACCGTTATCGTCATGCCCTTCAGCATGCAACATATCGTGACGCCGCCGAATTCGTCTCTGGACCCCGCGCTGTTCCACCTGATTACCACGATCACCCTCGTCGCTTCGCTGGTGTTCAGCGCCGCCATCAACGCCACCTTCATCATCCTCCTTACCCGCCCGGCGGTGGTGGCGTACTTCGCGCGAAAGGTTCACGGGTAGCACAGCCGGCGGAAGGAATCCCCGGCCTCGCATAGAAAAGAGAGAGGAAGGCCCGGTAAACCGGTTGCGGGTGCGTCGGACGGTAATCTGGCGGAAACATTGCCCGCATATACTGGGAACATGGGGCATCTCCCCGGTGGTCGCATGAGGAGGAGCACGAGATGGCAAAATCGCGCGAACGGCTGAAAAAACAACTGACGGACTTCGACGTGAAGTTCGTCAAGCTCTGGTTTACCGATATCCAGGGTTTCCTGAAGAGCTTCAGCATCCCGGTCGAGGAACTCGACAAGGCGCTGGAGGAAGGCATCGGCTTCGACGGGTCGTCCATCAAGGGCTTCACCCGCATCGACGAGAGCGACATGGTGGCCGTGCCCGACCCCAACACCTTCGCCATCCTCCCCTGGCGCCCGCGGGAACGCGCCGTGGCGCGCATGTTCTGCGACATCTTCAATCCCGACGGCACGCCCTATGAAGGCGACCCGCGCCAGGTGCTCAAGCGCAACCTGAAGAAGGCTGCCGACATGGGCTTCACCTTCAACGTGGGCCCCGAGGCGGAGTACTTCTACTTCCGCAGTCCGCAGGACCCCTCCCCGCTGGACCAGGGCGGTTACTTCGACCTGATCCCGCGCGACGAGGCGGTGGACTTGCGCCGCGAAACGGTGCTGGCGCTGGAAGAGATGGGCATCTACGTGGAGTACAGCCACCACGAAGTCGCCCCCAGCCAGCACGAGATCGACCTGCGCTTCCAGGATGCGCTGACGATGGCCGATCAGTTGATGACCTACCGCATCACGGTGAAGGAAGTCGCCTACATGAGCGGCGTGTATGCCACCTTCATGCCCAAGCCCCTCGCGGGTGAGAACGGCTCCGGCATGCATGTGCACCAGTCGCTGTTCAAAGGCGAGCACAACGCCTTTTTTGACCCCAACGCGGAGTTCTTCCTCAGCGACGTGTGCAAGCAGTACATCGCCGGCATCCTGAAATACGTGCCCGAGTTCACCGCCGTCACCAACCAGTGGGTGAATTCGTACAAGCGGCTGGTGCCGGGGTACGAAGCGCCGGTGTACGTCTCCTGGGCGCAGCGCAACCGCAGCAACCTGGTGCGCATCCCCATGTACAAGCCGGGCAAAGAGCACGCCACGCGCATCGAGTTGCGCAGCCCCGATCCGGCGTGCAACCCGTATCTCGCCTTCGCGGTGATGCTCGCCGCCGGCCTGCGTGGCATCGAAGAGAAGCTGGAATGCCCGCCCCCGCGCGAACTCGACCTCTTCAAGCTGTCGCAGGACGAGCGCAACGCGCTGGGCATTGCCTCGCTGCCAGGCAGCCTCAGCGAAGCCATCACGCTGTGCGAGGGTTCGTCATTGGTGCGCGAAGCGCTGGGCGAGCACGTCTTCACGAACTTCCTGCAGAACAAGCGGATCGAGTGGGACCGCTTCCGCACCCACGTCACCGACTTCGAAATCAACGAATACCTGCCGTTGCTCTAACGCCGGCGGGACAAGGCAAAGGGGCGCTCCCTGGCGGGGCGCCCCTTTTTTTGACCTCCCCCCCTCTCCCCCTCCCTCGAGGGAGGGGGAGAGGCCGGGTGCTTATACGATCCGTTTGCCTGTTTTCCCACCCGACGCTAAAGCTCTTTGCTTCATGAATGTCGGTACGTTCAACAACCCTGGCGATTGAAATCGCAGCTATTTGGCCTCATCGGCCAAGCGTCCCCCTACGGGGACGCGACGGGTGGAACATCGTCAACACCATTTTCCTTCTCCCCGTCCGCGTAGGCGGACGGCTGGTGCGCAGGCGCCAAAGAGCTGCGCCTTCAGTCGCCGCTTATCCGCGGGCCATAGTGACATTCATGAATCAAAGAGCATTATCGTCGGGTCGGAGAACAGACAAGCCGTGACAGAAACTAACGCGTATGAAGGGCGGGAAGGTTATTTTGCGATTTTCTCCGCCGTGGTGGATGATACCGCGCCGATGTGTGGAATGAATGAGTAGCGTGCAAAGGCTTGCACGCATAAGGACGCATCGGTAATGACCCCCTCCCCGAGCGCGAGCACCTATAGCGACGCGATGCACTGGCCGCCGCCTGAGGCGTTGGCCGGCGTGCGCGTGGGCGACCCCGCGGCGCGTCCGGTGCTCTACCAGGTGCTCACCGAGGCGCTGCGCGTCTCCGGCATGGCGTATGGACGCCTGTCGCTGGCCGGCACCGACGCGACCCCCTTCGTCGTCTGCTCGGGCTTCGTGCGGTGTACCAGCGGCTGCACCCCGTTACCGAGCGAACACCTGACGCTGACCGCGCCGGCGCCGACCACCTTGACCCTCTCCGGGCATATCGCCTTCTTCTGCCCCAACTATCCCGTGCCCCCCGCCGCCTTTCTGGTGGTGGCGCCTATCGTGCAGGGGGGGGGTGACGTGCGGCGTCTTGAGCCTCAGCACGCCGCGCGCGCCGGACGACCCGGCGGCCGCGGTGGCGTGCGCCGAAGCGCTGGCCGCGGCGATCGCCGCACACCTGCCCGTCCTGCCCCGCCCGGAGGAGGCGCTGGCCGCCACGCTGCCCTTCCTGGCCGTGCGCGGCCTGCACGAGCCCTGCTTCGTCCTCGACGAGGCGCACCATATTCTGTATGCCAACCCGCCGGCGGAGGCGGCCCTCGGCGCGCCGCGCGCGTCGGTGGAAGGGCGCCCGCTGCACACGGTGCTGCGCACGGAAACCGCCGTGCCGGAGGCGGGCTATTTCGGCTCGTTGGAGCACCACGACGGCGCCGCCCGGCTGGTGGCTTACTTCGCCTGTCCGGTGGTGTTGTCCGGCGGACGGCAATCCACGCTGCTGCTCTTCCACGTACTGCTGGCGGACGAGTCGCAGCGCGAAGAGCAACTGCGCTCGGCGGAGTATACCGGCATTGTGCAGACGATCGCCACGGTGAACCACACCATCAACAGCCCCTTATTCGGCCTACTGATTACCGCGCAGATGCTGGAAGGCGAAACGAATGCTTCCCCCGCGGTGTCGAAGAAAGTCAGGCGCATCATCGAGTGCGCCGAGCGTATCCGCGAAGTCACCGAACTGCTGTCCCGCGTGATACGTCCCGCCCGCGGCACGTATGCCGCCGACGAACAGATGCTGGATCTTTCCGGCGCGACGGCCATATCGTCCGCCCCGCCCGCGCTACAACAGGATGGTGCGCGGGTCGCCCCCCGAATGGATGATCAAGGAGGAAATGCATGACTACACCGCGAGATACCGTGCGCGTACTGGTCGTCGACGACGAAACGCTGGTGCGTGATTCGTTGATCGAGGCCTTGAGCTGGATCGGGTATGAGGCGGACGGCGCCTGCTCCGTGGAAGCGGCTATCGAGCTACTCACCACGCAGGAGTACAGCATCGTCTTCTGCGACCTGGTCATGCCCGACACCGACGGCTTCACGCTGCTGGAAATCATGCGGCGGAAGTACCCCCATATGCCGGTGATCGTGCTCACCGGCCACGCCACCCTCGACCTGACCCAGCGCGCCATCCGCCTGGGCGCGCAGGACTTCCTGGTCAAGCCGTTCAGCATTCGCGAGCTGCCCTTCGTGGTGGAGCGCAACATGGAGCGCGTGCGCCTGGAGACGCAGTTGTGTAGCTGCTCACGCTTCACGCCACGTATTGCTCACCTGATTTGACCGCCCGCGGTCCGGGGCTATCCTCCCGGTGACCGCGGGCGGTGGGGTTCGTCAGGCGAACTCGGTGTCGAGCACCTCCTTGACGAGAGCGTC
>CAIYQO010000047.1 GCA_903928345.1 uncultured bacterium | reverse complement strand
GGGAAAGCGCTCCTGGAGACCCGTACACCAGCGTCCAAGGTGATCAGGGACCTCATCGGCCTGAGCTGGTTCTCGGAAGGAAACCCGGCACGGCCGGTCTTTGCGGCAGCTTGAAATGGGGGTTGTTGCCGGGGAACCATGGATGCGGTAACCAGAGACCCGCGTATATGGATCATTAACGTTCATGGCCCAGGTGGAGTAGGAAAGTCGGCAATCGTAAACTGGGTGACATACAAGTTTTATGAAAAGCGTGAATTTGAAGCAATAATCCATCTAACAGCAAAAGAAACAATGCTCACACAGGACGGCATTAGACCCTGCAGTCGTTCCTTATATTCGCTCGAAAATCTCCTTGATCACGTGTTGCTTGCATTTGAAGAGGGTACATCCGGCGATCTTGACGCGAAGAAAGCGTCTGTTATGGATATTTTATCAGCATGGAGCACACTCCTTGTCTTAGACAATATGGAAACTGTTGCTGATGGACGAATTCTGAACTTCATCCAAAGACTACCTGTCGGCACTAAGGCAAAAGTAATCCTGACAAGTAGGCATAAAACGGGAGGGTGGGAACTTCCGTTACCTGTTGGGGAACTTCGTGATGAGGAAATCAGAGAGTTCGTCAGAACCAAGTCTCGGGAGATGGGCGTGGTATTCCCCACTACAAGAGATGTAATGAACAAAGTTGCAGATGTCAGTGGCGGTCTGCCACTTGCTATACAATGGATGATTGGAAGATACAAACTTGTTAATGACATCAGTACAGTCTTAACCGCCACTGTTGACAAAGATTCGCCCGTGCTAGAGTTCAGTTTCAGAAATATGTGGGCGGTACTATCACCGGATGCGCGTTCACTGCTTGCAGCAGCAACAGTCTTCGAAGCTCCTCCAACAACCCAGCAACTCTCAATTGCAACGAATTGGACAATTGAAAGGACTGACAAAGCGACTTCGGAGCTTTGTGACAGCGCCTTAATGACGAGTGTGACCGCAGCAAAAGACGGTCGCATAGTATTTGCAGCGCTTCCAATTACTCTTTCTTTCGCCCGGATTCAACTAGGCGATATGGGTGACTTTGAGCTACGATGCAGGCAACGTGTCCAGCAATTTAATGACCAAATGGATCTTCAGCAATCGGAAGTACAAAAGTTTAAGACAATCTTTGAGTCATATAGCCTGTCAACGAATAACGAAAAGCGTGCTGCCATCCTTTGTAGGCGAGGTGAATCAGAACGTTTCTTTGGTAATGGTGACAGCGCAGATGATTTATTCAAACAAGCGCGAGAACTTGCACCACAATCATCTTATGTATTGGCCATGAGCGCAAGCTATGAGCTTGAGCAAGGACATATCGGAAAGGCTCTCGATTTTATACAGATAGCTTGTACCATTACCAATAGCCCTACAGGCGCATTGTGCTTTACTATCAAAGCGAAGATTCTCGACGCGCAACACGATAAGTATGGCAGAGTTTCTTCCCTTGAACGTGCTCTCGAATTTGCTTCTGACGACCCCGTTCTTCGTCATCAATACGGGGTAGCGCTTAGCAAGGTCGGGCGAACAGATGATGCCATCGAGCAATTCACTCAAATTTTGGACCCGAGCAAAGATTTATCGCCTAAGCAGGAGATTATCACTCTTACGACACGCGCACTCAACTATCAGCGCATCGGGAGAGAAGATGAAGCACGGCTTGATGAGGAACGCATCGAGAGAATCCGTAGAGATCACCCGTACCTTTCATAGACGTGCATCCTCTTTACGCTTGACTGACAAAATGCCTTCAACCTGGGCGCATGCCTTTGCCAATCTTTGGGCTACCTTATCGCTCCCGCGCGCGCGATCCCTGCATCCAGACAGCCACAGATTAGCCGTCCCCGGTCTGGCGGTGAAAAGGGAAATTCGATTTTGGGTCATTTTTTCGGACCGCCTAACCGACTGCGATGCGCCCCCGTAGGCTGGCAGGCGGCACGCCAAGCGTCGGTACCCCTCCGCCGCGAACCAAGGTACGCTCCACGGCGCCTGCCGCCCAGGGTGGCTCCCGCGGTCCCACGGCGGCAGCAGCCCTATTCGACCGGCGCTGCCGCGGCACCAAAGGTCCAGCCAAGCACGGGAGCACGGTTGATCTCCCACCCCATTTTTCGGTTTTACGCTCGATTTCCACGGCTCCGCTCTCGACTGACCCCCTCTTTTGATAGATTATTTATGGTAAGGTTCACCTTGCCTACCCTTACAGCCTTGGTCTGGGATGAGACTGCCAGCCACACGACGGGAGTTGTGCCGGTATCGCGTGGGTGCCTGCATGCCCATCATTTCGGGTAATCCGACGGTGCGGTGATCTTCCTATGGCAGTTACCCGTTGACCCGAACGAATTTATCAACTTAGTGGATCAACGTGGATCTTCTGGGCCAGTGAGTACCCACTTGAATACTTCCTATGACACCATGCCCCGTGTATGCGGTGAAATATGCCCCCACATCGACTACATATCATCCTTATGCTCGGGCTCGGTATGCATGTCGCTGACCAGCCAGGTCAAGCCATACTCGCAGGAGGCACCCCCTCCATCTGATTCTGGCCACCCCAATCAGCTCTCTAGGAGAAGCCGGTGTCATGCTCTGCTGTCCCGTCCCGCACTCGATTGCTGCTCGCAACCTGTGGAAAGGAGGTCACGCCGTTGGATATCCTGAAATGGCTGCGCATCCTCGCCGCCATCCTCGCGGCCGTGCTGATCATCACGGAGGATGAGTGAACGCGCCGCCGCGCCCCAGACACCACGCGGGTAAACCCCTGACGCCCGTCCCTTCACGCCACAGGCCCCCCCGCATCACAGACACTACGACTTCCGCTTCGCCCCGTCTCGCCTTCCACAGGCCCACACCGCGATTGCCAGCTCCCGCCCCCCGAAAGGAGGGATTATGGCCCATCCCGCACCTGAGACGACCCGCTACCGCCCGCGCTATCGCGTCGCCCTCGTCACCGACAGCCGGTGCCGGGTGACTACCCAGCCCCTCACCAGTCCCACGGAGGCTTTTGCGCTCCTGCGCGACGAACTCGGGGGCGCGGACCGGGAGATCTTTCTCACCGTGCTGCTCGACACCCGGCATGGCGTCATTGGCCTGCACCAGGTCAGCATCGGTTCGCTCAATGCCAGCCTGGTCCATCCCCGCGAAACCTTCAAAGCCGCCATCCTCTGCAACGCCGCCGCCGTGATCCTGGCGCACAGTCATCCCTCCGGCGATCTCACCCCGAGCCAGGACGACCTGGCGGTGACCGCGCGCCTGAAGGAGGCGGGGGTCCTGCTCGGTATCCCGGTGCTGGATCACCTCATCATCGCCCAGGATCACTACCTGAGTTTGAAGGAACGCGGCCTGTTGTAGTGGCCGTCGTCCCTGACGTGCACCGCCGACGGCTGTCTAGCCACACGTCCGTGCACGCGCTTCCGCATTCACCCCATGCAAGGAGTTTCCCATGTCATTCCGCAGTGCTGCGCCGGCGCATCGCCGTGCGCCGACGCCCGATGCCGTCTCGGCGCGGTATCCGACCGACCCGGATTCCCTGCCCGAGCCGGAAGAGTCCGAGTGCCCCGACTTATACGGGCAGTGCCTGGCGCTGCTCGATGGCCGCCCGTCGCGCCTCGGCGACGGCCCGCGCCGTCAGTACGGTACCGCCTGACACCGCTCAGGCAATGTGTCTGTTCCCGGAGGTTACATCCATGGTGACCCTGACCACGCGACCGGCCGTGCAGATGCCGGTCATCGCTTCCCTGCCCCCCGCGCTGCCGCCCACGCCGGCGACACGCTGGAACGGGCAAGCCGTCCTCACCGCCCACGACCAACTGCTGGCGTTACGCGCGCGCCTGCCGACCTTCTCCCGCGTGCCGTTCATCGTCAACGGCATCGAGAATCCCCATTACGATGTCATCGTGGAAGATGACGCCCAGTACCCCGTCACCACCGTCTCCAAATCCTACGGATTGATGCAGCACGCAACGGTCTTCGACCGGGCGATGGACGGCTTGGCCACCCTCGGCTTCGATCTGCACGGCCTGCACGCCGAGATGGCGCTAACGGCCTACGGGGAGCGGCTGAAGATCAGCGTCACCATCCCCGGCTACGACTTCGATCCCGGCGATGGCTGCCCGCTGGTGCTGCGCATGAACCTCCTCAACAGCGTGGACAAAACCACCGCGGTCTCGGTCGAGCTGGAATGGCTGCGGCTGGTGTGCGGCAACGGGATGCTCTCCGGCATCGGCGCCGCGGGGTTCCGCAAGGCGCACTTCCGCGGCATCGACGAGGAGGACATCGCCGAGTACCTGGCGCTCTCCCTGCAGCAGGTGCCGCAGGATCGCCAGTTGCTGGGTCGCTGGCTGGAACAGCCGGTCACCCCGTCGCGGGCGTTGCCCTGGATCGATCAGCCGGTCGCCGCGCTGTGGGGCGCGCCGACGGCGGCACGGGTGTGGCACATCCTGCAGACCGGCGCGGATGCCACCCCGGAAATCCATCGCGGGAGCGAGGAGGCGCCGCTACTTCCGGTGCCGGCACATGAACGGCCGGTGCTCCCCCTCGGGCCTGTCCCCGGCGCCTTCGCTCCGGTGGCGAATGCCTACCACGTGGCCCAGGCACTCAGTTGGGTGGCCAAAGAGCACCGCAACATGGGCACCCGTTTGCGCCGCCTCAAGGAGCTGCCGGTCCTGATGCACCAGCTGTTGGCGTAAGCGCACGCCGGGGGACCCGTCCTCGGGTCCCCCGGCGCCACAGGAAGGAGCCGCCATGTCCCTCCCGCGCATTACGGCGGAAGCCGCGCGGCGCACCCGGCTGGCCGGTGGGTACCGCTGTCCCTACTGTGGTGCCCCGGCGGCGACCGAGACCGCCGTCTACGAAGACGAAGGACGGCAGACGCAGGCGATGCGCTGCACCCGCTGTGCCGGCACGTGGGCGAATGTCTGGGTGCTCTCGCATGTACTCGTGGACGGGGTGGACCCCGAAGCGGTGCCGTGCGACGGCACAGCACGCGATCCCCAGGACCGCGCGTGACCCGCGTCCGCCAGGCCACGACCGACCGGTGACCCCGGCAGAAAGGACCACGACGAATGCCCCTCATCCCGGATGACCCGTCCGCCCTCTGGGCGGAGCTGACCACCCTTGCGGCCGTGCAGGCCGCCTACCAGCCGTTTCAGGTGTGGCGGCAATTCCGCACCGGCCGGCTGCACGCCTGGCTCGTCCTGCTCGGTCATCACGCGGAGGCTGCGCAGGTGGCCGCCGTGCCGCGCACGACATGCGAGGACGAGATGGCCGCGTTGGCCGTCATCTTCGCCTGCGAGGACACGCCGTGCGACGTGACCCTTGTCCGCACCCAGGCCGCCTTCGACGCCGCCCTGCACACGGGAGGCATCATCGCGCTCCTCGGCGCGGCCTATACCGACGGCATCGAGGCGTCCATGCTGAGCGGACCGGTGACCGCACGGGCGCGTGTCAGTACCTGGCTGGTGAGCCCGAACGCGGCGCGCATCGCCGCTGTGCTGAACGAATATCTACAGGAAGGAGGTGACGACGATGGCCCCACGCTTGCGTCTGGCGTATCTGGATGACAGTGCCTGCTGGGATCGCCCCCTCCGGTACGAGGCGGGGCGTCTTCTCGGCATCTATGTGTATGACACGCACCAGCACGTGCACTGTTGCGAACTGACGCCATCATACGAACTCACCTTGATCGGCTACCGCACCGAACTCCCCCTGCCCGACTCCCTGCAGGCGGCTCTGGTGGATGCCACCGAGCCGGGTAGCGTCACCTATGTCCACGTATGGGAAATCGACGCCTTGCCCCGCCGGCGCCCGAGCCAGGGGCTGTTCCGGTTCGATCCCTTTCGGCACGCGTCTCTCCCCTGCACCGTCGCTTATCCCGACCAGGTCCCGCCGGAGCACACCCAGGCGATCGCCGAAGCGCTGGACACCCTCGTGGCCAGTGGCATCACTACCACCTGAACGTGCGCGCGCACCGGCTGATCCAGGCGGGATCGGTCAGTGCGCGCGGTGGTGCGCCAGGAAAGCCCGGGCGACAACCAGCACGCGCTCGCGGTCTTCTGCCGGCAGTTCGGTATACACGTAGGTGAGTTCTTCCAGGCCGAGGGACTGCCGATGGTGGTGTAGCTGCTCACGCTTCACGCCACGTATTGCTCACCTGATTTGACCGCCCGCGGTCCGGGGCTATCCTCCCGGTGACCGCGGGCGGTGGGGTTCGTCAGGCGAACTCGGTGTCGAGCACCTCCTTGACGAGAGCGTC
>CAIYQO010000046.1 GCA_903928345.1 uncultured bacterium | reverse complement strand
GCCCGTGCACGGCTTCGCCGCGGAAACCGTCGCTGCCATCACCATCCAGTTCGTGACGTTCATGAAGATCCCCATCAGCACCACCCACGTCATCTCGTCCTCCATCCTTGGCATCGGCGCATCCAAACGCCTCTCCGCCGTCCGCTGGGGCGTCGCCGCCAACATTGTCGTGGCGTGGGTCTTCACCATTCCCACCTGCGCCGCCGCCGGCGCCCTGCTATATTGGGTCGTCACCCACTTTGGGCTGCGATAACCTGGAGCGGTTTTCCGCGTCGGGTGCCCGTAGCTTACTTCAGCTCTTTCGGATTGAACCAGTTGTAATACGACTGCTGGTTGTCGAAATCACCGTTGACCACACCAATAATGAGACCGCTTGCATATTAATATTCTCCGCCCCTCAGGCAGGAATTACCGCCGCCTGCCGGTAATACAAGGAAGTAGTTTGAGGGACAGGGAGCGGAGTGCTGATGAATAATTTCGAATACTACAACCCCACGCGCATCGTCTTTGGCAAGGGGGCTATCGCGAATTTGGAACGATTGGTGCCTGCGACAGCACGAGTGATGCTTATTTACGGCGGCGGCTCCATCAAGCGGAACGGGGTGTATGCGCAGGTGAAGGCGGCGCTGGGGGCGCGGGCGGTGGTAGAGTTCGGCGGCATCGAACCCAACCCGGCCTACGAGTCGTGCCTGGAGGCGGCGGAACTGGCGCGGCGCGAAGGAGTCGATTTCCTGCTGGCCGCGGGGGGAGGCTCGGTGGTGGACGCCACCAAGCTCATCGCGGCCCTGGTGCCGTTTACCGGCGATGATCCCTGGCAACTGTTCGTCCAGCGTGGGGTGGTAATGCCGGTCACGGCGCTCCCGTTCGGCGCGGTGCTCACGCTGCCGGCCACCGGGTCGGAGATGAACCCCATCGCCGTTATCAGCCGCCGGGAGACCCGCGAGAAACGTGCCTTCGACTCCGAGTTGATTTACCCGCGTTTCTCCATTCTCGACCCGGAAGTCACCTTCTCGCTACCGCCCGTGCAGGTGCGCAACGGCATCGTGGATACCTTCGTGCATGTGGTCGAGCAATACCTGACCTACCCCGCCGATGCGCCCTTGCAGGACCGGCAGGCGGAGGCGGTGTTCCTCACGCTGATCGAGGAAGGCCCGAAAGCGCTGGCGCACCCTGCCGATTATGCCACGCGCGCCACGCTGATGTGGTGCGCCACCCACGGCCTCAACCGCATGCTGGCCTGCGGCGTGCCTACTGACTTCGCCACCCACCAGATCGGGCACGAACTGACTGCAGAATACGGCCTCGTGCACGCCGAGTCGCTTGCCGTAGTGCTCCCCGCCCTCTGGCGCTTGCGTAAGGCCGCCAAGCTGCAGAAGCTGTCCCAGTTCGCCCGTCGCGTATGGGGCGTTGATGAAGCGGACCCTGAGCAGGCAGCCGATCAGGCCATCGAGCGCACCGTCGCCTTCTTCCACGCCATGGGCATGCCCACCCGATTGCAGGACTACGGCATCAACGCCGAGGAGGCAGCCAGAGTTATCTCGACTCGCCTCGGTACCCGCGCGCTGGGCGAACGTAAAGATGTAACGTCCGACGTCGCTGCCGACATCCTGCGCCAGGCATAGAATTATATTTGACGCGAATTAAGGAGCACCAATCATGTCCAACGATAACTTCATCCTGGAAGCCTTCGTCGACTTTCCCGACGACGCTTTGATGGCTAAAATGCCCCTCACGCCTGCGCATCTAGACGCCATGATGATCGAGCTGAAAGCCCGCGGGGTACGGCGGGTGGGCTGGGGGTACTACGGCGATGGGCACGGGGGGTGGTTTATCCCGACGTTCCGCGTCGAGAACCAGGTCGACGCGCAAGGGGAATGGTCGAATTACGCGGATACCTGCCAACTGCTGGACAATCCGCTGAAGGTGGCGGTGGAGGCGGCGCACCGGCACGGCATGGAAGTGTATGCGTATTTCAAGCCGTATGAGACGGGCGTGTCCATGCTCTTACCCGAAGGGTCGCCGGAGGCGCAGCGCTGGGGGCGGTTGGGGCAGATCGGTGGGCGGATGACCTGGATGGAGCGTTTCGTGGTCGATCACGCCGACCTGCGCATCAAACGTCGGGAGGGCGATCTGCCGGCGGATCTTGCTACGCGACCAATCTGCGCCATCAAGCTGGTGAAGTCGAACGACGCCCCCACGCGGCTGACGAAGGAACACTTGCAGCTCTGGACCAGCAAGCTCAATTATCAGTACCAGCGGCTGGATATCGACTTTCAGGTGGAGGATACCATCGAGATCGCCCCGCGCGACATTCACGATATTGATGCCCGCCTTTCCTCCTATTTCATGGAGGAAGACGGCGGCGCCGCCTCCGCGGAGGGTATCCGCGCGCTGGATGGCCTGCAGGTGACGCGCAAGGGCGACCCGGTGCGCGTGCTGACGCTCTCCGGCTTTGAGATCACTGATCCCTACCTGGTCATCACCACCGATTTCACCGAAGGACCGGGAGATTTTGAGAATACCGGCACCGACATGCTCATCGCGCTCGATAGCGAGGGACGAGAGATCACCGGCGTCTTCGCCACCGGCGGCGCGATCTGGAACGCCGACCGCGGCGACTTCCGGCAGTGGGGGATGAATTTTGATTACGGCTTCGGCAACCATCGCCTCCGTCTGGACGATCCGAAGGCCGTCGAATGGCAGGGCAAGGGGATGATCGGCTTCGCCCGCGGGCGCAATGCCTACCTGCCCGGCGCGCTCTGCGAAACGGAGCCGGCGGTGCAGGCCTACTGGCGGTCCTGCGTGCAGGAGATGCTCGACGCCGGGGTGGACGGCATCGACTTCCGCGAAGAGAATCACAGCATGCACACCGACTACCCGGAAGAATACGGCTACAATAACGTAGTGCTCGCGGAGTGCAAGCGTACCGGCAAGTCCATGGCCGGCGTGCGCGGCGACGCCTTCACCGACTTTCTGCGCGATGCGAACGCCATGATCCACGCCGCAGGCAAGCGCATGCGCTACAACCTGCAGATCGACTGGTACCGTGCCGACCAGCCCGGCTCGCGCCGGCTGGCCTACCCTGCCAACATGGAATTCCAATGGCAGCGCTGGATCGACGAAGGCCTGCTGGACGAGGCGATTCTGCGCTTCTTCCATTACCCCATTGACTGCCTCGATAACGACGAAGTCACCCTCGACATGATCGCCCGCTGCCGGG
>CAIYQO010000045.1 GCA_903928345.1 uncultured bacterium | reverse complement strand
GGGGCTCCCTGCTGCGCGCTTGCCGCCCTATTTGTATCGTTCGCCATCTACCGCCCCAGGATCCCGGATTAGTCTTGGTTCCAAACGAGCGGAAGCGATTGCCCTTGCTTGGGCACCACGACCTGCGCCCATCCTTGCGACGTCTGGCCACGTTCGTTTCGCAGAGCTATTTCACACTTCACGTACCCAAAACCGTCTCGCTCGGTCTTCTCCGTCACCTTGCCAGTGATGATCAGGGTATCGCCCGGATGATCCTGGCCCCGGTGCTCAAGGTACATTTCCCGAACCCAGCCGGCCTCCCCCGCAAATCGCTGCAGCAGGATGTAGAGATACTCATTCTTGAGGGAGCCGTTCACGACCACGTTTGGAAGACCCTGGCGTAGCATCGCGTATGGCAGATCCCAGTGGATGCGCGCGTAGTTTCCGTTGGCCGAAGCCCAGCGAACGAGGTGTCCGGTCGTCATTGGCCCCTTCACCACTGGCGTAATCTCGTCTCCCACATTGACCTGGTCGAATGTCCGCTGCGGTGGCGCGCTCCACACCTGCTTTTCCACGACCTCGCCACGCTCGGGAGGAGACATGCGGGGCAGATTCACCGGACCCGATAGCTCGGGTTTGTCCTCCACCTCCGTCTCGGCACGCTTGCGGAAGATGCTGGTGTGGCGAATCGTCAGAAGCGATTCCCCCTTTTGATTTGACTGCGTTATCTCGCGGGCAATGAACACCAGGTGGCCGGTACGACCCGGCCGCTCGGAGATATCCACGATCTTCTCGGTTTTTGTAATCAGGTCTCCCACCCGCACGGGTCGGTGAAACGTCCACTTGCTCCCGCCATTGAATCCATAGCTCTTGAAGGGAAGCGGAACCTGGAAGTGGCTGTCCTGAGCTGCTCCGAAATAGTCGAGGCGTGGCGCCCAGTCCTTCCATGCCGCCAGTTGCGGACACAGCAATCCGCCAAACCGGCTGTTCCTGGCGTAGACCGCGTCCAGGAAGAGCGGGTTGGGATCTTCGATCGCGTCCGCCAGTTCGAAGATCATTTCCTCGCTGATCGGGAAACGATTGGTATGGGGGCGGCTTTGGTGGCCCACGTACGCTTTGACTTCGGGGGTTAACAGTGACTCAGCCATTCCTACTCTCCTAGATTGTGAATCTGTCGGGCACAACGCCAGCGCAATATCAGTTGGTCTTGGCAAAGGCGTCGTTCCGGTAACCGGGATCCGGTCCGAGATCGCCTCAGGCCGATTGCGAGCCCTTCGCTGGCTTCGGGAAGAAATCCTCTTCCCACGGCCAGGATCCGTTGACCTCGTACGGCGGCAAGCCCTTCTGGACCCGGTCCAGGTAAGGACTGGTGATCGGTTCGCTCCACGGCACGATGCAGCCGTCGTACTGCTCCGGCCCCAGTTTGAAGTGCGTGGCCTGCTGGATCGTTTCCACGAACGGCGCGTTTGCGCTGAAGAACTGGTCAGGCCTGGTGGGCCGCGGGCCCGCCCTGGAGACGTGTCCCCAGGTCATGCGCCCGAGCATCTCTTCGAGCATCCAGACGCAATCGATCAGCTTGTCCAGATCGACTCCCGTTTCGATGCCCATCCCCTCCAGCATATGCATAATATCTTCGGTCGGAGCCATGCCGGTCGCCTGACCGGTACCGCAATACGGACAACCGCCGATGCCGCCGATCGTGGTCTCCAGGCGCAGCACGTCACTGGAGTCCAGGGACGTAATCGCCGCGTACGTGGAAGCGACCGCCATCCCCCGCGCATTGTGCAGATGACAACCGAAGTCGTGGATATCAGGCCACCGCTGCTTGATCTGCCCCAGAATCTGCTCGACCTTTTGCGGATGGCACCAGCCCATTGGATCGCCGATGCTCACCTCGGTCACCTTGATGCCCGCGTCGTCCCACAGCGCGTGCTGCATCTCAAGAAACTTCATCACCATTTCGACGGTGAAGTCTCCCACGAAGTTCGAACCGAATGTCGCGTTCACGCCGATGCCGGCTTCCTTGGCACCCTTTTCCTTGGCCGCGGCGATGGTCGCTGGCCAGGACGCCATCTCCTGAAACTGTGACCGGTTGGTGTTTCGCCGGATGAAAACATCGCACATGTGGCAAAACAGCTTCGGCCGGCCGCGCACCCACCCGTTCGAACGCTCGATCGTCAGGGGCGGGGAATATTCCTGCGAGCGCTCCACGCCTTTCGCGTTCAGGGCCAGGGCGAGATAGGTCACCCCGGGTTTGGGGTGAAACTTGTGCATGATCTCGTCGATGTGCTTCATCTGTGGCGTGTACTTGGGGCTCACGAACGAACCCACCACGATGCGCTTGAGCCCAGTCTCGGAGAGCGCGTCAAGCAGCGCGACCTTCTGGTCGACCGGTATGTTCGCGTCCTCGATCTGCAATCCGTCGCGCATCCCCTCCTCGGTGAGAATGATCTGCGGATAACCTTTTCCGTTTGCCATATGCTCAGCTCCTGTCTGTCGGTTTGATGGTGCCCTGAGTCGATCCTTGCGCTACGCCGACGTTATGGGTCGAACGCCGCAGGAGTCAAGACGTCTTTTTGGTTAGGCTGCTGCCCCGGCAGACGTCCGAATTTCCAACTAATTATGCGTGAGATCCAGGGCGCTCCGGGCGGATTTGGACTCCGGCCTTCGGTTTACCTTAGCTCCCGCATCGCGAATGATCTTACCCCAGCGCGATCAGTTGCACGAGAGTCGCGGGATGGCCCAGCCTTGCAGCGGCGTTCATCCCAGGTACTTCTCAATCTCGACCTCATCGATCTGTTCTGGCGTTAGATATCGGTCGGCGTACTCGCGATACACACCCGAACACAGGAAAAGATCAAACGCCTCGGCATCAATGTGCTTATC
>CAIYQO010000044.1 GCA_903928345.1 uncultured bacterium | reverse complement strand
CCGGCCTCCACGCACACCCCTTCTCCCCGACCTTTCAAACAAGATGTCCCTCAGTGTACCTGAGTGACACCCCGCTGTCATGCCGGATGGCCAGGACGGGTGAGCAAAGCGGGGATGCAGAGGGTAAGCGGCGACAGCAGTTGCGCGAACAACGCGTAGAGGAGCTGCTTTTCCAGACGGTGCAGGCCCTCTCGGCGGCCATCGAAGCGAAGGACCCCTACACCGCCGGGCATTCGCAGAAGGTCGCCTACCTGGCGATGCAGTTCGCCAACGCGTTGAACCTGACGAATACCGACATCTTCGCGTTGCGCCTCGCCGGCATGATGCACGACGTGGGCAAAATCGGCATCCCGGAAACGGTGCTGCTGAAGCCCGGCAAGCTGAGTGAGGCGGAGTGGGAGATCATGAAGCAGCACCCGGTGATCGGCGCGGAGATCGTCGGCGAGATCACTGACCTCGACTATATCGCCAAGATCGTGCGCGCGCATCACGAACGCTGGGACGGCAGCGGCTACCCCGACAGCCTGCGCGCGGAGGGCATCCCCTTCCTGGCGCGCATTCTGTACCTGTCCGACGCCTTCGAAGCGCTCACTGCCGACCGCGCCTACCGCGCCGGCCTGACCGACGAAGAGGCGATGGCGATCATCCGCTCCGAGTCGGGCCAGCACTTCGACACCGAACTCGTCCGCGTGCTCGAATACGCCATCCTGCCCACCATCTCCAGCGAATGGCGCACCCCCATCCGCGTCAACCCGCACCTCACCCGCACCACCCACGACGCCATGATGGTGCAAGCCGCCTACCAGGCCGGTGAAGGCGAAAAGTAAACGGGGGGGCATCGCGGCTATCGGGGTACGCTGCGTATGCGGCGCAGTTGACTGCGACGCCATGGGCGCGTGGCGATACGATTCTCCGCCAGCCTCTCCGATACGCGGCCCACATGAGTGCAGATACTCCACGTTGCGCCTTTACGCCCACCTGTCCGTCCGGTATACTCTGTGTGTAGAAGGGGGGCCGGCATGGCGGAAGACGAGCTGGTGGCGGTGTATGGGGCAGAGTCGGAGATCGACGCGTTGCTGCATCGCGAGTTGCTGGAAGAAGCGGGCATCGATGTGATGGAGCAGGTGCGGGAATCGGAGATCTTTGCCGGCATCACCTACGATACCCTGCACAGCGTGCTGCTGGTGCGCGCCGCGGATGCCGACCGCGCGCGGGAGCTGCTGGATGCCTACGCCGCGGAGGAAGCCTCCGGCGAGCTGGCCGGCGAAAAGCCTGACGAAAAGCCCGACATCGACGACGGCAAAGACACCCCCTCGGCGTGACACTTATGCGTTTTACCCTCCTGTTGCTGCTCCTGGCGTGCGGCGCCACTATGACGCTCGCCGCGGTGCCCCGGCGTGCCGCGGCGTACCTGTGCTGGTCGCCCACCGCGCTCTACGTGGCTTTCAACATCGACGAACCCCACGTGACGGGGGATCAGACGGAGCCCCTCAGTCAGCCGTGGCTCGACGACGCGGTGGCCCTGTATCTGGATTTCACCCCCGACGACCCCGCCGGTGCGGGGGTGCAGCGCGTGGTGGTGAGTGCCGCCGGCGGCATGACCGTGCAGCGACTGGAACACGGCGAGTGGCGCGATCAAACGCAGTGGTTCGACCTGTCGCAGCCGCGCACCATCCGCTGCGGCACGCGGGTGCTGGGCACGCTGAACAAGGATACGGACACCGACCGCGGGTATCAGGTGGAGCTGGGGCTGGCGTGGGAGCTGCTCGGTGTGGCGCCCCCCGTGCGCCTCGACCCCAACGCGCCCCTGCCGTGCCTGCGCATGGCGCTGGCGGTCTATCCGCACGGCGATGCCGACCGCATCGCTTGCTGGCCGACCGCCCTCGACGGCATTTCGGTGAAGAGCCGCGGCGGGTGGGGCACCGCCGTCTTTCTACAGTCGATGAAGCCGCGCCCCGCCGGCGCGGGGGAGATTATCGTGCCGCTGGCCGCCGCCGACCCCACGGTGGACGGCATTCTGGACGGGCTGGAATGGCTCACCTCCGGTGTGGTGGTCTTCCCGCTGCCGGTCGAAACCGCCACCGTGCTTGCCCCGCCGCAGGTGCCGATTGTGGCGGCGTGGTACAGCCTGTCCCCCCCGGCAACCCCCCCGATGTACCCGCCGCTGCACCGTGCAGACCCGTGGGCCGCGCCGGAGTCCCCCGCATATCACCAGCAGGAACTACGCGAGATGCGCGCGGCGGGTCTCGATGCGCTGGGCGTGGTGCTGCCGGTCAACCCGTCGCTGCGCGCGCCGACCCAGGCGCGCCTGCGCGCGCTCTGCACCGCCCTGGCGGAACTGCGCGACGCCGCACCGGGCCGCGTGCAGGCCACCCCCCTGCTCTTCCCCGTGCTGCAACTCTCCGGCGAGGTCAAGCTGCCGAATGCGGAAGTCTCGTCGCTGTTGCATGACCTGCTGACCGACTTCTACGACAGCGTCCCCCCGCAGGATCGGCTGCTGCTGCCCGATGACGGCGGCGTGCCGCATGCGCCGGTGCTGGTGGACGGTGCCGCGCCGCTACCGCTCGTCGCCGACGTGCAGCCCCACGCGGGGCATCCCATCGGCTGGCTGCTCGACGGCGCGAATCCCCTGAATGTCCCCGCACCCGATGTGCTGGCGATCTGCCGGTGGGACGCGCTGACGGGGATGCATCTGGGCACGGGGCCGTTGAGTGTGGCGTGCATCGCCCCCGGGGTGGTCGCCCGGAAGGACTATCTGCCCTACCGCGGCGGCGCGGTGTATGACAACGGCTGGCTGAAGGTGCGGGCCGCCCACCCGGCGTTGGTGCTGGTGCGCAGTTGGAACGATTTCGCGGGGGGCACCGCCATCGCCCCCACGCGTGCCTTCGGGCACGCGTTTATCGATGCCACGCGCCTTGCCGCGCTACACACGGCGTCGGACGATATTGGCGGCGTGCGCCTGCTGGGCGCCAATGTACCGTCGGTCCTCACCCCGGGCGCCGTGTATCCCGTCGAACTCACGCTGAAGAACGCTCTCCCGCGCGACCTGACTACGTCGGAGGGTTACCGTGTCAGCTACCGCCTGGTGAACGACCGGCGTGTGGTGGTGAGCGGCCACGCGCCGCTGCTGCTGCTCGGGCTCACCACGGGCCGGGTGGCCTTTACCCTGCCCACCGGCGACCCCCGCCCGCTGCCCGCGGGCAAATACATGCTGGAAGTGGACGTGGAGCACCAGGCGACGCCGCTGATGGAGCTGCCCTTCCTCACCAAAACACTCACCACGCTGCGCCTGCCGGTCCTGGTGGGCGTCGGCGCCGCGCCGGACGTGCTCACCGCCGAGGTGCCGGGCACGGTGGGCGCGCGCCTGCCCGCGCCGGTGCGCTTCACCCTGCGCAACCCCGGTCCGCACCCGTGGACGCCGGAAGGCACCGCGCTCACGCTGCAGTGGCAGGCGCCGTCGGGGAAGTCGGACGACCTTACCCGCGCCCTCACCCTCGACGCCCCGGTGCCCGTGGGCGGCGCGGCGGTGTTCGCGGGGCGCGCCCCCGCCGCGCCGCGCGAGCCGGGCACATGGTGCCTTGTTGGCATGCTGACGGGAACCTCCGTGCCGGTGCTTTGCCGCCAGGTGGAGATCACCGCCGAACCTCCGGCAGCGTATACCGTGGTAGCCGTCGATCTGCCCGGCGCGCTGGACGGCGCGGCGGACGCGACCGTCACCGTGCGTAACGCGGGCAACGGCATGTGGGACGTGGGCACGGTGCATGTGGCCTGGCAATGGCTGACGTGGGACGGCAATCCCGTGCGCGACGCGCAAGGCGACGCGCCGGTGAAGGATGCCGTAGCGCCGGGACGGGCGATCACCCTCGCCGTGCCCGTAACGCCGCCGCCGGGGGTGGGACCCTTCCGGTGCGTCTTCGGCATGACCGGTCCGAACGGCGCCTTGACGCTGCGCGACGACCCGCTGGCGCCCTCCGCGGCCGGCGTGCCGGTGCTGGTACGCACCGCGCGGATGCTGCCCGTCGACTTGACTGCGGCGTACAACGATTCTGCCGCCGCCACCGAGACGGCGGCGCACCGCGCGGACGTGGACGGGCGCGGCAACGCCTTCCCCGCCGAATTGTTCCTGCCCGACGCCGACACCCCCGAATGCGGGTATCCGGCGGGTTACGGGGTGCCCGATGCACCGCCCTCGCCCGCCGTCTTCCTGTTCGGGTGGTGGAAGGACGGCCTGGCGCCACTGGCGCGCGCGAAGGGGCAACGCATCCCGTTGCCGGCGCGTCCCGCCGTGGCGCTGCACCTGGCCGCCTGCGCCACCGCCATGCACACCGGTGCGCTGGTGACGGTGCGGTATACCGACGGCAGCGAGGCACGCACGGCACTCGACATCTCCTCCTGGATCGGCAGCGCGGAAAACGACGAGCCGGTGCTCTTCACCACGCGCTACCTGCGTGCGGCCAAAGGCGACAACCGCCTGCTCTCCGGCTCCGTCTACGCCTACCGCGTGCCGCTGGACCCGGGAAAAACCCCCGACGCATTGGTGCTGCCCGACGAAGCAAAGCTGTGCCTCTTCGCGGTGACCCTGGAGGCGAAACCGTGATCCACGTGCGCGCCTTCATCCTGGGCAGTTATCCCATCCGCGGCTTCCTGGCGTGGGGCGATGGGGAGCGCGAGGCGCTTTTCGTCGATCCCGGCGGGTGGGACCCGGCAATCCTCGCCACGCTGACCGAATACAACCTGCGCGTGACCGCTATCGTGCTCACCCACGGCCACTGGGACCACACCGAGGGGCTGGCGGAGGCGCAGGGGCAGTTGGATGCGCCCGTCTACGTGCACGCCGACGACCTGCGCCTGTTGCAGGCCCCCGTCGACGTGGTGCTGGAGGGCGGCGAGACGATAGCCTGCGGGCGCGTGCGCTGGCGGGTCATCCACCTGCCCGGCCACACCGCCGGCTCGGTGGCGTATCACGCGGAGGACGTGGTCTTTTCCGGGGACTGCCTTTTTGCCGGCGCCATCGGCGGCACGCCTACCCCCGCCGCTTACGACCAGGAGCGCCGCTACCTGCACACGCGCCTGCTGCCGTTGGGCGATGCCGTACAGGTCTATCCCGCCCACGGCCCGGCGACCACGCTGGGGGTGGAGCGCCGCGCCAACCCATTTCTGCGCTGATTCGGAGCAACATCACCGACCATGTGGACCGTCATCCTGCTCATCATCACCAATGTGTTCATGACCATCGCCTGGTACGGGCATCTGCGCTTCAAGCACGTCGATCTGTGGAAAGTGATCCTGATTAGCTGGCTTATCGCCTTTGTGGAATACTGCTTCCAGGTGCCCGCCAACCGGTTGGGCTCGGGGCAGTTCTCCGCCGCGCAGTTAAAGACGATCCAGGAAATTATCACGCTGGTCGTCTTCGCCATCTTCTCCGTCGTCTACCTGAAAGAAGCCATGAAGTGGAATTACCTCGCCGGCTTCGCCTGCATTCTGCTGGCCGTGGTATTCATCTTTAAGAAATGGTAACGCCCATGTCTGCTCGCCTGACGCTGCTGGTTTCCCTGCTCCTCGCCGCGCTGCCGCTACTCGCGGTGCCGCACCCGCTGCCTTCCACTCCAGCGCCGACCTTCCGCGAAGGGGTGGTTGCGGCGGTGATCACCGCCGGGCTCTTCGCCGTGGATGCCGACGTGCAGCGCTTTGCCCAGCACAACCGCGGCAACACCACGAAAGATATCGCCGAAGTCGTCACCCCGCTGGGCGACGGGCGCTTCACGCTGCCGCCGCTGGCACTCTGCTACGTGGTGGGGCGCACCACCCACGACGACCGCCTGTCGCGCGTGGGGGCGATGGGGGTGGAGAGTTTCGTGCTGGCGGGGGCGATCAGCTCGACGGTGAAGTTCGTCGCGCACCGCCACCGGCCCAGTTCGGGCGACGGCCCCTGGGTGTGGGACGGCCCGTCCTCCAGCGGCAGCGACCAGTCCTTCCCCTCCGGGCACACCACCTCCGCCTTTTCCGTGGCGACCGTGATTGCCGGGGAGTACCATGAGAAGGGTTGGGTCGCCCCGGTCGCCTACGGCCTCGCCACCCTCACCGGACTGGCGCGCATCCACGACGACGCGCACTGGGCCTCCGACGTCTTCGCCGGCGCCGCCGTAGGGTATCTCTCCGGCCGGGCGGTGCTGCACTGGAACGCCCAAAAGGGGCCGTGGACGATTGCGAGCGACGGCGCCTCGTTGCGGGTGGCGTTCTAGCCCTCCGTTAGCACCAGCACCTCCCCCGCCGTCATGGGGATCTCCAGCACGGCACCGGTGAGGGTCGTCGTCTCCCCGCCGCGGGTCAGGCGGGTGGCGGGCCAGGGGTTGGCGAGGCGCAGCGTGCCGCCGTGCGGGCTCTCCACCGTCACGCGGACGGTGCGCCAGTCCTCCCGTTCGGCGCTGATCAGGAAGGCGCCGTCGGTGCGCATCCCCTGGAAGGCGGCCCGGCGCCAGCGCGTGGGCACGGCGGGGAAGACGTGGGTCACCCCGCGCCGCGTGTGCAGCAGCATCTCCTGGATGGCCGCGGTGGCCGCCAGACCCGCCTCGATCTGCATCACTTCCTTATTCCCCGCGAAGGCGTGCTTGTCGGCGTAGCCTTTCCCGAAGAGGGTGAAGCCGGGGATGTCCGCGTCGTGCAGCGTGCCGTGGCCACTGTTGGTGAAGACGCGCTCCCACGATTCCAGCAGCAACTCGGCGGCGCCGCCCTGCCCGAAGCGCTCGTGCAACATGGCCGCCCACGGCACGCACCAGCCCGACCACAGGCCCGGCCCGTGATAGATCCACGCGTCCAGGCTGCGCGCGATGATCGGCTGCCACGCGGGGTCGTCCAGGTCGAAGATGTCGAACGGGGTGATGCCCGCCAGGTGGCTGTGGTGCCGGTGGCTCTCCTCCAACGGCGTGCCCTCCCAGATGGCGATCTGCTCCGCGCCTGGCGCACCGATCGTGCACGCCTTGGGGGCGTGGGCGCGGATTGCCTGCCACGCCGGGTCGGGCGTCTCGCCCAGCGCGGCGGCGGCGTCGCATAAGTCCTCGCACAGGCGGTGCAGGCAGGCGAACTGGAAGCTGGCGTTGCGCCCCCACGGCGTGCGCGTCTCCTTCGTTACATATTCCGGCGACACGCTCACCGGCAGCGTCAGGCGGTCGCCGTCGGCCTCCAGCATCCCCTGGTATACGCGGACGGCGCCTTGCATGAAGGGGTATGCCGTGTCGCGCAGGAAGTCCACGTCCATCGTGTAGCGGTAATAGCGGAACATCATCTGCGCCACCCAGGCGGTACAGCCGTGGTCCAGTGAGCCTGCCCAGAAGCCGCCGATGGTCACCCCGCGGTCGTCCACCGCGTGCGGCAACATGCGCCCGTCGTCAAGGCCGAGAAAGACGTGCGCGTTGTGGCGCAGCGTGTCCGTCCAGCCGTCGACCAAGCGGAAGAGGGGCAGCAGGTGGTTGAGCAGGTTGCCGTGGAAGGCGGGCCAGTAGCACATCTGCACGTTGATGTTGAAGTGGTAGTCGCTGCTCCACGGCGGCAACTGGTACTCCTCGATCCACGGCCCTTGCAGCGTGGCGGGCACGCCGGTGGGGTTGGTGAGGCCGCCGAATTTGTACATGCCGTAGTCGTAGAGGAATTGCAGCCGCTCGTTGGGGATCGACACGGCGGGCACCTGCGTCCAGTAGGCGGCCCACCACGCCGCGGCGCGTGCCTGGGTAGCGGCGAAGGTCGTGCCGGTCAGCGCGGCGGCGGCGTCCGCCTCCTCGCCGTAGACGGCGGCGAGGCGCACTTCGCCGTCTATACACGCGTAGCCGACGCAGAGCGGGCCGTCCGCCGGGCGCGTCTGCACCCAGCCGGCGAGGGCGCCGTCCAGCAGCCGCGGCGGGGTGAAGGCGATGCTGCCCAGGTACTCGCCGACGTACTCCCACGCGGGCACGGGGCGCAGCGCGGGCGCGGGCAAGCCGTCGGGCAGACGGATCGCCAGCACGGGGGCGTCCATGTCGAGGGCGAGGGTGACGATGTGTTCGGCGCCGTCGGCGTTGAGGTAGACCGTCACGGTGCCGTCGGCCATGTTCAGCGTGCCGCGGGTAAGGCGCGCAGGGCCGAAGTCCAGCTCGAGGCGCCCCACGGGCAGGATACTCGGCCACGGGGGTTCACCGGGAGCGCGTTCGCCGGCGTGGAAGATGCGCTGCAACGTCTCCTGATCCCCCCGCTCCAGGCAGGCGCGGATGGTGGCGTAGGACATCGTCTCATTCCAGCGGATGCCCCCGCGGCGGTCCCAGAAATCCGCCCGTCCCACGGTGACGCGCAGCACGCCGCCCTCACCCCAGATCATCGTGCCCAGCACGGCATTGCCCTGCAGCATCCCGGTATGCGTACGCGGCAACGGAAACTCCCACTCATGCACGGTCGGCGCCATTCAGCTTCCCCTTTGTCGTTGGTAAGTAAGGGATTCGCTGCGGGGAGGGAGATTACCTGCGGGTCGGAAAGGTTACCTAGACGCGCCCCCCTCCCCCGGCCCCCATACGCGTCAACTTACCGTGAACGCTTGTCGTTTCTCCGACCCGACGATAAATCGTCGGGCTACCGGCTGCGCCCCATGAATGGGGCTTTGGTCGTCTCCGCAAGGTAGTGTTTACGTTTAATGGATTTCCAGAGTTCGAAAAGACTGTTCCTCTCGATAATTTATCAGGCTCATGATCACAAAACCCGGTGTGCGCATGTTTGACAAGCCCCTTTTAAGGGGCGCAGCCGGTAGCCTGACGATTTATCGTCGGGTCGGAGAACAGACCAGCGGCTATATTAAGTTGACGCATATGCCCCCGGCCCCTCCCCCGTAACGTCCTGTGACGGGGGAGGGGAGCTGTAGGTTGGAAAGCTGTTCATTACACTGTCACCCCCTCTCCTTTCGCAACGGGAGAGGGGGTTGGGGGGTGAGGGTCGCGCGGGAGCGCGGAATAGAAAACAGTCCGGGAGGCGCTTTTACAGCACCTGCGTCAACAACGGTACCGCCAGCAGCAGGGTGAGCACGGCGAGGGCGGGGCGGCTGACCAGGGTGGGGTCGACGCGTAGGTGGTGCAGGGCCAGCGGAAGCAGGCTGCCGACGAGCAGGTCGACCAGCAGCACTGCCAGCGTGATGCCGCCCACCGCCAGCGGGTTGGCGTGGCCGTCGCAGGCGTGGATGAAGAGCATCGCCAGCAGGCCGGCGAGCACGGCCAGTGCCGCACCGATGGGCCAGGGGGCGCGCAACTGGCGTTGGACGATCTCCCCCGCGTCGGCCCCCTCGCCCAGGGCGAGCTGGGTGGCGGCGGCGCCCTGCCCGCCCAGGTGCACGGCCAGCAGCAGCAGCAGCGGGAGCAGCGCGAGCAGCGGGGCGAATTGCGCGGAGGCGTTGAGGCGCAGGAACAGGGCGGCCATCATGCTGGCCAGCACGCCGACCATCACCCACGGCAGGCGCAGCGCCGTCTGCTGCCACGGGGTCGCCAGCACGTCGCTTTCCTCCAGCGCGCCCACCACGCGCGAAATGTCTTCTTCCGCCTCCTCGTGCAGCACGTCGAGCACGTCGTCCACGGTCACGATGCCGCAGAGCACGCCGTCGTCGTCGACCACCGGCACGGCGAGGAGGTGGTAGTGGTTGAGCACGCGCGCCACCGACTCCTGGTCGTCGTCCACGTGGGCGCGGATCACGTCGGTGTGCGTCAGCGCGGGCAGCGGGGTGTCGGGGTCGGCGGTAATCAGGTCGCGCAGCGAGAGCACGCCCTCCAGCCGCTCCTCCGTATCCACCACGTAGACGTAGTAGACCGTCTCTGCGTCGGGGGCCTGACGGCGCAACTCGTCCAGCGCGTCGGCGGCGGTCATCTCGTCGGTGAGGGCCACGAATTCGGTGGTCATGCGTCCGCCGGCGGTGTCGTCGTCGTACTGCAACAGTTCGCGTACGTCCTCCGCCTCGTCGGGCTCCATCAGGTGTAGAATGCGTTCCGCCCGGTCTTCGGCAATGTCGCCCAACACGTCCGCCGCTTCGTCCGGGGGCAGGATCTCCATGATGTCGGAGGCGCGTTCGTCGCTGAGGCCCAGGATAACTTCCGCCTGCATCTCTTCTTCCAAGTGGGGCAGGGTTTCCGCCAGTGTCTGGTCGTCGAAATGCTGCACGATCTCCATCCGGTCCTGCGGGTGGAGCTGCACCAGGATGTCGGCGATGTCGGTGGGGGGCAGCTCGCGCAGGCGGCGATGGGGGATGCTCAGGCGCACCGACGCCGACCATTCCGTTTCCAGTCCCTCCACGTAGTTCCAGGGGATCACGCGTTCCGGCAGCGCGGCGCCCATCAAGGCGCGGGCGGGGCGCTCCAGGCTGAGGCGGCGCAGCAGGCCGGCGAGGCCGATGTCCGCGCCGATGAGGCGCAGTTCGCTATCCAGCGGGGCGAGTTGTAAATCGTTGACGCGCACCACCTTGCGCCCATTGATATCGACGACCTGCTTGTCCAGGATGTCGCGGCGCAAAAAGACGGCGGTTTCGTCCAGCGGTTCGGAGGGGACGGCTTCGCGCGGCATGGCGAGCTGCACGGTAGAATCCGGCAGGGCCTGCACGGCGGACCAGGGGATGAAAAGGGCGCCGCGCCCGCGTCGCGCGAGCACGATGGCCTTGACCTGTGGAAAGAGATCCAGGTTGGTGAGGACGAGATCGTCCACCCAACCCAGGCGTACACCGGCGGCATCCACCACCGGCCGGTTCAGCATGTGCGTCAGGAATAGCACCGGCGTCCCTCCCGTGACTCGCCGCGTAGGCGGCAAGTGACGCGTTCAGGAGGTGCGGCCCATGGCACACACGGCGGTTCACGCCCGTATCAGGCGGCCCCACCTCCTCTCACGACGATATGGCGTTGTAAATGGTCGTCCATCGATGTACAAAAGGCGCGCGGTGAACGCGTCCCGGCACCGTGCCGGGCCTACCCGTGCCCCCGAGTGACGAATTTTGGATTGTAGATTTTGGATTAGGCGGTCGCCGTCTCCAAAATCCAAAATCCTACCCCGTTGGGTCGCCGCCTACCCTCGTCGAGCATGCACTTGCGTCCCGGACGGATCAATCCAAAATCCATAATCCAAAATTGCTTACGACGTATGGTCTGCCGGCGTTGGCGGGACCACCTGGATGGTCAGCGGGACATCGTTGCGGACGCCCCACTGGTTGCGCAGCACCAGCCACACCTGGACGGTGTTGCCGTCCGGCGGCGTCTGCGTGCCCAACACCTTTACCAACGGATCTAGTTCCAGTTCGACGCGGCCTTTTCCTGCCGCACCAATATATTGTTGCCGCCGCACGTGCACCGTGTGGGTGCCGAACATCACCTGCATGTCCTTAAAAGTCGCCATGCCGGTCTTCACGGGGACGCTTAGCGTCCACGCGCGGTCACTGGTGAGCGGGCCGAAGTCGCCGGTCGCCGACACCCCCAACGTCTGCTGGCCCATTACCCCGCCGATGTGCTTCACGTCCGCCCGCGGCACCAGCAGTTGCCAGTAGGCGAGCATCAGCACGCACGCCGCCACGCAGTAGTAGGCGAAATAGTCCAGCCGGCCTTTTTTCACTACGTTGAGCAGCAGCGCCACCGCGAAGTAGCCGCTGATCGCCGCGGCGAGGAACCCGACCGCCATCGCCTTGTGCGGGATCTCTGATCCGTGCACGAGGTGGCGCAGCCCGACCGCGCCGCCGCCCAGGATGATGGGGATGGAGAGCAGGAAGCTGAAGCGCGGCGCGGCGTCGCGGTCGAGGCCGCGCAGCAGGCCGCCGGTGATGGTGGTGCCGGAGCGCGAGATGCCCGGCATCACCGCGCACATCTGGAAGAGGCCGATGGTCAGCGCGTCCTTCCAGGTGGCGGATTCCAGCGTGCGCGTGCCCGGCTTGTAGCGCGAGATGAGGAAGAGCATCACGGCGGTGATGAGGAGCAGCGCGGCGGTGAGGGGCACGCTCTGGAACATGTTTTCCAGCTTGTGCTCGAACTTCAACCCGATCAGCGCGGCGGGGACGGTGCCCAGCAGCAGCCAGACCGCCAGCCGGCTGTAGGCGTTCTCCGCCCACGTCTGCGCCGGGCGGACGATGAGCCCCCCGAGCCCGCCCAGCAGTTGCCCGACTTCGCGGCGCATGAAGATGATCACCGCCAGCGCGGTGCCCAGGTGCAGCAGCACGTCGAAGGACACGGAGGCCTGCTCACTCAGGTGCAGGTGCAGGAAATAATCGGCGAAGACCAAGTGCGACTTCGAGCTGACGGGCAGAAACTCCGTCAACCCCTGCACCAGGCCTAATATCAATGCTTTGAGCACGGTCATGCGAAAAACTCTCCTCCCCGCGCGACGCGTCTGACGTCGCAGCGGTCACAAACACGACAGTATACCAATTTCCCCCCCGCGCGAAAACCGACGGTCACGTGGCGTTGAGGGAAATGTGAAAAGCGGTGGTTGATCAATGTAAACTCGATGTCGATATTATTGGGAGGGCGAGCGTACCCGCGAGCCGCGAGCGAGGCATTCGGTAAAATGAAGAAACGGCCTGTACGTGTAATCTGTTCTCACGCACAGGCCGTCTTCCGTATATAACCATGGAGAACACGCCCGTGGCTCGCGGGTACGCTCGCCCTCCCAAGGTTGTTGGCGCGTCCTATTTCTCGAACCCGAATTCCAGCTCGTTGGCCCAGTGTTCCGCCCAATCGACGGTAAAGGAGCCGTTGAGTTTGGCGACGCTGCGGCCTTTGGCGAGTTCCATGCAGCCGACGCCGGCGTTGTCGTTGACGCGGAAGGAGAACTTGATGGGCTTGCCCGCGTCCAGACAGGCCTTGACCGCGGGGATCTCCGTCCACGGCAGCGCGCACTCGATGTAGCGCGTGGTGGCGTCGCGTGTGATAGCCAGCTTACCGTCCTTCACCGCGCCGTCCAGCGGCGAGGCCGGGTCGCGCGGGTAGAAGTGCTTGTGCGGCATCCCGGGGTATTGCAGCCGCCAGATTTCCACCCCACCGCCATACTGCGGTGCCACCGGGTTGAGGGCGTATTCGTAGTCGGTGTCGCGGTAGCCGATGTAGCCGGGCATGGTGCCGGGCGGGTTGGGATACCACGCCTTGTCCGCCGCGGGGAGCACGTTGAAGGCGAGCTGCACGTTGTCATGGTTGGGGAAGTTGCCCGCGGGCAGCTCGGGGTCTTTGCGGTAGCTGTAATGGCGCACGCCTTCCGGCCAGTCGTACTCTTCCGTCTTCCCTTTGACCTTTGCGAAGGTCTTCTCCGGGTAGAAGTATTCGTCGTCGTTGCGCGTGGCATAGCGCGGCATCCCCGCGTCCGGCGTGGCGTCGGCCACCTTGGCGGCGAAGTAGAAGTACTGGTCGTCGTAGGCCATGTAGCCGGTGGCAAAGCCTTTCTTCACCGAGTCGTCGAAGGTTTTGAAGGGCTGCCAGGCGTATTCCATCAGCGTCGCCTTGGCCACGCCGTCGCTGCTCACCGTCTGCGGGGGCACGCCCGCCCAGTCGTCGAGCTTGCCGTCCACGGTGATGGTGCGTTTGGGAATGGTGTTCGCGTGCACCGTCTCCTCGTGGTGAATGGCGCCGTCCTTGCCGGCGTCGAAAGCGAGGGCCAGCGCATAGGCGTTGTCGTCACGCGCCGCACCGCCGGTGACCTGCAGCGGCACGATCTTCGTCTCATGCGGGGCGAAGGTGAGCTGCTGCGCGGGGGCGTTCAGCGTCAATCCCGCCACGGTGGCCGTCAGCGTGCCGGCGATCTTCCGGTTGAGCACGTTCGTCAGGCGCAGGCGCAGGGTGGGGTGGGCGGCGATGGGCGCGGTGAAGTCCAGCACCTGCGGCGCCACGGGTTCGATGCCCGCGATGACGCCCGCCGTCAGCGCGACGTGCAGCGCGGCGGCGGAACCCGGCTTGCCGCTGGGGCGCAGGAAGAAGCCGCGACCATCCAGCGGTACGATGATCTTCCCACGCTTCGCCGGCACGGGATTGCCGTAGAAGTCGTAGAGGGAGAAGGCGTTATTCTTCACCGTGAGGGTCATCGTCGCGTCGCTGAGGGTCTCCGGCGTGGAGATCGCCGTTTCGAGCTTGCGACGGTCCTCCGGTTTCGTGTCGGCGGGCAGCGCGGCGAGCTGTTTCTGCAACTCCGCCTTATGCCGGCGTTCGGCAAAACCGCGCGCGGTGCGGAAGAGCATGTAATTGGCGCCGAACTCCTCGCCGATGTCGCCGACCACCACCACGGTGCCGTCCTCGGGGTTCGGCTTGCCGTCGGCACCAGGCAGGCCGTCGAAGCACATCACCCAGGGCAGGCCGTTGGTGAAGAGCAGTTCGTGGAACTTGCGCTCGCCGATGAAGTGTGTCACCGCGCCCACCGACGCTGCCACCGACCAGGTGTGGCCGGTCTGAATGCGCTGCTTTTTGCCGTCGGCGCCGAAGATATCCACCGCCTGCCAGTACATGTCGCGTGGATCGGCGATGTTGCCGCCGTAGACGCCCACCGCGCGGTCGTGGCCGGTGGAGAGGTTGGTGGCCACCACGGCGGCCACGCGGTCGTCGGTATTCGCCACCCAGCTCTCGGTGTCCCAGATCTTCACTCGGCCGTTGGGGCCTTTGCGGTCCACCCACATCTTCACCGTACTCGGCGGCTGCATACCCTGGTAGTGGATGCTGCAGAAGTCCAGCCACTTGAGGTAGGTGTCCGACCCGTCGGAGAAGAGCTTGTCCATCGTGTTGGAGGAGCTGTCGCAGCCCCCGAGCAGCGCCTGGCAGCCCGACTCTTTGCGCGCCTCGTCCACGGCGGTGCACATCACGGTGAAGATTTCGCGGTAGCGCAGGTCGTCGGCGCCCCAGCCGCTGATGGAGATGCCGTTCCACGGCTCGTTCCACAGCTTGAAGCCGTTCACCGGCCCCTTCGGCCAGCCGTAATCGGTGGCGAACATCTTCACGAACTTCTTAAAGTCGGCGTCGTACGACGGTAGCCAGGCCAGGTCGAACTTGGTGTCCTTCATCGTGTCGGTGTCGTCGAGCCACGGGCGCGGGCGGCCCAGCGGCTGGCAGGCGTGGTAGAAGGCGCCGCCGCCGAACTCCACGGTGATCGCCAGCCCGGCCTTCTTCAGCGCCATCAGTTGCTCGCCCGTTTTGGCGTACCACTGCGGGAAATCCGGGTCGGTGGTGCACTTGTAGCCGAAGCCCATGCGGTTGGGCGACGCGCCGAGGCGGGTGAGCAGCGCGATTTCGCCGTTGTCCAGGCAGAGCTGCGGGAATTGCACCGGCTTCGGGTCCGGCTTGAAGGTGCGCACGCAGGCGGTCACGAAGCGCCGCCCCAGCGGGCCGAGGTCGAGCACCAGCGCGTAGGCGCCGTTTTGCGCGAGCAGCTTCGGCGTCACGGTGTAGGTGTGATACCCCTTCTTCGCGATGGTCACGTCCAACGGCAAGGAGGGCAGGTCAGCAAACTTCTCCACCGCCGGCACCCAGATGTCCCCGGGTTGCCCCTTGGTGCCGTAGGCGATCACGTCCACTTTGCCCTTCACGGCGATGTCGGCGTCACTCGTGTTTTGCACCTGAAAGGTAAAATCGGCCTGCTCGCCCGGCCACAGCACGCTGGCGGGCGACGAGCAACTGATGAAGACCACCTTGTAGGTAGTGGCTTCCTGCGCCTTGGTGACACCCATCACTTCGCGGAAGTTGGTCATCTCAAAGCCGCTCTTCATCTGCGCCAGCACCGGCACGGCCAGCAGCGCAAGGGCCAGGAACAGGAGACGCGAGGACAGACGCATGGGTTACCTCCAGGGGGTGTTATACCGGTATTCGACACCGGGGCAAGGGAAAAGTCGTTGTCTGAACTATGATTCGCCGGATGGTAAGGATTACCTTGATTGCAGCATGTGTTTTCATCAAGGTAATCCTTTCATCCGACGAATCAAGGTTCAGACAATCTTCCGCACTTCGCAGCGTACGATCGTCCTCGGCTCTTTGGCGTCCGGGCGCGTCAGGTACTCTTCCTCGTGAATACCGGCAAGTTCGTAACCCTGTTCCGCGATGAAGGCGTGCAGGCGTTGCACGGTGGGGCCTTCGGCGCTGTAGGGGCCAAGGTGCAGGATTTGCGCCACCAGGCCGTAGGGCCAGGTTTCCAGCGTCACCGACACGGTGGGGATCTTCTGCGGCAATGCCGTCACGTCGTCCGGCACCGGCAGCGCCCAGATCGCCTCCCACTGCTCGCGCGGCGCCAGGTGGGCATTCGGCCAGCGGGCGCGCACCGGGCCGACCTTGAAATCGCCCAACCCCGCCTTCTTGCGCGCGAACTTCAGCGTGTAGACGCATCCGTACAGCGCCTTGAACACTGCTTCCCCCACCACATTCGGGTCCCCCACCGAGCGCACCACCGCCACCTTGAGCGGCGGCAGTTCGAGCAGCACGGGGTCGGTTTTTGACGGACGAGTGGGCATGGGATGCCTCCTTTCCCATCTGAACTGGAATACGCTTGATCACTCAATTCTAAAAGGAACGTTCACCGCAAAGACGCAGAGGACGCAAAGGACTACGCGAAGATACTTTCAGGCTTCGCAGTGAGAGGACTGAAACCGGTCGCGTCTTACCACTCCGGCCCAATCATCTTCTCTTTGCGTGAACCTTTGCGTACTTTGCATCTTTGCGGTTTTCTTTCGCGTGACTTGACTTCCACGCAACTCATGTTACCGCGTCACAGCTTCAAATATGGCCGCAGCCGCTCCAGCGTCTTCGGGCCGATGCGCTCGACGTTCAGCAGCTCTTCGAGGGCGTGGAAGGGGCCGTGGGCGTGGCGGTAGTCCAATATGCGCGCGGCGGTCTTTTCGCCGACGCCGGGCAGCGATTGCAGCTCCGCGCTGGTGGCGGTGTTCAGGGCGATCGGCGCGGTGGGCAGCGGCTTGGGGGCGCGGGAGGCATGCGATCCGGACGCCGCGCGCGTGTCGGGGGTGGTGGACGTGGGGGCGGGTGTCGGTGCGGCGGCGTGGCGCAGGGGCACGTCGATCTTCCCGCCGTCCTCCGCGGGCGCGGCCAGGTTCAAGGCGTCGGGGTCGGCGTCGGCGGTCGCGCCGCCGGCGGCCTGCACGGCGTCGCCCACCCGCGCGCGCACGGGCAAGTGATAGACGCCCGGGTGCGCCCCGCGCCGGCCACGTGCACCACCAACTCGGCGTCAGGTCGCGGCAGCGTGGTGAAGGCCGTGTGCTGCAGGAAGGGTCCTTCCGCCGCCGCGCGCCGCCCGTGCACCACGGTCAGCGTCACCAGCGCGGCCAGGATCACCAGCACCAGCGCCGCCACCGCCACCTGTTCCGGACGCGAAAAGTACAACCGCATTCCCGCCTCCCGCTCGGTCTATTGTACGGTGCCGGGGCTATTATGGGTAGGGAACGGGCGTTTGTCAAGCATATCTTCCGGGTGCCGCATTTTCGTCGTCGTTTTTCGTTGCAATCGCTCGCGGGCTGTGGTATGCTTCCTCCGAACTCGAGGGGCCGCGGCCGTGGGCCGTGATGACGGGCATGTCGCGTTTCTCCATCCTGTATGCACTCATTCGTCCGTATCGAGGACGCCTGGCGCTGGCGGTCACGCTGACGGTCGTGTTCCATGCGTGCTCCCTCACCCCGCCGCTGGCGCTTGCTTACCTCCTCGACAAGATCATCATCCCCGCCACGCATGGCGCCACGCACGCGTGGGTGCTGCTGCCCTTCGGCGTGGGCTTGCTCGTCTTCATCCCCCTCTGGACCGCCTTCCTCGCCATGATCAACCGCGTGTTCATCGCCGCCATCGGGCAGCGGCTGGTGGTGGACATGCGCACCGGGCTCTACACCCACGTGCTCAACCTGGAGATGCGCTACCACGCCAAGGTGGGTCCCGGCCCGCTGATGAACCGCCTGATGGGCGACGTGGGCATCGTGCAGAACATGGTGACCGGCGAAACGCTGGGCGTCGTCGGCAGTATGGTGGCGCTGCTCATGTACATCGGCATCGGCTTCACCATCAACTGGCAGCTCGCCTGCGCCATGCTCGTCTCGGTGTCGCTGTGCGTAGTGAGCTACTACAAATACGCGCAACTCATCCGCAAGGCGAACCTGGAGCTGCGCGAGATCATGGACCACGTCTCCGGGCAGTTGCAGGAGCGGCTGGCGGGGGTGCGGTTGGTGAAGACGTATTGCCGCGAGCGCGACGAGACGGACGCCTTCCTGGCCTCCACCAACCGCGCGCTGGAGACCGGCTTGCGCAGCCAGATGCTCTCCGTGTCGCTCAACACTACAGCGCGCCTCATCGGCGGCATCGGCTCCACGGTGGTATGGTGCGGCGCCTGCTACTTCATCCTCATCGGGAAGATGACGTACGGCGGGCTGATGATTATGAACACCTACTTCTGGGGCGCCATGAACCCGGCCATCATGCTCACCCAGGTGGCGGACACCATCGTGCAGGCGATGGCCAGCCTGGACCGCATCATGGACGTCACCCGCCGCGCGCCGGAGATCGTGGAGGCGCCCCACGCGCGCGAACTGCCCACCTGCCTGGGCGACCTGTGCCTGGACCGCGTGCACTTCGCCTATGAGACGGACACGCCGCTCTTCGACGGGCTCACGCTGCATATCCCCGCCGGGAAGATGACCGCGCTGGTGGGGCACACCGGGTGCGGCAAAACCACGGTGACCAGCCTGCTCATGCGCCTGTGGGACGTGCAGGGCGGGCGGGTGCTCATCGACGGGCAGGACGTGCGCGACCTCACGCTGCGCAGCCTGCGCCGCCACATCGGCGTGGTGCCGCAGGACGCCATGATCTTCGAGGGCTCCGTCTTTGACAACATCGCCTATGGCCTCGCCGACGCCTCGCAGGAGCAGGTGGAGGAGGCGGCGTGCGCGGCGCAGATTCACCACACCATCGCCGCGCTGCCCGAGGGGTATCAGAGCTGGCTGGGCAAAGGCGGGGTGCAGCTTTCCGTGGGTCAGAAGCAGCGCATCACCATCGCCCGCGCGATCCTGCGCAAGCCGGCGATCCTCATCATGGACGAGGCCACCTCGTCGCTGGACAGCGAGTCGGAGGCGGAGATTCAGCAGGCGCTGCGCACCGTGCTGCACGGGCGCACCAGCGTGGTGGTGGCACACCGGTTGAGCACCATCGTGGAGGCGGATCAGATCGTGGCGATGGACAAGGGGCAGGTGCTCGAAATCGGCACGCATGACGCATTGATGGCGCGCGAGGACGGCTACTACCGCCACCTGTACGAGGAGCTGCGGGGCAAGCACGAGCGGGAGGTGGAGGCATGAGCGGACGCCGCCCGAGCCATTACCAGCGCCGCCTGGACGCGATCCTCGCCGAATTCCGCGACAAGGAGGTGCGCCCCGGCGCCGAACGCCGCCACCTGCTGCGGTTGTGGCGTGAGTACGTCTCGCCGATGGCGCTGCGCCTCGTCGCCGCCGTCATCCTCACCCTGATCATCCAGGCGCAGCCCTACGCGTGGTCCTTCATGGGCAAGGAAACCGCCGACCTGATCCTGATGGTCAGCACCCACATCCCGCCGAATGAGCTGCACACGCACATCGTGTGGACGCTGTGGCTCTTCGGCTTCAACAGCGGCTACCACCTGCTGCTCACCTACGCCATCTGGCAGAGCACCTACCAGATCACCCTGATCGGGCAGCGGGTGGTCTTCGAACTGCGCAAGTCGCTGCACGAGAAGCTGCAGGCACTGCCGCTTTCCTTCTTCGACGGCATCCAGACGGGCAAGCTGCTCTCGGTGGTGCTCGACGACGTGGAGACAATTCGCCAGTCGGTGGCGGGCACCGGGGTGCGCGTGGTGTCCAGCCTCGTCACGCTACTGCTGGGCGCCGTGCTTGTCTGCTGGCAGGACTGGCGCACCGGCCTGCTGGTGCTCATCGCGCTGCCCTCCTACGTGCTCACCTTCCAGTACTTCCGCCCGCGCATCCGCGACGCCAGTATCGCCGCGCGCCGCGCCACCGCCATCCTCTACGGGCGCATGGAAGAGCGCGTGACGGGCGTGCGCACGGTGAAGGTGTTCGGGCGCGAGCGTGCCGAGGTGCGCGTCTTCGCGGAATCGGTGAACAACCTGGCGCGGCTGAACATCCACATCGTGCGGCAGAGCAACTGGCTCAACCTGATCGCCACCGCGTTGAGCGTGTGCACCACCGGACTGGTGCTCTACATGAGCTTCCTCAAGGTGCAGCACGGCGATTACAACCCGCTCACCCACCACGCGTGGACCATCGGCGACGCGATGATGCTCTACACCAACGCCGGCACCATGTTCTCGCCGGCGCTCATCATCGGCGACCTGATTATGGAGCTGCAGCGCATCAGCGTGGTGATGCGGCGCGTCTTCGACATTCTGGAAGCCCAGCCGGAGCCGCCCGACCGTACCGAGGCGGTGGCGCTCACCGACGCGAACGGCACTATTTGTTTCGACGACGTCACCTTTACCTATCCCGGCGATGAGACGCCCACGCTGCGCCACATCTCCGTCTGCGTGCCCGCCGGGCGACAGGTGGCAGTGATGGGCCCCAGCGGCGCGGGCAAAAGCTCGCTGCTCTACCTGCTCATGCGCTTCTACGACCCCGACAGCGGCACCATCACGCTGGACGGGCGCGATCTGCGCGACGTGAAGCTGCTCGCGCTGCGCGACCGCATCACGCTGGTGATGCAGGAGCCGGTAATCTTCAGCGGCACGGTCTCGGAAAATATCCGCTACGGGCGCCTGGACGCCAAGGATGCCGAGGTGCGCCGCGCCGCGCGGGATGCCGATCTGCACGAATTCGTGATGTCGCTGCCTGACGGCTACGACACCGTGGTGGGCGAGCGCGGCATGAGCCTCTCCGGCGGGCAGCGCCAGCGGCTCGCGCTGGCCGCCAGCCTGCTCAGCCGCCCCAGTGTGCTCCTCCTCGACGACACCACCTCCGCCCTCGACCCGGTGACCGAGGCGCGCGTGCGCAAAACCCTCAACCGCCTCATGGCGGGGCGCACCTGCTTCGTGGTCACCCACCGCGTCTCCACCGCGCTGGCCGGCGACCTGGTGCTCGTGCTGGAAGACGGCGGCGTCACCCAGTTCGGCACCCCCACCGACCTCCTCGCCGAAGACGGCCTCTTCCGCCGCATCTACGAGCAGCAACAACGGGAAAGCGCGGATACGGCGGTGACGGGGTAGGGGTGATGGGGTGAGTGGGTGAGTGGGTGACGGGGGGAGTGGGAACTATCGACCCAATCGGATAAACGCGGATTACTCTTCGTGTACCGGATATTTTCCATTTGCTATTTTCTATTCATCATTTTTCATTCACTGACGTCGGCTGTTTCGGAATCGTAAACAGGAACGTAGAGCCGATGCCGGGGGTGCTTTCGACCCAGATGGCGCCGCCGTGGGCTTCGACGAGGTTTTTGGTGAGGAAGAGGCCCAGGCCGGTGCCGCCGACACGCTGGGTGTCGCCGCCGTGGATGCGGGAGAAGCGCTGGAAGAGTTTGTGCATGTGTTCGGGGGCGATGCCGATACCCTGGTCGGTCACCGCGAAGCGCAACTGCTCCCCCTCGTCGACTACCGACAAGGTGATGGTGCCGCCGTCGGGGCTGTACTTGATGGCGTTGCTGATCAGGTTGGTGAGTACCTGATCGAGTTTGTCCTTATCGGCGGTGATGTGGGGCAGCGCCTCTTCGGGCAGGCGTACGCGCAAGGCGTGGCGCTCGGTGTAGCTGCGCTGGAAGGCTACGCACTTTTCCACCAGCGCGCCGGCGTCGGTGGTGCAATAGTTCATGGTGAGCGGCAGCCCGCGCTCGATACGCGATACGCTGAGCAGATCGTTGATCAGCCGCACCAGCCGGTCGCACTCCGAGTCGATGATCCCGTAGAATTCCATGCGCATCGTCCGGTCGAAGTAGGCCTCCTCCGGATCGTCGAGCAGCGTGCGCACGAAGCCTTTGATGGAGGTGAGCGGGGTGCGCAGCTCGTGGGAGACGGTAGAGACGAAGTCGCTTTTCATGCGCTCCACGTTGCGCACTTCGGTGATGTCGTGGAAGACGCAGAGCACGCCGCTGCTGCGCCCCTGCTCGTCGCGCACTTGCGCGGCCTCGGTGGCGTAGACGTGCTCCTTGAGCGTGAATTCCCGCGTCAGCGCGCCGTCCTGCCCCAGCGCCTCGCGCAGGAAGGCGTGCAGCCCCGCGTCGGCGACCACGGTGTCGATGGATTGGCCGGTGGCGGTGGGGATCGTCACGCCGAACAGGTCGGCGGCGGTGGCGTTGATAATCGACACCTCGCCTTGCCCGGTGAGCACCAGCAAGCCCGACGCCATCTGCTGCAGCGTGTTGGCCAGCCGCTTTTCCTCCGCCGGCGTCGGCGCGTGGCTGACGGGCAGCGCGCCGGAAAGCACGGCGGTGGCGTTGCGCGCCAGCACGGTCAGCAGGCGCTCGTCTTCGTCGCTGAACTTCAGCCCGTAGCGCTTGTTGAAGACATGGATCACCCCGATGGGCGTGCGCTCGATGATCAGTTGCGCTTCGTTGCGGCGCTCGACCACCAGCGGCACGCAAAGCGCGTTGTGCACCCCCAGCGCGGGCAGCGCATCGGCGGCACAGCGCGGGTCGGCGGCGCAATCGGGCACGGTGATGGTGTGCTGGCTGCGGAAGACATCGGCGGAGAGCCCGTGGTCGGCGGAGACGTCCAGCGCCTGCACTTCTTCATCGCTCAAATGAAAGGCGGGCGCCTGCGCCACGAGCCGGCCTGTCGACGGATCGTAGAGCATGATGACGCACTTTTCCGCCTGCAGGATGGTGCCGACGCGTTTCACGAAGGCCTGCAGCGTGGAGGCTAGCGCGGGGTGGGACACCGCGGGGGGCGTCGGCGCCACCGCGGGTGGAAAAGCGGCGTGGCGTGCGCGTTCCAACTCGGCAATGCGGCGGCGCAACGCAGCGAGTTCGACATCGATCTCCTGCATTGACGCGCCCATCGGCGTGGCGGCAGCCTCCCCCATGATTCCCCCTATGAAACTATCTCAAAATAGCTCGCAGCCGTCTCGCGGGTCTTTCTCGCGTCTGGCTGCGTTGGATTTCCTGGCATGTATGTCCCCATACACTCACGGAAATCTGCCTTGCCAGTCCCGAGAAATCCTCCGCGATCCGACTCCGATCCATTTTGAGTTAATTTCTAAACGACCCGGAGCGGTGTATCGCATCGGTGGCGATACACCGCCTGATTCTAGCGGAATGCCTCCGCCGCCGTCAAGGTGCGACCGTCTCACTTGATTGCATACACCGCGTTCACCGTCGCGCGGACGGTGAGGGGACCGGCGATCAGGGGGACGCCGGCGGCGTTTTCGGCTTCGGCGGCGCGGGCCATCAGCGGGCGGGGTGCTTCCAGGTACGGCGTGGCGTTCAGGGTGAGCAACGGCCCGAGGTTGACACCGGCGGCGGCGGCCAGGGTGTGCGCGGTCATGCGGGCGTCGCGGGTGGCATCGGCCAGCGTCAGGCGTAACGCGGGATTGCTATCCGCCAGGCCGAAGCGCACCTCGTCGATGCGGTTGGCGCCGGCGGCCAGCGCGGCGTCGAGCACGTGCCCGGTATCGGCAGCCAGGCGCGCGGGGTCGGCGTTCGTCAGGCGTACCGCCAGGCTGTCGGTCACCTGGTAGCCCACGATGTGCGGCGGGCGGGTGGGGGGCGGCGTGGACGGAAACTGCTCATAAATCGGCGTGACGTCGAAGCTGAGGGTGCGCACGGTGAGGGTGGGGATGTGCAACGCGCGCACCGCCGTGGAGACCGCGGCAGCCAAACGGCTATTGTCCGCCACGGCGGTAGCCACGATTTCCGCCTGCGTCTGCACGGCTATTTGTACATCGGCCTGATCCGGCGTGACTTGTCGTTCCGCCGTGCCCGTTACCGACACCGTACGTGGCGGCGTGACCGGCGTCGCCGTCTGCGCCCACGCGGCGCACGCCAGCAGCACCAGGCCGCCGAGGAACCAGAAGCGTTGGAGCATGAGTGATCCTCCTCAGGAGGATTCTTCCCGTGTAGCGCTGCCGGGGTGTGGGGATTTGTGCGGATTCACGCAGGGTGGGAGTGCGGGACGACCTCGGTCCCCCGTAGTCTTACCGGCAAGACCAGTGCACGGACATCACGCCGGGGTCGGCGGTCAGCTTGCTCACCGTGCGCTGCAGGTCGTCGAGCGCCTGGGCATGGCATTCCAGCGAGAGTTCGCCGCTGCCGTTCTCGTCCGCTTCAATGGTGATGCCGGTGATCTCCAGGCCGTTGTCGAGGAATTGCGCGTGCAGCCAGTCCACGCGTTTGCGCGCGTCGTGCAAGCGGATTTGCACCTCGCAGGTGTGACCGTGGGCGATGCGGCGCTCGATCAACTGCAGTCCGGTCAGGGTGAGGTAGACCACCAGCGTGCCGAGCAGGGCGATACTCACCCCCGGCCCGCCCATCCCGACGGCCAGCCCGACGCCCGCCACCGCCCACAGGCTGGCGGCGGTGGTGAGGCCGCGCACCACGCTGCCCTGCTTCACGATGGTGCCCGCCCCCAGGAAGCCCATGCCGCTGGCCACCTGCGCGGCGATGCGCGAGGGGTCGAAGTTCTTCCCCGCGATGGCGATGGAGACGAGCATATACACCGCCGAGCCCACGCAGACCAGCACGTGGGTGCGGAAACCCGCCGGACGCTCCAACCGCTCGCGCTGGTACCCGACCAGCCCGCCGCATACCACGGCGAGGAGCAGTTGCCCCAGCACGATGGGCCAGGCGGCGAGGGTGAAGGTCATGAGCGGCCTCCCGGTGCCGTGGGTTGCTGGTAGCACGCCTGGCACAGCTCCTGCCAGGCCGGCACCGCGGGTGCCTTGTAATTCTCGCGCATGTATGTCAAATCGAGCTTGTCGCCGCCGACCATCTCGCGACCGCCCTCGGAGGACGCGTGAAAGGCGTCGGCGGCGTGTACCGCCATGAGCGGCGAGAAGCCGAAGGCGTTGCCGCCTTTGCGCGGCTGGTGGTGCCAGGCGCACGCCTCGATCACCGGGTCGGCGAAGCCCCACAGCCCGAGGAGATAACCGCCGACTTCCGCGTGCGTCACCCCGAGCACCTTCCACTCCGCCGCGCTGGCGGATACCTGCTGCTCGCGGCAGATGCGCATCGCCAGGGCGAATTCCTTGGTGAAGTTTGCCAGCAGTACCAGCTTGCCGATGTCGTGGAAGAGCCCGGCCAGGTAGCTGTGCTCGTGGGTGACGGGGTCCATGCTCTCTTTGCGGGCAATGGCGCGTGCCCCCGCCGCGACGGCCAGGCTATGCCGCTGCAGTGCATCCAGTTTGAAGTCGGGCACGCGGTCGTTCAGGTGTTGGAACTTGGTGAAGACGTCGAAGAGGAGTACGATAGAGCGCACGGTGTCCATGCCCAGCAGGCTCACTGCCTGCGACGGGTCGGCCACGCGTTGCGCCACGCCGAAATACGCGGAATTCACCACATTGAGCACCTTGGCGCTGATGCTCACGTCCTGGGCGATGAGCGCCCCGATGGTGCGCGCGGAGGCGTTCGGGTTGTCCAGCTCCTCCATCACGCGCACGAAGATCTGCGGCAACTGCGGCAGCACGGTGATTTTGGAGACGATCTGCTGCATCTGCGGGCTGCAGAGCAACAGGCGCACTTCCATGGCCTGGTGGATGGTCACCTTCAGCGCGTCCAGGTTGCACGGCTTGGTGAGGAAACGGTGTGCCACCGACATCAACGACACGGTGGCGTAGCCGGAATCGCCCGGGTTGGTGAGCAGGATGCGGATGGCGTTGGGGGACTTGGTGAGGGAATTCTTCAGCAGGTCGCGCACCGACATGTCGCGGATGGCGGTGTCCACCACGATGACTTCCCAACTGCCGTGCGCCAGTTCGTGGGCGCCATGCCGTCCGTCGGCGGCGAAGTGCAGCTCCCAGCCTTTGAACAGGTACTTGATGTCCTTCTGGATTCCCGTCATCAAAGCGCGATCGGGGCTGACGATCAGGATGCGCTTGGTGGCGTTGCCGCGGTGGAAAAAATACTGAAACCATTCGAACATGCTGCTGCTCCGGACCGTGGGTGGAAGTGGCGCTACCCCAGCATATTTCTTCAACCCCCGCCTTTTCCCTGCAGCATTTGAAACGTTTATAATATTCTTGACGCGAACAGATTAGGGCAGCCATCGTCTGCCTTCCGGGGGTCTACCTCAGTTTTTCCGGAAATGCGCGCCCAGGCTTTCGGGATTGCGCAGGGCGGCGTCGGTGATCAGGGTGGCGACTTCGATGGCGTTGCGCAGGCCGACGATGCGGTCGGTGAGCTTCGTCTCGCGGTAGAAGTTCTCGATGCGGTGCGAGAGGTAGTTCAGGTCGGCGCGCGCGCGCACCAGCCGTTTGGTGGTGCGTACGATGCCCGCGTAATTCCACATGGTGGTGCGGATCGTCATCCAGTCCTGCACGATGAGCGCGGGGTCGATGGCCTCCGTCACGTCGGCGTCGAACCAGTCCGCCACGTGGCCGAAGGGCGCGTGGTTGGCCACGCGGGCCTCCCCGGCGGCGTCGCGCCCCGCGCGCCAGCCCCAGGTTACCGCCTCCAGCAGCGAGGTGCTCGCCAGCCGGTTGGCGCCGTGCAGCCCGGTGCAGGAGACCTCGCCCACCGCGTAAAGCCCCGCCAGCGTGGTGCGTCCGGTGAGATCCACCTTCACCCCGCCGATGCAGTAGTGCGCCGCCGGCACCACTGGCACCGGGTCGTGCGTGATGTCCACGCCGAACTTGAGCAGCGTTTGGTAGATGGTGGGGAAGCGGTGCGGGATGTCCGCCTTCACGTCGGCCAGGTCGAGCAGCACGTACTCGGCACCGTCCTTGATCATCTCTTCCCAGATGGCACGCGCCACCACGTCGCGCGGGGCGAGTTCCGCCTGCGGGTGATAGCGCGGCATGAAGCGCTCGCCTTGCCGGTTGCGCAGCACGGCGCCTTCGCCGCGCACGGCCTCTGAGATAAGGAAGCGGTCGGCGTCGCGGTGGTAGAACGCGGTGGGGTGGAACTGGATGAATTCGACGTTGATGAGTTCCGCGCGCGCCCGGTTGGCCATCGCCAGCCCGTCACCGCGTGCGCCGTGGGGGTTGGTTGTATGCAGGTAGACGCGACCCCAGCCACCGGTGGCCAGGATGGTGCCGTGGGCCAGCACCTTGCGCACCGTGCCGCTGGCCTGGTCCAAAAAGTAGGCGCCCAGGCAGACGGTCGGCTCGTAAATGTCCAGCGCGTCGGTGGAATGGTGCGGCAGCGTGATGAGGTCGACCGCGGTATGCTCGGTCCACACGGTGATATTCGGATGTTGCCGCACGCCTGCCGCCAACCCGACGGCGATGGCCTTCCCGGTGGCGTCGCCTTTGTAGAGGATGCGCTGCGTGGAGTGCGCGGCCTCGCGCGTGTAGTCGAGTTGCCCGTCGGTGCGCGCGAAGGGCACGCCCAACCGGTTCACCAGCAGCTCGTAGACCAGCGGCGGGCCTTCCTGCGCCAGCAGCTCCACCGCGGCCGGCCAGCAGAGGCCGTCCCCCGCGGCGATGATATCCTGCGCCAGCAGCTCCGGCGAGTCCGCCACGCCGCGGGCGATGATGCCCCCCTGGGCGTACGCGGTGTTCGAGTCGAGCAGGTCGGCGCTCTTCGTGACCATCAGCACCCGCGCTCCGGCGTCCGCCGCCGCCAACGCCGCCGTGCACCCCGCACCCCCGGAGCCCAATACCAATACGTCGAAATGATCAAGTTCCATGCTGCGACACCTTGCCTGATGATTGCAAAATGAAAATGGAAGGTGCGCCATGACCGGGTAAGCGCCTGGTCGTGCGCACTTTTCACTCTCACGTAAGTATAGCACGATGTCTCGCGCGCGTCTGCCCGCGCGCCCGTTGCGCGGCGGGCGAAAAGACGCGATAATAGCCGCATGACGCAACCCGATCCCTCCGATACCACCCTCGGCGCGCTGCTCAAGGCGCGCGGCTTCGCCGCGTCGGCGCCCGCGGCACCACCCGCCGCCCCCGGCCTGACGGGGAAGATCGTGGTGCGCCGCGAGCGCAAAGGGCGCGGCGGCAAAACGGTGACTCTGGTCAGCGGGGTGTCGCTCCCCCCGCCCGCGCTGGACGCGCTGGCCCGCGACCTGCGCAAAGCGCTGGGCACCGGCGCCACCGTGGAAGGCCCCGACATCGTGGTTGCCGGCGACCAGACCGACCGCCTGCGCATCTGGCTCCTCGCCCACGGCGCGACGAAGGTGGTGATGGGGAATTGATATTTGCAGGGACGGTCCCGTCGCCTGGCGTGCGAGTGTGGCAGTCACTACCGCGGACCTGGCTTGACCGAGTGACACGCCTTCGCTTACCTGCAGGGGACTGTCCCGTAGCGGATCAAACGATAGGCCACGGGACAGCCCCAATACGGTTCACTTACGGAAACTTGTCCTGCACGCGGCCCTCATCTCCCCGCCTCTTCCCCCCGAGGGGAAGAGGCGCAACGGGGTGGGTTTCCGCCTCCGCTCACGATTTTCTACCCGGTTCACTCCCTTCCCCTCGGGGGGAAGGGCGGGGGATGAGGGTCGCGCCGACAGGCGCGGAACGCTAAAAGTGATACCGTATTGGGGACAGCCCCTGCAGGGTAGCGTGACCACTGCTTTTAGCATGGGCGAATCTGTTTTTGAAAAGTGGAACTGAAGACGAAACCCCACGGGACAGTCCCTGCAGGTTTTCTCTCACCTTGTCACCCCCTCATGGAAACGGTACAATAGTAGACCGAAAGTGATGGCCTTTTCATGAGTGTCGTACGCCGCCTGGCCGAGATTGCCGCTCCGTATCGTGGTTCCCTGTATACCGGGCTCGCGTTGTCGCTGCTCTCCAGCTTCATCGACACCGTCATCCTCTCCCTGCTCTTCTCCGTGCTGCTGGTGCAGGTGGTGGGAACCCACCAGGGTGGGCTGCCCACGCTGAAATTCGGGCAGCTCGACCTCATGCAGCTCCTCGCGCGGCATATGCCCAGCGGCGACCCGGTGCATATTCTCGCCATCACGGCGGCCATCACCTGGCTGGTCATCATCCTGAAAAGCGCCTGCGACGGGCGCGCGGGTTATCTGATGGGGCGCTTCAGCCTGCGCATCGGGCGCGATTTGCGGCAGCGCGTCTTTGCGCACATCATCCGGCTCGCGCCCACCTTTTTCGAGCGGGAAACCACCGGCGCCTCGGTGTCGCGCATCACCACCGACGTCACCGCCCTCACTAACTTTCTGGGCGTGCCGCTGCTGGACATCATCCAGGGGCCCTTCACCGTGGCGGTGGCGCTCATCTCCATGCTCGTGATGAGCTGGCCGCTTACGTTGGTGTCGCTGGGCTTGGCGCCCGTCATCGGGGTGATCGTGGGCATCGGCGGGCGGCACATCCGCCGCCTCGCGCACAACCTGCAGGAGTATATGTCCGACCTGAACGCCGGGCTGGTGGAACGCCTCGGCCACGTGCGCACCGTGCAGTCCTTCGCGCGGGAGGCCTTCGAGACGACGCGGATGCAGGGTCTGAACGACCAGGTATATCGCGGCGCGCTGCGCTCCATCTTCCTCACCGAAATCCTCTCGCCGGGCGTGGAGATGATCGCCACCGTGGGCATGGTGGCGGGGGTGGTCATCGGCGGCATCGCCGTGCTGCGCGGGGGGATGCCCCCGCAAACCTTCATGGCCTTCCTCTTCATGGCGCAGAAGGCCGGGGCGCGCTTCAAAACGATTTCGCGCATCAACCAGATGCGGCAGCAGATCAACGGCACCGGCGCGCGCATCTTCGACGTGCTCGACACGCCGTCGGATATCCTTGAGGCGCCCGCCGCGCCGCCGCTACCGGCCGTCACCGGGCAGGTGGTCTTCGAGCACGTCAGCTTCCGCTACGCCACCGGCCCGGAGGTATTGCTCGACCTGGACTTCACCGTCCGGCCGGGCGAAGTGGTCGCCCTCGTCGGCCCCAGCGGCGCCGGTAAAACGACCATCATCAACCTGCTGCCGCGCTTTTACGATCCGGTCGGCGGACGGATTCTCATCGACGGCATCGATATCCGCGACGTGACGCTGCTCTCGCTGCGCGAACAGATCGGCACCGTGCCGCAGGAGCCCGCTCTCTTCAACGGCACCATCTGCGAGAATATCCGCTACGGCAACCTCGACGCGAGCGAAGCGGAGGTGCGCGCCGCCGCGGAAGCCGCCAACGCGCTGGAATTCATCGACCGCCTGCCCGAGGGACTGCAGACGGTGGTGGGCGAGCGCGGCACGCTGCTCTCCGGCGGGCAGCGTCAGCGCGTGGCCATCGCCCGCGCGGTGCTGAAAAACCCGCGCATCCTGATCCTGGACGAGGCGACCAGCGCGCTGGACACCAGCAGCGAACGGTTGGTGCAGGACGCGCTGGAGCGGCTGATGACGGCGCGCACGAGCTTCGTCATCGCCCACCGCCTCAGCACGGTGCAACATGCCACGCGCATCCTGGTGCTCGAGCACGGGCGCGTGGTGGAAGCCGGCACCCACGACGAACTGCACGCCCTCGGCGGCCTGTATCGCACGCTGTACGATAAGCAGTATAATCATACGGACGAGGTGGCGGCGGAGGAATAGGTTGGTGCACGTGGCGACTGAAGTCGCAGCTTATTGGCCTGGCGGCCAACCGTCCGCCTACGCGGACGGAGAAGCGGAATCGTTATTGACGTTGATGCGTCCCCGTAGGGGGACGCTTGGCCGGTGAGGCCAACAAGCTGCGACTTCAGTCGCCACGTTTCGATCTGCACGCTGTACAAACTTATGCGTCTCATCCTCTACAACCTGCTGCTCCTGCTCCTCAGCCCGCTGCTGGTGATTTACCTGCTGGTGCGGTTGCTGGCGGGCAAATCGCGCGAGGGGTTTGCGGAGCGGCTGGGGTTTGTACCGCGGACGAAGACCGGCGGCGCGGCGCCGCGGGGGTGGCTGCACGCCGTGTCGGTGGGGGAGTCGGTGGCAGCCAAGCCGGTGTGGGACGCCTTGCGTGCCGCGCTGCCCGACTGGGCACTCTACCACAGCACCATCACCGGCACGGGGCAGGCGGTGGCCGCCAAAACAGTGGGCGACGCGGGCACCATGCTCTACTTCCCGTTCGACTTTCTCCCCTGCGTGTGGCTGGCGCTGACACGCGTGCGCCCGCGGGTGATTGTCATCGTGGAGACGGAATTGTGGCCGAATTTCCTCGCCGTGGCGCACCTGATGGGCATTCGCACGGTGATGGTGAACGGCATCATCTCCGACCGCACGCTGCGCGGCGCCCGCCGCCTGGGCTGGCTCTACCGCTGGATGACCGGCAACATCGACCGCTTCTGCATGCAGACGCACGCCGACGCGGAGCGCATCATCGCCCTCGGCGCGGACCCGGAGCGCGTGTCGGTGACCGGCAACACGAAGTTCGACCAGGCGCTGCCCGAAGTGTCGCTGGGGGCGCAGATGACATTGCGCGGCGAGCTGGGCCTGACGCGCGACGAGCCGGTGCTGGTGGCGGGCAGCACCCACGCCGGCGAAGAAGATATCGTGCTGCGCGCTTTCCGCCAGGTGAAGAGCGCCTACCCCCGCGTACGGCTGATTCTCGCCCCGCGCCACCTGCCGCGCGCGCAGGAAGTGGAAGACCTTGTAGTCGCGCACGGGTTCGTCGCTGCCCGCCGCTCGCGCATGGCCGCCGTGCCGACGCCGCCCGACGCGGTGATTATCCTCGACACCATCGGCGAGCTGGCGCGCGCGTATGCCCTCGGGCTGGCCGGTTTCGTGGGCGGTAGCCTGGTGCCCATCGGCGGGCATAACGTGCTGGAGCCGCTGGCGCTGGGCAAGCCGGCCCTCTTCGGCCCGCACATGCATAAAACCCGCGAAATCGCCGCCATCGTCACCGAGGCCGGCATCGGGTTCCCCATCAGCGACGCCGAATCCCTCGCCGCGCAGTGGATGGAGCTGCTCACCAACGCCGCGCTGCGCCAGGATGTCGCCGAACGCGCCGCCGCCGTCTTCGCCGCCAATCGCGGCGCCGCACAGCGCAGCGTGGCGGAGATCACGCACCTCGTCGGCGTGCCCAACCCCAAGTAACGGCTGTGGCATGGGCGGGACGCCCATGTTTTTCACGGGCGGGACGCCCGTGCCACGGCTCTCACCGCAGCGCCAGCTCAAATGCCTGGGAGACGTTCGTTATCGGCACGCAGCGCAGTGCGCTTTTCTTCCCCGCGGGTACTTTGCCGGGGGGGAGGAGGCAGGTCTGGAAGCCCTGGCGGGCGACCTCCAGCACGCGGCGGTCTGCGTGGGAGACGGTGCGCACTTCGCCGGTAAGGCCGACCTCGCCGAAGCAGACGACGCCGGGGTCTACCGCCTTGTCGCGGAAGCTCGACGCCACCGCCAGCGCCACCGCCAGGTCGGCGGCGGGCTCGTCCAGGCGCAGGCCGCCGGGGACGTTGATGAAGATGTCGTGGGTGCCCAGCGCGGTGAGGCCGCAGCGCTTTTCCAACACGGCAAGAACGTGGGCGACGCGGCGGATGTCGATGCCGGTGGTGTTGCGCCGCGGCGCGCCGAAGGGCGCTCCCGGCGTCACCAGCGCCTGCACCTCGGCGAGCAGCGCGCGCGTGCCCTCCATCGCCGCCACCACCGCCGAACCCGACGTGCCGAGTTGCCGCTCCTGCAGGAACGCCGCCGACGGGTTGGTCACCTCGACCATGCCGCGCTCCTCCATGGTAAAGAGCCCCAGCTCGTGGGTGGGGCCGAAGCGGTTCTTTACCGCGCGCAGGATGCGGTAGCTGAAGTCGCGGTCACCGGCGAGTTCCAGCACCACGTCCACCATGTGCTCCAGCACGCGCGGCCCGGCGATCTGCCCTTCCTTGGTCACGTGACCGATGAGGAGCACCGCCGCGCCGCCTTCTTTCGCGGCGCGGATGAACTGCAGCGTGGCGTTGCGCACCTGGCTCACCGAGCCGGGCACGCTCTCGATGCCGCCGGTGAAGGTGGTCTGGATGGAGTCCACCACCACGAAGGCCGGCTGAAGCGCGCGGATGTGCGCCAGGATCGTCTCCAGCTCCGTCTCCGCCAGCACCAGCATCTCTTCGTGCATGGTGCGCAGCCGTTCGCCGCGCATGCGCACCTGCTGCAGCGATTCCTCGCCGGTCACGTAGAGCGTGCGGTGCCCGGCACATGCCAGCGCGTAGCCGACCTGCAGGATGAGGGTGGATTTGCCCACGCCCGGGTCACCCGCGAGCAGGATCACCGACCCCGGCACGGCGCCGCCGCCCAGCACGCGGTCGAATTCGCCCAGGCCGCTCTGCCGGCGCGGCTCGCTGCCCGGCGGCACGTCGCTGATGGGCTGTGCCGCGGAGGCTGACCGCGTGACCACCGGGGACGGCGCGGCACTCGTCGGCGCGGCGCCGATCTCCTCCACCAGGCCGCCCCAGGCCCCGCAATCCGGACATCGCCCGTGCCAGCGCAACTGTTGGCACCCGCACTCCGTGCACACATACGATATCGTCTTTGCCATGTGTCTATCGTATCATAGGGAACGGGAACTGGGAACAGAGAACAGGAGGACGGGCGCAACTTTCGCGGCCTGATGCATCGAAACGATCCGCTTGCGCACTCGTCCAAACCTGTTCCCTGTTCCCTGTTCCCTGTTCCCTGTTCTTCCCTACGCCGCTTGCTGTCCCCCGACGAACAGCCGCGTGACCAGCCGGTCGTCCTCGACGTCCACGATGATGGTGTCGCCGTCGCGGAAGGTGCCGTCGAGGATGCCGCGGGAGATGGCATTTTCCACCTGGCGCTGGATGACGCGGCGCAGCGGGCGGGCGCCGTAGGCGGGGTCGTAGCCCTCTTTGGCCAACTGGGCGCGCGCGGCCTCGGTGAGGCGGATCGTCATGTGGCGTTCGGCCAGGTTGCGCTCCAGCGCGCCCATCATCAGGTCGACGATCTGCTCGATCTGCTCCAGCCCCAGCGGCAGGAAGACCACTACTTCGTCAATGCGGTTGAGCAGCTCGGGGCGGAAGAGCCCCTTCAGGTCGGCGAGCGCCTTGTTCTGCATCGCCTCGTAGCTCTGCGCGGTGACCTGCGCTTCGTCGGCGAGGAAGCCGATGCCGCGCGGACCGCCAAGGGCATGCTGGCTGCCCACGTTACTCGTCATGATGATGATGGTGTTGCGGAAGTCCGCCGTGCGGCCCATGTTGTCCGTCAGCCGCCCGTCCTCCAGCAGTTGCAGCAGGATGTTGAAGACATCCGGGTGCGCCTTCTCGATCTCATCCAGGAGGATCACGCGGTAGGGGCGCCGCCGCACCGCCTGGGTGAGCTGCCCGCCTTCCTCATAGCCGACATAGCCCGGAGGTGCGCCGATGAGGCGGGAGACGGCGTGCTTCTCCATGTATTCCGACATGTCGATGCGCACCAGGGCGTCTTCGTCCTCGAACAGGTACTCCGCCAGCGCGCGCGCCAGTTCCGTCTTCCCCACGCCCGTCGGACCCATGAAGATGAAGGAGCCGATGGGGCGCTTGGGGTCCTTCAACCCCGCGCGGGCGCGCCGGATGGCTTCGGAGATGGTGGTCACCGCATGTGCCTGGTCGATGAGCCGCTTGTGCAGCTCGTCCTCCATGTGCAGCAAGCGGGTGGTTTCCTCCTCGAACATGCGCATTACCGGGACGCCCGTGGCGCGCGCCACCAGTTCGGCGATGGCCTCGCGGTCCACCACCGGCTCCACCTTCGCCTTGTTCTGCTCCTTGTCCGCCACTTCCGCGCGCAGGCGGGCGATCTCCTGCTGATGCGCGGCGGCCTGCTGGTAGTCCTGCCGGCCCGCCGCCTCGTTGCGCTGGGTTTCCAGCTCCAGAATACGGTTCTCCAGCTCGCGCACGTCACCGGGGATGAATATCGCCTGGATGTGCTTGCGCGCCCCCGCCTCGTCGATCAGGTCGATGGCCTTGTCGGGCAGGAAGCGGTCGGTGATGTAGCGCGCGGAGAGCGTCACCGCCGCCTCGATGGCCTCGTCGGTGTAGCTCACCTCGTGGTGCTGCTCGTAGCGCGGCTGCAACCCGTGCAGGATCGCGATGCTATCCGGCACGCTCGGTTCCTCTACAAAGACGGGTTGGAAGCGCCGCTCCAGGGCGGAGTCCTTCTCGATGTGCTTGCGGTACTCGTCCAGCGTGGTGGCGCCCACACACTGCAGCTCGCCGCGCGCCAGCGCGGGCTTGAGCATATTGGAGGCGTCGATGGCGCCTTCTGCCGCGCCCGCGCCGACCACGGTGTGCAACTCGTCGATGAAGAGGACGATCTCCCCCTGTGCCTGGCGTATCTCGTCCATCACCGCTTTCAGCCGCTCCTCGAATTCGCCGCGGAACTTGGAACCCGCCACCATGCTCGACAGGTCGAGGGAGATGACGCGTTTGTTCTTCAGCGTCTGCGGCACGCGGTTTTCGATGATCGCCTGCGCCAGGCCTTCCACGATAGCCGTCTTGCCGACGCCCGGTTCGCCGATGAGCGCCGGGTTGTTCTTCGTGCGGCGGGAGAGGATCTCGATGACGCGGCGGATCTCCTCGTCGCGGCCGATCACCGGGTCCAGCTTGCCCTCGCGCGCCATGGCGGTCAGGTCGCGGCTGTATTTGGACAGCGCCTGGTAGCGCCCCTCGGCGCCCGGCTCGTTGACGCGCGCGTTGCCGCGCACCGCCAGCAGCCCCTGGCGCACCTTTTCCGCGGTGACGCCGAACTGCTGCAGCGTATGCGCGCCCGGCGAGGCGCCTTCCTCGATGATGGCGAGGAGCAGGTGCTCGGTCGCCACGTATTCGTCGCCCATTCCTTCGGCGATAGTCCAGCATAACTCGGCCATCACGCGCTGCGCCGCCGGGGTGGGGTACACCTGTGCCTGCCGCGCGCCGCCGCCGGTGACCTTGGGCATCTTCTCCAGCGAGTTCTTCAGCGCATCGGCGAGACGGATCACGTCCACGCCGATCTCCCCGAGCACCTTGGGCACCGTGCCGTCCGGCTGCTCGAGCATCGCCAGCACCAGGTGATCGGTGTCCAGTTGCACGTGCTGATACCGTTGCATGATCGCCTGTGAGATCATCAACGCTTCCTGCGCCTTTTCCGTAAACTTATTGAAATCCATGGGCATGGTCGTTCCTCCGTCCTCTTCAATCCGTGCGCGCCTCTCCTGGGCGGACTGAATTCAGCGCTCCCAATCTTCGAGTGGCAGGTTGGGAACCCGTTCGAATTCCTTCACGTTATGCGTGACAAGGGTCGCCTGGTATGCCAGCGCGATGGCGGCAATCTGCATATCGTTCGGGCCGATCGGTGTTCCCTGCCGCTCCAATCCCGCCCGCAAGCTGCCGTACAGTTGTGCGGCGAGATCGGTAAAGTCCAGCGTACGGAATTCGGTAAAGAACTCCGCGAGCAGCGCGAGATTTTCCTCCCGCCGCGCGCTCTTGTACGCGCCGTAGTACAATTCCGCTTTGTTGATCACGCAGAGCGCGATCTCCTCGCGCTGGTGCGCGGCCAAATGCCGGATGATCTCCGGCGACCGTTTGTTCAGGTAGCGAATACAGGTATTCGTGTCGAGTAAGTAGATCATCGCAAGTCATCCCGCTGTTCATACTCACCCTGCGACTCGCGCGACAACGATTCTCCCTGCCAGCGTCCGGCGGTACGTTCGAAAAACCCCGGCGTCCAGCCGTGCGCGTCCGCCTGTGCCGGCATCCCGGCGATGGGTTGATAGATAATCACCACGTCGAGGTCGGTTTCCCGCATTTCGGTGGGGATTTCCAGCTTCAGCACGCCGTCATGCCCGACGTGAATACGTGTCGTCACATTGCGCATGGTCGTTCCTCCGTTACCAATCCTGACTGATCCGCTTCAACCGGCGCTTGGCCTGGTTGCGGATGCGCTCGTTCTCCTGCTGCAACTCGTCGATGCGATCCAGCAGGCGTAAGATTACCTCGATGCCGGCCAGGTTGACCCCGAGGTCGTTCTTCAACCGTTGAATCTGCTGCAGCCGCGCGATGTCCGCATCCGAATACAAGCGGATGTGCCCGCGCCGGCTCGGGCAGATCAACCCCAGCCGTTCATACAGCCGCAGCGTTTGCGGATGTATCTCCAGCATTGTCGCCACCACGCTGATCAGGTACAGCGGTATATGTCCGTCACTCATCTCCCCAACCATCTCATCTCCCCCCATTTTTGGATTTTGGATTTTGGATTTTGAATTTTGAATTGTTATAGATCGACGCGAAAAGTGGGGACAGCCACGAATTTTCCGGTCGCCTTGCCTGGTAATTATCCCGGATCAGGGAAAATTCGAGGCAGTCCCCATTTTTCGCTCACGTTAAGCTAACAAGCCGCGTATCTCTTCGAGCAGCGCCTTTTCTCGGTCGCCCAGGTGCTTGGGCACGGTGATGCGTACTTTGGCGTACAGGTCGCCGTGGCCCTCGCCGCGCAGGTGGGGCATGCCTTTGCCGCGCAGGCGGAGGGATTGTCCGCTGGAGGTGCCGGCGGGGACGCGCGCGGTGACCGGGCCGGTGAGGGTGGGCACTTCCACCTCGGCGCCCAGCGCGGCATCAGTGAAGGGCACCGCCACCTCGGTATACAGGTCGTCCTCTTTGCGCTCGAAGCGCGGGTGTGTGGCGAGGCGCGGCACCAGGTACAGGTCGCCTTGCCCGCCGCCGCCTATCCCCGCGCCGCCTTTGCCGGGCACGCGAATCTTGGCGCCGTCGCGCACGCCGGCGGGAATCTTCACCGTCAGCGTCTGCGGGCGCTCCACCGCCCCCGCCCCGCCGCAGGTGGGGCAGCGCCGGTTGTTCATCATGCCCGTGCCACGGCAGGTGGGGCAGGGGGTGTGCTCCGCCACGTTCACCGCGCGCTCAGCGCCGGTATAGGCTTCCTCCAGCGTGATCTCTACCTCGGCCTGCACGTCCTCGCCGCGCGTCGGCTGGCGGCGGCCGAAACCGCCCCCGCCGCGTCCGCCGAATAGGTTGCCCAGGATGTCGGCGAAGCCGCCCTCCATGTCCATGTCGCCCGGGGTGACGTGCTGCCACTGCGCTCCGCCGCCGGCCCCGCTGCTGCCGCCGCCGCCGAAGTTGAAGCCCCCCTCGCCGGCATGCTTCCACGTGTCGCCGCCCAAGTGGCCGAACTGATCGTATTTCTTTCGCTTCTCAGGGTCGGAGAGCACCTCGTAGGCCTCGGAGACTTCCTTGAAATGCTCCTCCGACGCCTTGTCGCCCGGGTTGACGTCGGGATGATGCTTCCGCGCCAGCTTCCGGTACGCCGATTTGATCTCCTTCTCGGTCGCCCCTCGCGGAACCCCGAGCGTCGCGTAGTAGTCCTTTGCCATCATTCGGCCCCCCTTTCCGGGGTTGAATACATTATTCACCGCAGAGACGCAGAGCGCGCTGGGATGAATGTTGAGTTTTGAATTATGAATTTTGAAGTGGCATCCATGACTGGAAACAGGCTCATTCAAAACTCAAAACTCAACATTCAAAATTGACAGGGGCGGCCCGTAGGCCGCCCCTGTCGCTTACTTCACGTCGACCTTCACTTGCTTCGGTTTGCTTTCCTCCGCTTTAGGGAGGGTGATCTCCAGTACGCCGTCGTGGTAGGCGGCGGTGACCGCGCTTTGCTCGATGGGCACGCCCAGGGTGAAGGAGCGTTGGAAGGCGCCGTAGGCGCGCTCGATGCGCACGTATTGCTTCTCCGTCTCCTCCCGCGCCAGCGTACGCTCGCCTTTCAGCGTGAGCGTATCGCCGGTGATGCGGATATCGATCTCCTCCGGTTTGACCCCCGGTAGGTCCACGTGGAGCACGATGGCCTGCACGGTTTCATAGATATCCACCACCGGCGCCCAGGTGCGTGCCGCGGTGGGCTCCTGCCCGGAGCGGTTCAGGGTCGTGTCGAACAACCGATTCACCTGCTCCCGCAACTGCGCCATGTCAGCGAAGGGATCCCAACGGCCCAAGCTCATCTGATTCCTCCTTTCGCATACACAACGATTGAGACAAGTTGAAAGTTGAAGGTTGAAAGTTGAAAGAGTGGCCGTATCGGCGAATGCTTTTTTCAACTTTCAACTTGAAACCTTCAACCCCATCGTTATTTGTTTTCTTTGAATTCGGCGTCGATGACATCGTCACCGGCGTCGTGGGGTGCTTCCTGCGCGCCTTCGGGCTGCGGACCGCCGGGGGCGGCGCCGCCCGTCGCCTCGTAGACCCGCTGCATGATCTGCGCGGTGCTGTTTTGCAGGTTCTGCATGGCGGTGCGCATGCGCGCCACGTCTTCGCCGGCGATGGCGTCGCGCACTTCCTTGATGCCTGCTTCCAGCGTCGTCTTGTCGGCCTCGGCCAGCTTCTCGCCCAGGTCGGTGAGCTGCTTCTCCACCTGATAGGCCAGCGAGTCCGCGGTGTTGCGCGTCTCCGCCTTCTCCTTGAGCACCTTGTCCTCTTCGGCGTGGGCTTCCGCGTCGCGCACCATGCGGTCCACCTCGCTGTGGTCCAGCGTGCCGGAGCCGGTGATGGTGATGCTCTGCTCGCGTCCGGTGGCCTGATCCTTCGCGCTCACGTGCACGATGCCGTTGGCGTCGATGTCGAAGGTCACCTCGATCTTCGGCACCCCGCGCGGGGCGGTGGGAATGCCGGTCAGGTCGAACTGTCCGAGCAGCTTATTCTCGCGGGCGATGTCGCGCTCGCCTTGGAAGACCATCACCGTCACCGCCGGTTGGAAGTCGGAGTACGTGGTGAACGTCTCGGTCTTCCGCGTGGGGATGGTGGTGTTGCGGTCCACCAGCCGGGTGAAGATGCCGCCGGCCGTCTCGATGCCCAGCGAAAGCGGGGTGACGTCGAGCAGGACGATGTCCTTCTTCTCGCCGGTGAGCACGCTGCCTTGAATGCCCGCGCCCACGGCCACCACTTCGTCCGGGTTCACGCCGCGATGCGGCTCCTTGCCGGCCAGTTTGCGCGCCAGGTCGACGGTCATCGGCATGCGCGTGGAGCCACCGACCATCACGATCTCGTCGAGATCGGCGGCCTTGATCCCCGCGTCGCGCAGCGCGCTGTTGAACGGCCCCACCATGCGCTCCACCAGGTCGCGCGTCAAGTCTTCGAACTTCGCGCGCGTCAGGTTCATGTCCAGGTGCTTGGGCCCGTTCTGATCCGCCGTCACATACGGCAGGTTGATGGTGGTCTGCACCATGCTGGAGAGTTCCACCTTGGCCTTCTCCGCCGCTTCGCGCAGGCGTTGCAGGGCCTGGCGATCCTGGCGCAGGTCGATCCCCTGCTCCTTTTTGAATTCGTCGGCCATCCAGTTCACGATGCGCTCGTCCCAGTCGTCGCCGCCCAGGTGGGTGTCGCCGTTGGTGGACTTCACTTCAAAGACGCCGTCGCCGACTTCCAGCACGGAGACGTCGAAGGTGCCGCCGCCCAGGTCCCACACCAGGATCGTCTCGTCCTTCTTCTTGTCCAGCCCGTAGGCCAGCGAGGCGGCAGTGGGCTCGTTGATGATGCGCAGTACCTTCAGCCCGGCGATCTCGCCCGCGACCTTCGTCGCGTTGCGCTGGGCGTCGTTGAAGTACGCCGGTACGGTGATGACGGCGGCGTCGACCTTCTCGCCGAGATACGTTTCCGCGTCCGCCTTCAGCTTCTGCAGGATCATCGCGGAGATCTCCTCCGGCGTGTATTGCTTGCCGGCGATCTCGACCGTCGCCATGCCCTCTTTGTTCGGGGCCACCGTGTAAGGCACCATGCCGCGCTCGGTGGTGACCTCGTCGTTATGACGGCCCATGAAGCGCTTGATAGAAAAGACCGTGTTTTCCGGGTTGATCGTGGCCTGGCGCTTGGCGGGTTGCCCCACCAGTCGCTCGCCGGTCTTGGTGAAGGCCACCACCGACGGGGTGAGGCGGCTGCCTTCTGTATTCGTAATCACGGTCGGCTCGCCGCCGTCCATCACCGCGACTACCGAGTTCGTCGTACCCAGGTCGATACCGATGACCTTTGCCATGTCCGTATACCTCCACGCGTTGGGCCGTGCGTCTTCTACACACCCGCCCTGATTCTGAACAGATCATATGACTTGAGTCATTCCTTGTCAAGTACTCTGCGAAAAGTTTTTCCATCAAGACAGGCGGTTAAACCTGCGCGGGGAGCAATGGGACGCGATGATGTGAGGTTTCCCACGGCGCCCATGCGCTACGGGCCGCGCATCAGAATCGATGAACCATCCTGCCTCCGCCCCTACCGCTCTTCCGCCTTGACCCGTCCCCGTGCCTGCCGGTATACTCTGGCAACCGCGCATCCACCCGGAGGCCTGTCCGTTATGGCGCTTGCTGCCCTCTTTGCCGCTGCCCTCGCCGGCGTAGCCTACTCCGTGATGAGCATCGGCTATAAGTTGGCGGAGGTGCGGATGTGCCGCGTGCCGGCGTTCGGGCTGGCCTTCAGCGGGTCGGCGGCGTTGCTCACGCTGGGTGTGGCGCTGTGCGGGCATCCGGCATGGGGCGATTGGCGGCTGTGGGCACTCGGGGTGGGGTCGGGGGTGCTCTTCATGCCGGCGATGTTCATGGTGGTGCACGCCTTCCGCGCCGGGTCGGCGGCCGTCGCGTGGACCCTGCTCAACCTCTCGTTGCTCATCCCCATCCTGCTGGCACCGATGCTCTTCCACGAACCGCTGCTGCTGGTGGATCTGGCCTCGCTGCTCGCCTTCCTGCTCATGCTCGGGGCCTTCGCCTGGGGCATGGACCCCGCCGATCCGCACCGTCCGGGCACGCACCCCGCCCGGTTCGCCATCATTGTGACGGTGCTCTTCTGCATCAACGGGTTCTTTCAACTGCTGCAGAAGGTGGAGAGCATGTGCTTCCACACGAACGCCGATGCCGCGGGCTTTTCCGCCATCTTCTACACCACCGGCGCCCTGCTGGCGCTGCTCACGTTGCTGATCCAGACGCGCCGCGTGCACCTCACGCGCGACGAGGCGCAAGCCGGGGTGATCGGCGGGGTGTGCAGCGCGACCGGGGTGCTGCTCATGCTCTTCTCCCTGGGCGGGGTGCTGCCGGCCATCGTGGTGCTGCCTGTGGCGCAGGGGCTGGCGCTCATCGGCGGCGTGGCGGTGGCCGTGCGCGTCTTCGCTGAGCGCCTGAACGGCTACAAGCTTGCCGGGCTGGCGCTCGGTGTGGTGGTATTGCTGCTGGCGGCCTTCCGCGGTCCGCTGGCGGCGCGCTTCTCCCCGGTGCCGTCGCCCGCGCTGGTGCAGGTGCAGCACCATGGGTAAGCTGCACCCGCGCAACAAGTTGAACGATCTGGACGGCACCGCGTGGATCAAATTCACGCGCACCTGGTTCGTGTGCGACTCCCCGCGCTACCACCGTAATAAGAATACGGAGCTGCACCCCGCGCGCTACCCCGAGGAGCTGGTGGCGGAGTTTCTGCACTTCTTCACCAAGGCGGGCGGCTGGGTGCTCGACCCCTTCGCCGGCAGCGGCGCCACGCTGGTGGCGTGCGCGGAGGAAGGCCGCCGCGGCGTGGGGGTGGAGCTGTCGCCGCGCTATGCGGCGGTGATGCGCGCCCGCACGCCGGAACAGTTCCCGATCCTCGGCGACGCACAGGAGACGGCGCGGCCCGCCTTCTGGGCGCCGCACCGCGACGCGCTGGCGACGGCGGGGTTGCCGTTTGCCGACGCGCTGCCGACCTTCGACTTTTCCATCAGTTCGCCCCCCTACGGCGCCATGCTGCACACCAGCCGCGGTGGGGTGTATTCCAAGCAGCGGCAGCGTAAGGACGCCGGGCTGGATACCGTCTATTCCGCCGACGATCCGCGCGACCTGGGCAACGTGGCGGACTACGACGCCTTCATCGCCGCGCTGACGGCGATCTACCGCGACGTTGCGTCCCTGCTGAAGCCCGACGGGTATCTGACCATCGTCATCCAGAACTTCCGCGACCCGTCCGGGGAGGTGCGCCCCCTCGCGTGGGATCTGACGCGTGCCCTCTCCGCCCACCTCAGCTTCCAGGGTGAGCGCATCTGGTGCCAGAACACCAAGCCGCTGGGCATCTGGGGCTACCCGGCGCTCTTCGTGCCGAACTACCATCATCACTATTGCCTGATCTTCCGGAACCGGACACCAAAGGCGTAACCTTCTTCTCCGGCGCCATTAAGCTGCCGGTGGCGATTGACGAAGATTCTTAATGTGCGACGCGCACACCGGATGCCATGATGAGACTGTTTGACTGCCGAAAATCACTGGAGAAGCTTGAACGACGCCACGACGGGGCGCCGGATGGGCCTTCGCGTATGGTGCGCGAGTGCCTGCGCCTGCGCCGCGTCCCGCTCAAGGATTTCACGGTCGAAAACCTGCGCGTGATGATCGACCAGCAGCTCGGGTTGCGGCATCTCATCCCGCTGGCCGTCGAAGCGCTGGCGGATAACCCGCTGGCGGCGGGCGACTTCTACCCCGGCGACCTGCTGAAGGTGGTCCTCACCATCGATCCGCGCTTCTGGGCCCAGCATCGCGATCTGCAGGGGAAGGTCGATGGGATCACCGCCCGCGCCTTTGTCCGCATCGCCACCGTGGCGGACGCGGACAAGGAAACGCAGTTTGCCGCGACGGAGCGGGTGCTGCAGGAAGCGTACGCCGAATTCCGCTATGGGATTCCGGAAGCGGCGGCGAGTACCGCTATGACCGTGTGAGAAGGCGGGGCAGCCACCACTTTGCCTGCACCGGCGTGGAGCAATAGAAACGATTTTTTGAAAAGTGGTGGCAGTCCCGCCTCCTCACCGGCAAGGTTTCCGCCTTCTTACCGCGAACTATACTCCCCATGGATCGACAGCCGGAGCATTATTACACCCCCGAGCCCGTATCACTGCGTCAGCCGGTCATCTATACCGATACCCTGCGCGGGGTGACGGTGCGGCTGTGGACCGACCACGGGGTCTTTTCGCGCGGGCATACCGACCCGGGCAGCGAAGAGCTGCTGGCAGCGATGGACGTGACCGGCGCCGCCCGCATCCTCGACCTGGGCTGTGGCTATGGCGTGGTGGGCATCGTGGCGGCAAAGCTGGCGCCGGTGGCCCACGTGGTGCTCACCGACATCAACGCGCGCGCGGTGGAGTTGACGCAGCAGAATCTGGCGTCGAACGATGTGCGTAACGCCGAGGTGCGCCAGGGCGACGGTTTCCAGCCCGTGGCGGGGGATATCTTCGACGTGATCCTCACCAACCCGCCGATCCGCGCCGGCAACGCCGTGGTCTTCGCCCTCATTGCCGAGTCCGCCGCCCACCTCACCCCCGGCGGGCGCTTCTACCTCGTCGCGCGCACCAAACAAGGCGCCAAAAGCTTCGCCAAGGAGATGGCGCGCCACTTCCCCCACGTCGCGCAGGTCGGGCAGGGGAGCGGGTATCGGGTGTACGAGGGGAAAACGTAATCGTGCTCGTGCGCGTAATCGAAACCCCCAAGCTTGGGGGGAACCTTCGATTACGAGCACGAGCACGATTACGCGCACGAATTACTCCTTCGGCAGCATGGGCTCGGGTACCGCGTCCGGCTCCTGTGCGCCGATGAGGGCGGTGCGGTAGCGTTGGAAAAGGTAGGAGACGGCGAACAGGATCACCGCCAGGCCCAGGAAGGAGCAGCAGCGGTAGAGCGTGTCGAGGAAGGCCAGGTCGAAGAAGAAGACCTTCACGATCACGATGCCGAAGACGAGAAAGGCGATGACGCGCAGGTGGAAGAGGCGCCGCCACAGCCCGTAGGCCATCACGCCGATGGAGTAGAGCAGCCAGCCGAGGGAGATGGCCAGTTGCCGCATGTTCGCCAGGATGTGCAGCCGATGCTGCGCCGCGTCGGCGCCGTCGGCCAGCAGCCCGCTCGTCGCCTGCTGGAAGAGGTCGCGCGTCTCGACGGAGACCAGCTCAAAGAGGAGCACCCCGGCCACGATCTGGATGAGCGGCGCCAGCAGCGTCGTCCAGGTGAACTCCTCCTGCTCACGCAACAGCCACTGCTCCTGCACCAGCAGCGCAATGATGACGAAGAGCATGGCGAGGGCGCGCACCCCGAGCAGGGAGAGCCCCGCGGCATCGGTGTAGCCCTTCACCGCCACGGCCACTATGCCAAGCGCCAGCATCACTAACCCGGTGCCCAGCACCAGCGTCAGCCGTTTCCGCAGCCCGTACCACACCAGCGGCAGCGAATACGCAGTCCAGAAGGCGGCGAGGAGCATGAACTGCCCCAGGTTCGCCTGCGTATTCATCACCCCTTCCACGCTGAAGCGCTGGTTGAAGAAGTCGAGGATCTCCGTGGTGACTACCTCAAAGAGCAGCAGCGCGCACACCCACTGCGCCACCTGCGTCAGCAGCGGAGCCGCCGAAAAGGCGTCGCGTTTCCGGTGCAGCAGCGTGGCCGCCGCGGCACAGAGCAGCACCACCGCCACCATGCCGGCCACGCGCGGGTTCAACACCGGCACGTAGGCGTCGAGCGGCAGGTAGCTGAGGCCGCTCTCCGCGGCCAGCACCGCCGACGCAGCCAGCGCCGCCAACCCGCCGATGCGCAGCGCCCGTTGCGGCGCCCACAACCCGCGCGCCAGCAGGATCACCCCGAAGGTGCCCCCGGTCACCGCCAGGGCGAAGCCGCGCGCCAGACCGGCGTCCAGGTGCAGCGCTTGCGGGCCGAAGGCGTCGAGCAGCCGGCTGATGGTATCGTTCGCATCCAGCGACAACCCGAAGAGCGTGACGCCCATCCAGACGAGGCGCAGGTAAACGGCGAGGGTGGGGCGGCGTTCCTCTGCGGCGCGGAGACTCATCCCCGCGGCGATGACGATGAGCGCCAGCACCACCGCGCGCAAGTTGAGGAGCGGCAGGAAGCCGGCGATGGGGGTGTAGACCAGCGTGCCACCCGTGCAGGCAAGGACGATTGCCATGGTGAGCAGGATCAGTCCGGCCAACCACTGATACCCGACGTTTCGGCGTAGTCCGCGCCAGAGCAGCCCCCCGGCGAGCAGCGTCCAGGCCCCCGCCAGCAGCAGCGCCTGCGCCGGCGCGGCCGCCATCCGCAGGAATGCCGGGCCGGTGACCTGGTAGGTGAAGAAGTCAAGGCATTCCACAGTCACGACTTCCCATACCAGCAGCACCGCAACGATGCGCAGCACCAGCGCCGTGTTGGCTTGATCCGGCAGCTCCTCTTGCACGGCGAGTTGGCGCGCCAGCCGGACGGCGCCCACCGCCGCGCCTACCAGCAGCAGCGCGCGCAGGTTGAGCAGCGGCAGGTAGTGGGCCACGGTGGCGTAGTGCCAGCCGAAAATTGCCAGCGTGTCCACCCCCAGGAAGGCGATGGCCAAGCCCATCCAGTAAAGGACGCGCAGGTGCGGGCGGAAGCCGAAGCGGGTCACCACCAGGCCATAGGCGAACCACAGCCCGCCCAGGATAAGGGTGCCGGCCTGCGCCAGTGTGATAAAGGCATTGGTGACGCCGACTTGCACCAGGTGGTTGAATAGGTCGCTCGTTTCCGCGGTGATCAACTCCATCACCAGCAGCACCGCGAGGATGCGGATTGCCAGCGCCGTGCCCGCCGCCGCGGGCATCATGTCCCGCTGCGTGACGAGGCGGCGCGCCAGCCACAGGCCGCCCGCCGTCACCAGCACGAAGAGCAGCGTGCGCAGGTTGTAGAGCGGCAGGTAATGCGTCACTACCTCGTACTGCCACCCATATATCGCCACCGTGCCCGCGCCCAGCAGGGCGATGGCCAATCCCAGCCAGTAGAGGACGTGCCGGCGCCGCGCGCAGCCGAACCACACCATCGGCAGCCCGAAGAAGAACCAGCACCCCCCCAGTGTAAGGGCGCGCGCCTGGGCCAGGGAGATCAGCGACGGCGTGGCGCCGACACCGAGTAGATGGCGGAAGAGGTCGTTCGTCTCCACCGTGAGCAGCGTGAAGGCCACGCCCACCACGGCGAAATGCAGCAGGCCGCGCAGCACTTCGCGCAATTCCCCCTCGGTATGCCGCGAGAAGAGCGCCGTCGCCCCGGTGAGCGCGCCGCAAAGCACCGTGTAGACCAGGAAGCGCAGGTGCAGCACCGGGATGAAGTGCACGGCGTCCTCCGCCGCCAGCGCCTCGGGCATCAGGAAGAGCCGCAGCACCCCCACGCCGAAAAGGAGCAATCCCAGCAGCCAGAAATACGGCAGCTCCGTCGTCAGGCCCAGCCACACCAGCGCCAGCGCCAGCAGCGCCCAGGCGATGATCGCCCACGGCGCGGAGCATTGGAAGAAGATCGCCGTGCCGAGTAGCACCACACCGAAGAGGGCGAAGCGCTGGGTGACGGCGCCGGTGCGGGATTGCTTCACCAACCAGGGCAGCGGCAGCAGGTAGACGGCACCCGCGCCCAGGCTGATCGGCGCCAGCCAGGCGTGCGGCACGGGGAGGCAATAGACGCCGAGGGCGGCGATGCATAGGTTGAGCACCGCGTGCAGATAGCGCAGGGCGGGCCGCGTGGGGTTGCCGCGCAGTGCGTGCCGCATCTCCGCGCCGGTGAAGAGTGCCCAGTAGAGGAGCAGAAATACCATGGGCAGCGTGGTATCGCCCGGCGCGCGGTAGATCGCCACGAAAAACAACCCATAGGTGGCAAGTAGCGTCAGCGGCTCCAGCACCGCCCAGCGCTCGCGCAGCGCGGTGAGCAGCAGCAGACCGGTCGTGAGCAGCGCCAGGTAGGCGAACAGGCTGACGAGGCTGCCACCGGCATCGCTGAGCAGCAACGGGGTGACAAAGCCGCCGAACCAGCCGAGGAAGGTGACGGTGAGTAAGTCGAAGCGCACCGCCAGCACGAGGGTGACGACGGTGACGGCGGACATCAAGGCGAAGGCGATCGGGGCCGACACGAGGCGGAAGTGGAAGCCGTAGGTGGCATACGCGGCGATATACAGGCTCGCGATGCCTGCCCCGATAAGCCCGGTGGCGAAGATGTCCAGGTGGCGTTTGCGCGCCCGGTCGCCGGCCACGATGAGGCCGACGCCGAAGAGGAAGCCCGCGAGCACGCGCACCTGCGGGATGATCCAGTTGTTGTCGAAGGCCAGCTTGAGCAGGTAGACGATCGCCAGGATGAGCGCGATGGCGCCGATGATATTGAAGACGTTGCCGCCGATGAGCACTTCCCACTCCGGACGGGTGCGCGGCGCGGGCGTATGCGCCGGTTCCGTGTGCGGCGGTGGCGTAGAGATCGCTGCCGCAGGGGCGGTGTAAATGTGCACGGGCGGTACCGACATCGGCCTCGGCGTCGGCGGCGGGGTGAAGACGAAGGCGGGACGCTCCGGCACCGGCGCGGGGATACTCGGTGGCACCGGGATGGGCGGCATAGGAGGCGGCGGCGCCTGCGCACGCACCGGCGGCGGTGCCACGGTGGCGGCGGGCTGCACTACCGGCGCGGGCGGCACCACGCGTGGGGGAATCGGCGGCGACGAAGTCGGCAACCCGGCCGGCGTCGACGGCGTGTGACCCGGCCAGCCGTGCAGGCTGTCCAACTGGTGCTCCAGCGCCTTCACGCGCTCCCGCAGCTTGCCCAGTTGAATGAGCAGCACGATCAGCAGCACCCACACCACGAGGGACGAGAAACTCCAATCCATGCGCGCCTCCCTGTCGACCCGACCACCGCAAGGGTACCGGACAGCGGCGGAAACGCCGGTGCACGGATACACTGCTGCAGGGAAAGACACGCCCGCGTTCCACTTCCATGCGCCCCGGCAAAAAAATATCGCCGCGGACCTGTCGGTCTGCGGCGATATGAGCCGGATTTCTCTGGTGCCTTATTCCGTGGTGACGACGCAGCGGAAGCCGCCGCAGTCGTGGTAGGTGAGGTCGGGGGCTTCCATCAAGCGGGTGGCGCAGCGCACGGTGATGCTGGAGCTGCCCCAGGAGCCGCCGCGGAGCACCTTCATCTCGCCGGCATCCGGACCCTGGGGATTGTCGCGCGGCGCGGCTTTATAATACACCGGGTCGTACCAGTCCGCGCACCACTCCCACACGTTGCCGGCCATGTCCTGCGCGCCGTACGGGCTGGCGCTGGCGGGGTAACTGCCGACCGGCGCGGCGCGCATCCCCTTGAATCCGCCACCCGCCGGGCTGTGGTCGGTGATGCTGTTGCACTTCTCCTGATCCCACGCGTTGCCCCACGGAAAGATGCGCCCGTCGGTGCCGCGCGCGGCCTTTTCCCATTGCGCCTCCGTGGGCAGCGCGGCGCCCGCCCAGTCGGCGTAGGCATTGGCGTCGAACCAGCTCACGTTGACCACCGGAAAGGTGTCTGTGGAGGATTTGGGCTGGTCGGGCATGGCGCGTTTCGTCGCTTTGCAGAAGGCGCGGTATTCCGCCACCGTCACTTCGTTGGTATACACCCAGTAGCCGTCCAGGTACACCTTGTGGCGCGGCGACTCGCCGGCGAAGCTGTCCGCCGTCCACGATGGGTGGGCGGACAGCAGGTGACCAATGTCCTCTTTACTCGTGCCCATGCTGAATTCGCCCGCGGGCACCCATACCAGCGCCGCGCCATCCTTGGCGTTGGTCGTGGTATCGCCGATTTTGTGCCCCGGGGCGGCGCCGAAGCCGCGCCCCGTCGGCAGCAGGAGCAGGGGGGTGAGGAGCAGCACGAGCAGGGCGAGACGGAATCTCATAGCTGCTTCACCGTCGCTTTCTTGCCGTCAGCTGAGAAGATAAACTTCCAGCGCATCGTGCCGGCCACGGGCAACCCGTTTTTGATCGCCGGTTTGAAATGCCAACTGCGAATGGCGCGGATGGCGGCGTTGTCCAACACGTCGGCGATGGAACGCTTGTCAATGCGAATGTCAATCGGATCGCCTTGCGTATCGATCACCGCGGTTACGTAGACGGTGCCGTTGAGGTGTTCGGCCAACGCGAGGGTGGGGTAACCCGCCAGGGCTGAACCGATGATCGACGCGCCGTAGCTCGGGCGCATATCGTGGCCGGCGCCGCCGGGGCCGAAGCCGCCGGGACCCTCGCCACCCGCGCCGCCGGGGTGCTCGTTCCAATCACCGGGGGTACGCTTGCCGCCGCCGGGGGCGCCGGCCGTCACCATAGGGATGTCGTGCCCCATGCCGTTGCCGCCGCCGCCCACGGGCCCCATGGGCGTAAGCGGTGCGCGCGGGTGGCCCTCGCCGGTACCCACGCCGCCCGCCGGGCCGTTGGATGTGCCCGGATGCAGCGCGGAGGCGGTATAAACGGTGCCGGAGGGGCGAGCGTCGATGGCGGTGTCGCTGTCGTGACCGGGACCCGCCGAGCGGCTGGGCGTCAGGTGCGTGCCCCAGCCGGCGCCACCCGCGCGACCCGCGCCACCGGCTTCACCGGCTGGCGCCACCCAGGTGCCGCGGGCGCTGGTCATGACGCCCGGCGCCGAACCGGGCAACGGGGGGAGGCCATTCGACGCGCCGGTGCCGTGCCAGGCGTTGGAGATCGCCGCGTGCGGGGAACCCAGGCCGGGGGCGCCGCCGCGTCCCGGGCCGCGCGCCGGGATGCCCGGCGTAAGGGAGACGGCCATGCTCACGGGACCGGGCGGAGGCGATGACGGGGGCGGGCCGGTGGGCGCGGGATTGCTCTGGTGCGGGGTCAGCGTGCCGGCGGTCGGCGCGGCGGGGTGCATGGCCATCGGCTCCACGCGCTCGGGGCGGGTGCGCATCTCGTGCGGCATCTCGCGCTGCGGGCGCAGGGGCGGGGCCGTCGCCGGTGTCTCGGGCGGCGCCGAAGTGGTAAGGTCGGTAAGCAGGGTGAGTTGCTCCGGGGGCGGCGCGGCGGCGGGGAGACGTACGACGGCCAGCATCAGCGCCAGCACGAAGTGCAGCGCGATCGAGCCTGGGAGCCAATATCGATAGAAATTTACACCCATGCCGTTTGTCCACATCCCATTCTGATGCCTTCGACACCGGCAAATGCCGTTGGTTTTCCCACCGTGCGGCGGTTCCATGGCCGGTTACGTCAACTTCGCGACAACCAACCTGGGTGAAATGCACCGAGAAGGCCATCTTAATGAATCGTTAATGTACGCTTAATCGTTCTTAAATCTAAACATTGATGCAATCATGAGAGAAATGTTATAGTATGGTACAACAAAGGCAGGGGTGGCAGAGTCGGGAACCTCTGGTCACCCACACAACATTTTCGAAAGGAGCATTCCAATGCGTTCCCAGACAAAGCGTGGCTTCACGCTCATCGAACTGCTCGTCGTAATCGCGATCATCGCGATCCTGGCCAGCATCCTCTTCCCGGTCTTCGCCAAGGCTCGTGAAAAAGCCCGCCAGACCACCTGTCTGTCCAACGTGCGCCAGATGTGCACCGCGGTCGCCATGTTCATTCAGGACAACTCCGGCAAAATGCCGAGTTCCGCCTGGGCCACCGACCTGACGGCCGGCGGCGTGAACAGCAAAATGCTGGCCTGCCCGTCCTCGACGGCGGACCCGGCACAAAGCCAGATCTCCTACGGCTACAACAGCCTGCTCGTGTCGCCCGCCGGCACCGGCATCTCCGAACAGCAGATGCGCAACCCGTCCGAAGTGGGCGTCATCTGCGATGCCGACCCGATCGTAACCACTGGCGGTCTCATCGGCGGCGGCCTGGCCACCAACTACGCGACCACCATCCAGACGGTCAACCCCTCCAACCGCCACGTCGGCGTCATCGCCGGCTTCGCGGACGGGCATGCCAAGTACCTGCCCGGCAACTTCAAGCCCAACTCCACCGACCTCTCCGACCCGATCAATCGTGCGTTCTTCATGCTCGATAACATCGGCCTGGTCGACCCGGTGGGCGGCGCGGTGGATCCGTGGTTGG
>CAIYQO010000043.1 GCA_903928345.1 uncultured bacterium | reverse complement strand
GGGCGGGGGGGTGAGGGCACGCCGACAAGACAAGCCGCACAAAGCAGGACTTCATCCCCACGCCGTCTAACTACACCGTATTACACCGTCAAGGAGTCCACCCCATGCGTCTTCGTATTCTCCTGGCCGCCCTCCTCCTCCTCGCCGCCGTTGCCGCCTGGGGCGCGGAGGCGCCGGCGTGGAAGACGGTCTACTTCAAACGCGGCTTCGTGGGCAACTACGATGCCAACTGGGCGGGCGGCGTGGGGGCCACGTTGCGCATGCGCGTGCCGATCCCCGTGGCGGGCACGCAGGTACGCGTCTATGTGCGCGGGTGCTACGACGCGGAGACAGTGCTGACGCGCATGGCATTGGTGAAGGGCGCCGCCGACGCGGGCACCATCGCCGGCCCGCTCTTCCCGGTGCAGTTCGCCGGCCAACCGGGGTTGACGCTGGCGAAGGGGTTGAAGGAGGCCGTCTCCGACCCCCTCGACGTGCCGGTGACACCGGGCCTCTGGTACCTGGAGGACAGCTACTCCAGCGCGAAGTTCCCCTATGCCTACGACGTGGACCGGGAATTCTCGGACGCCGCAGACAGCTTTGAAAAACCGACGCTGGCCAAGCAGGTCACCTGCCACGTGGGCGTCGTCTACCGCATCGACGTGCTCACCCCCGACACGCGCCCGGTGGTCGTCTGCTACGGCGACTCCATCACCCACGGTTACAACTCCACCCCCAACGCCGGGCACCGCTACCCCGACCTGCTGGCCAAGAAGCTCGACCGCCCGGTGCTCAACCTGGGCGTCAACGGCGACGTAATCAAATACACCGGCGGCACAGTGGGGATGATCGGCGGGCTGCAAGGCGTGGACACCGTCGTCTTCCTGATGGGCATCAACGATATCATCTCCGACGCGAAATTCACCAAAGAGGATTACGTGCAGGACGCCCAGCGGGTGATCGAAGGCTGCCGCGCGAGGAAGTGGAAGCTCTACCTGGGCACCCTCCTTCCCGCGAGTGGATTTAAGGCCTTCGATGCCGACCCGGCCAAGGAGGCGCTGCGGCAGGCTATCAACACGTGGATTCGCACCGAGGCGAAAGCGGACGGCGTGATCGACTTCGACGCCGCCCTCGCCGACCCGCAAGCCCCGACGAAATTCCGCGCCGACTGCCAGAGCGGCGACTGGCTGCACCCGAACGATGCCGGTTACGCGAAGATGGCGGAAGCGGCGGCGAAGGTGATGGGGACGACTACAGACAAGCATTGAGCAAGCAGGAATTCCCCCCCTCTTTCCCGTAATACTTATACTGTCGCAGGCCCGGCCCGACGCAAGGAGTAGCCATGGCACCCTTTCAACTCGCCGATCATCCGCATCGCCGGTGGAACCCGTTGACGGGGGAGTGGCTGCTGGTGTCGCCGCACCGGGCCAAGCGGCCCTGGCAGGGGCAGGTGGAAAAGGCGGGAGGCGCGGCGCGGCCCGCGCATGATCCGGCGTGCTACCTGTGCCCGGGCAATCTGCGCGCCAACGGGGAGCGTAACCCGGCGTACGCGTCCACCTACGTCTTCGACAACGACTTCGCCGCGCTGCTGCCGGATACGCCCAGCGGCGCCGTGGAAAAGGGCGAGCTACTCGTCGCGCAGGCAGAGCGCGGGCTGTGCCGGGTGATCTGCTTCTCCCCGCGCCACGACCTGTCCCTGGCGGAGATGTCCGCCGAGGCCATCCTGCCCGTCATCGACGTGTGGGCGGCGCAAACCGCCGAGTTGGGGGCGCTCTCCTTCGTCAACTACGTGCAGGTCTTCGAGAACAAAGGCGCCGTGATGGGCTGCAGCAACCCGCATCCCCACGGGCAACTGTGGGCGTCCGAGCATGTGCCGGGCGAGGTGGCCAAGGAGCTTGGCGCGCAGCGCGACCACCTGGCGCGCACCGGCGAGTGCCTGCTTTGCACCTACGTCGCGCAGGAGCTGGCGGCGGGGGAACGCATCGTCTGCGCCAATGAGCACTTCGTGGCGCTGGTACCCTTCTGGGCGGTGTGGCCCTTCGAGGCGATGGTGCTGCCGCGCGCCCATGCCGCGTCGCTCCCCGCGCTGGGCACCGATGCGCGCCGTGGGCTGGCGGATATCCTGCAGCGCCTCACCGCGCGCTACGACAACCTCTTCGAAACCTCCTTCCCCTACTCCATGGGCTGGCATCAGGCGCCGTGCGACGAAACCGACCACCCGGAATGGCACCTGCACGCGCATTTCTACCCGCCGCTGCTGCGCTCCGCCACGGTGAAGAAGTTCATGGTGGGCTACGAGATGCTTGGCAACCCGCAGCGCGACATCACCGCGGAGACCGCCGCGGAGCGTCTGCGCGCGCAGGCCGAGGTGCACTACTCGCTGGTGGGGGCGCGATGATGGCCCTCCGGCGCACGCCCGACGTGGAATACGCCGTGCACGCCGGGGTCTCGTTGCGGCTGGACATGGTGCGCCCCGCGGGCGACGCGGTGCTGCCGGTGGTGCTCACCCTGCACGGCGGCGGGTGGTGCGCGGGCACGCGCCAGGGCAATGCGGGCTTCGCGCATCGATTGGCGCGCCTGGGGTATGTGGTGGGCAACCTGTCCTACCGGCTGGCGCCGGAGTACCCCTACCCCGCCGCGCTGGACGACCTCCGCGCCGCCGCCGCATGGGCACGGGCGCACGCGGGCGAGTTCGGCGGCGATCCGCGGCGCATCGGCGTCTTCGGCTCTTCCGCCGGCGGGCACCTGGCGGTGCTGGCGGCGGCGATGCCCGACCCGCCCTTCGCCTGCGCGGTGAGTTGGGGCGCGCCGATGGACCTGCGCGACGCCCCGCTGGCGGCCTCGCACCGCGGCTACCTGCTGGCCTTTCTGAACGACTGCCCGCACGACGCGCCCGCCCGCTACGCCGACGCCTCCCCCGTGCACTGGATCGGTCCGCACAGCGCGCCCATATTGCTCCTCCACGGTGACGACGACGCGCTGGTGCCCCCGCGCCAACCCGACCTGCTGGCCGCCGCCGCCCCCGCCCACGTGGAGGTGGTACACCTGCCGAACTCCCCCCACGTGCCCGACCACCCGTCGGACCCGGGAATCGAAGAAGGCTGGCGGCACATTGAGCGGTTTCTCGCCGCACATTTCGTGATCGAGTCGGACGTCTAATCGACCATATACCACGTATTCACCACCTCGAAAGCGGGGTAAGACCGAACTAATGCACACATCGGATTACAAACCGCCGCCGCGTCGCCGTTCCTGCTGGGGATGTGCCGGACGCTTGTTGCTGTGGGGCCTGCTGCTGGTGGGGCTCGCGGTGGCGGCGTTTCTGCTCTCCTTTCCCCTCTTTCCCCCCTTCGGCGACGCGCGGACGGCACGCATCCTGGTACTCGGCCTTGACAAGGCGGAGGAAGGCGCGCAACGCTCCGACACCATCATCGTCTGCGTTGCCAAACTCGATGGCAGCGGCACCACCCTTATCTCCATCCCGCGCGATGCCCGTGTGCATATTCCCGGTACGCGCGGCTTTCGGAAGATCAACGCCGCCTACCCCATCGGCGGGGAAGCGCTGGCGCAGCGTACGCTGGCGCAGTCCACGGTGCTCGGTGCCGAATGCCCCTATTACGTCACGCTGGACAGCGAGGCCACCCAGGCGATGGTGGATGCCATGGGCGGCATCACGGTAGACGTGCCGGTGCGCATGCGCTACGACGACAACTGGGGCAACCTGCACATCGACCTGCAGCCGGGACGGCAACACCTCACCGGGCGGCAGGTGGTGGGCTATCTGCGCTGGCGGAAGAACAACCACGGCGTGCGCGGCCCCGGCGGCGACGATATCAAGCGCGGCGAGCGCCAGCGCGCGGTGGTGGCGGCCATCGTGGCGCAACTGCGGGGCTGGCCGGGTATGACCAAGGCCCCCGACGTCTACCGCGCCTTCCGCGCCCACGTGCACACCAACCTGACCGGCTGGCGCCGCTTCCTTGCGCTGGGTTGGGCCGCGCGCAGCCTGCACCTGGCAGCCGTGCCCGGCGACACCGCCACCGGCGGCGGTGTCAGTTACATCAACGCCGATTGGGCCGCGGGCCGGCAGTTATGGGACGACGCCGGTGGCAACGCACGGTAACCCCCTACCTCGGCTAGCCTTGACCGGTGTCGCATTTTCGTGTATAGTGACAGTTCAATCCCTAGCCCGGATGATTCACGATGCGAAGGAACGCCGGGCTAGCTGCGGCATTATTCGAAATGTGATGAATAATGCAGGCTAGAGCCGTTGAGCCATCCCGCCAGTCGGACGCATGTGCCGGCTTGCCCGATGGCTCATCGAGTCTCACGACGCAAAATATGACTCGCAGTTGGAGGTATCGATGGACGCCCAATCGTATGCAGGCAACGTCCCGCTGGAAGCGCACGGGCTGTACAATCTCGGACCGGTGCATTGGAACATGCACGTGGCCGTGCTGGTGGAGCACGCGTTGGCGCGCGGTGAGGGTGTCCTCGCCACCAATGGCGCGCTGGTGGTCAACACCGGGGCGCGCACCGGGCGCTCTCCTAAAGACAAATATATCGTCGAAGATCCCGCGAGCAAAGACAATATCGCCTGGGGCGTCGTGAATGCCGCCATGCCACGGCCCGTCTTCGATGCGTTGAAGCAGCGCGTGCTGGCCTATCTGCAGGGGCGCGAAGTCTTCGTATTCGACGGCTTTGCCGGCGCCGAGACGGACACCACCGTCCCGATCCGCGTTGTCAACGAATATGCCTGGCACAACCTCTTCGTGCATCAGCTTTTCCGCCGCGTGAAGCGCGAAGACCTGCTCTACCATAAGCCGGAATTCGTCGTGATCAGCGCGCCGAACTTCCACGCCGTGCCCGAGCGCGACGGCACGAAGTCGGAGGCGTTCATCATCGTCGACCTGGAGAGCAAGGTGATCCTTATCGGCGGCACGCAGTATGCGGGCGAGATGAAGAAGTCCATCTTCTCCGTGCTCAACTACCTGTATCCGCAGCAGGGCATCTTCCCGATGCACTGCTCGGCCAACGTGGGCGAGTTCGGCGACGTGGCGGTCTTCTTCGGCCTGTCCGGCACCGGCAAAACCACCCTCTCCGCCGACCCGACGCGCCGCCTCATCGGCGACGACGAGCACGGCTGGAGCGACAACGGCGTCTTTAACTTCGAAGGCGGTTGCTACGCGAAGGTGATCAACCTGTCGCGCAAGAAAGAGCCGCAGATATGGGACGCCATCCGCTTCGGCTGCGTGATCGAAAACGTGGTGATCGACCCGGTGATGCACACCCCGCATTACGACGACGACAGCATTACGGAAAACACCCGCGCGGGCTTCCCGGTGGAGTTCATCGACAATTGCGTGCTCACCGGCGTGGGCGGCCACCCGAAGGTGGTGGTCTTCCTCACTGCCGACGCCTTTGGCGTGTTGCCCCCGGTGGCGCGCCTCAACCGCGAGCAGGCGATGTACCACTTCCTTTCCGGCTACACTGCGCGCCTGGCGGGCACCGAGGCCGGCATGGGCAGCGAGCCGGAAGCGACCTTCTCAACCTGCTTCGGCGCGCCCTTCCTGCCGCTGTCCCCCACCGTTTACGCGCGCATGCTCGGTGAGAAGCTGGAAAAATACGACGTGCCCGTCTACCTGGTCAACACCGGCTGGACCGGCGGCCCGGCGGGCGTGGGCGAGCGCTTCGACATCCCCGTTTCCCGCGCCGTGGTCAACGCCGCGATCTCCGGTGTGATGGACACGCTGGAGTTCCGCGTCGACCCGATCTTCGGCTTCGAAGTGCCCGTGACCTGCCCAGGCGTACCCACCGGACTCCTCGACCCGCGCAGCACGTGGGACAACAAAGAGAAGTATGACGCCCAGGCCAAAGACCTGGCCCGCCGCTTCAACAAGAACTTCGAGAAGTTCAAGGACGTCGCCGATGCCGTGAAAAACGTCGGCCCGAAGGCCTAACGCCACATCCCGCACCCCCCACCGCCCGCCGAGTTCCTCGGCGGGCGGTGTCGTTTGGTGGGACAGGCCTCGACAACGTTTGACGGCGTTTCACCATAGGCAACGGCGGCGCGTATTGGTACAATGGTGGCGGTTGTATTGGGGAGGGAAGCGACATGACGGAGGAGCAGCCGCGCATCGTGGTGCTGGAAGCGAATGAAGAGACGCGCACGTATTTGCAGGAACGCATGCCGGGGGACGTGCGCTTCGTCGCGCTGCCCATCCAGGACAGCCCGCCGGAGGCCTATGCCGACGCGGAATTTCTCTCCGTCTTCGTGCACTCGCTGGTGACGCGGGAGGCCCTCGACCGCATGCCCGACCTGCGCCTGATCGCCACGCGCTCCACCGGGTACGACCACATCGACCTGGCGGCGTGTGCCGAACGCGGCATCGCGGTGTGCTACGTGCCGCGCTACGGTGAAAACACCGTGGCGGAGCACACCTTCGGGCTGATCCTCTCCCTGTCGCGCAAAATCCACAAGGCATACCAGCGCACGGTGGCGGGCGACTTCTCGCTGGAAGGCCTGGAGGGGTTCGATATCAAGGGCAATACACTCGGGGTGGTCGGCGCGGGGAGCATCGGGCTGCACGTGGTGCGCATCGCCAAGGGCTTCGGCATGAATGTCATCGCCTACGACGTGCAACCGAACACCCTCATCGCCGAGGTGCTGGACTTCGAATACGTGCCGCTGGAGTACCTGCTCGGTCACGCGGACATCATCACCCTGCACGCGCCTTATCTGCCCGCCACGCACCACCTGATCAACGACGACACCATCAAGCTCATCAAGCGCGGGGCGCTGCTCATCAACACCGCGCGCGGCGGACTGGTGGACACCGACGCGTTGATCACCGCGCTGGATGAAGGCATCCTCGCCGGCGCCGGCCTCGACGTGGTGGAGGGCGAGGAGCTGATCGAGGAGGAGGAGCGCCTGCTGCGCTCCCCGGAGGCGGGCGACAAGCTGCGCATGATTATCCGCCAGCACATCCTGCTCCGCCGCCCCGACGTGGTCATCACCCCGCACATGGCCTTCTACAGCCGCGAAGCCGAGGAGCGCATCCTGGAAACGACCGTCGAAAACATCAACGCCTACCGGGAAGGGCGGCCGCGGAACGTGGTGAGCGGGAAGACGGCGTGAGTATTGCGGGTTAGACGGAATTCTAGCGGTTACGGCAACTACGGTTACGCAAGAGGATGCAGCGTATGTGTTGGAAAGCACCGACATTACCGGTGACGCCCGCGGATAAGACGTGGGTCGAGGAATCCTTTACCTGGTTTCTCGCGGCGTTTCCTCACGTCGATGTGCGCAAGATGCCGTTGTTGCTGCCGAGTCCGGAGTTCTTCCCCGATCCGTACCACGGCACCCCCGCCTGCGCGCGGACGTTACTCGATCGGGTCTGCGGCTACATGCAAGTCGATACCGGCGCCGTCGATCTGGACATTTACGACGATCACCACAAAACCATGGAGCAGGTGCTTCCGGTCCTTGCGGCGCCGACGATCAACTCACCGGCTGGACTGTACGTGGCGCCGGAAACGTCTGAGGAACGGCACCTGATCGGCATCGAGCTGCAGCAGCTCACTGATCCCTTCTCCCTGGTCGCCACGCTGGCGCACGAAGTCAGCCATATATTGCTGATCGGCGAAGGACGCATCGAACGGACGCCGCACAATGAGCTGCTCACCGACCTGTGCACGGTCTTCCACGGCTTCGGCCTCTTCAGCGCAAACAGCGCGCGCATGTTTCGGCAGCACCAAGGGGGCGGTTACCACGGCTGGTCCTACGCGCGGCACGGCTATCTCTCCGAGCAGGTCTGCGGCTACGCGCTGGCGTGCTGGGCGCTGCTGCGGGGCGAGGCGAAGCCGCCGTGGGCCGGCCTGCTGACCACGAACGTCAAGGCCGATTTTCAGGCATCCCGACGCTATCTGCAGCGCACCGGGGATACCACTCTCACGGCATTGGCGGAGTAGCGCCGCCCGTCGCGACAACGCGCCCCCGTTGCCGGAGGCGCGTCGCCTGCATCCTGAATCCTTGTGATCCTAGAAGTGCGAATTCGCGGCGGTGACGCCGATGGCGAGGAGGGTAAGCAGCGCGACGAAGAACTTGCCGCGGCGCTGGCTCATGTCCGGCTCCTGCGTGATGTGACGCATCAGCTTGCAGGGGGCTTTGGGCTGCGGGTTGTACTGCACCAGCACCGCGTCGCCGATCTGCGGGGCGATCTTCGCGTCGTCGCCGATCATCTTCGCCTGGGCGTCGAGGTCGCCGATTTCATAGACCTTCGCCTTACCGAGCACGTTGCCGTCGCGGATAATGAGCAATTCCGCTTTGTTGTGCAACCCGTCGTCGGCGCCGAGGTTCAGCGAGAACGCGCCGTTTTCGCCGGGCACGGTGACCACGCCCCGCAGCGGGGGGTTCGTCATCGGGGCCATCGCCGCCGGCTGATCTTTGCCCGCGGTCGCCTCGGCGGTACCCGCCGCCAGCGCCCAGCCCATCACTCCCAGTAAGCACGCGCACAGCACGAGCATTCGCATCATCGGACGTCTCCTTTACGGCTTCACGTATCGGTATCTTACCGCCCCACCCGACGGTCGTCAAGGGGGCGGCACGCGAGGGAGTTTTCGTGCTCATACTCGCACACTACACTACTTCGTCGCCAACCCCACCACAATGCCGTCGGCGAGGGCGGCGACCAGGGTATCGCCTTGCCAGGCGAGGGCGGCGACATCCTGCGGAAGCTGCTGCTGGGTCTTCAGCACGGCGCCGTCGAAGAGCTGCAGCGTGCCGCCCCAATACGCGATGGCGGTGCGCCCGTTGGCGACGGCGACGAATTTGGGCAAGCGCATCGGCGCGAGCTGCGCCTTCAGTTCGGCGGGCACCGTCGGGGGCGTCGCCTTGGGAATCGCCGGCGCATCCACCGCCTTCTGCGCCTTCACCTTGCCGCCGGCGAGGGTCGCCAGCGTGCCGTCCCAGGTAAGCAGTTGCAGTTGCTCGCCGTCCACGGTGAGGGTGGCGGCACGGTCGGGCAGCGTCACCGTCCAGGCGACGGGCATTACGGGAAGGCGCGCGGTCTTGTTCGCCGCGGTGATCGCCGCGTCGTCGGGCTGCCCCAGCGGGGTGAGGGGGTCCAGCCCCGCCACCATGGTGTAGAGCGTGCCGACGGCTTCATTCATCCCGTCGGCGTCGTAGGCGATGAGGCAGATCGTCTCGTCGCCGTCGAAGGTCATCACGTTGCGCTGCCAGGCGATGTAGCCGTGCCCGCGCCCCGGGAAGACATCCTTCTTCGGCACATACGGCAGCAGCGTCCCGTTCCACGGTTGATCCTTGATCATCTTGATCACCGGGTTATCCTCCGGCGTGCCGAGGAGCAATGCGGAGCCCTTCACGTCGTACCCCACCACCGCCGGGTTGGCGTCCTTCGGGTTGAAGCGATAGCCGCCGTAGGGTGCGCCCCACGTCTTCAGCGCTTCAGCGTCCAGTTCGCGCTTCTTCAGGTCGGCGGCCTTCACGGTGGTGCAGGTGACGCCCCACGGTTTGAGGATCGTCGTCAGCCGGTCGACCGCCGCCGTGTAATCGCCCGCGCCGGTGATGATGGTGACCTGCGGGTGGGTGCGAAAGAAGCGGTAGACGTTCTGCCGTTCGTTGCCGAAGTAGACGGCGCCTTGCACGGCCCCCGCGATAGCGCCGCATTGCGCCAGCGGGGTGACGGTGAAGGTGGTCGTGCCGGTGGTGTTGGCGAGCAGGTCGGTGACCGTGACCGTCCACTTCCCCCCCGGATCGTTTACCGCCAGCGGCAGCGTGAGTTCGCACACCCCTTGGTCGGTGGCGCGGTAAAGGTCGTAGCGCACGTCGCCAAGGGGATCGGTGACGGTGATGGCCAGCGGTGCGGAGCCGGAGAGGATGGCGCCGGCGTTGTCCACCAGCATCGCGGTGAGGCGCACGCGCAGCGGGTTCTGCGCCACCGTGTAGTCGCGTACCACCGTCGGCGCCGCGAGGCGGATGCCGCCGATGGGGCGTGCCGTGCGCGCGAAGGCGCGCAGCTCGCCGGCGCCGAAGCGCACGGGCAGCACCTGGTCATTCGTGACGCTCTTTTTGAAGGCGATGAAGTCCGTCACCGCGCCGCCGCGTACGGCGTCGTAGACCGGGCGCCCATCCCGCGGGAAGGTGAGATCGGCGGTGGTCGCCTTGATGGAGTTCATGCCGCCCGCCTTGGCGTCGTAGGCCACGTTCAGCGCGAAGAGGTATTCGATGTCGCCCAGCGCCTGGCGGGAGACGGTCACCTGCGGGTTGTCGCACTCGAACACCGGGGTGATGCCCGCGGCCTTCAGGCGCGCGTCCAGCGCTTTGGCGACCGGCTCCACGGCGGCCATGTAGGCACCCGCGTTGTTGTATTTATTCAGCTTGGTGAAATCCTTCGACTTGACGGATTCCTGATACCCCTCGCTGATCCGGTCCAGCAGGTCGAGCTTGATCTCGGTGCCCAGCTTTACGGCGCCTTTGATCTGCACCTTGGACTCGTCGCTCACGATCACCGTGCCGCCGTTGGCGATAAAGGTCTCCAGTGCGTGGATCACCTTCGGCGCGAGGTAGTTCACGCCGGGCACCACGAGCGCTTTGTGGTTCGCCGTCAGCGAGCCGTCGAGGATGTCCTCCTCTACGATGGGGAAGAGCGGAATGTGGATCATCTTGCTGGCGATGTAGCAGTATACCTGCTTGTCCATCGTGTGGTGATCGCCGCCGTAGGCCGCTTGCTGGTACTCCTGCTTCGCGGCATGGTCGACCTGCGAGTCCAGCGCCTGCGAGATGGAGTAGAGGATCGCCGTCGGCGGACGGGTGACGGGCATGGTGGAGAAGATGGTGCCCAGCTTCGCCATCGTCTTGTTCGACTCGATCACCCCGTCGGTGCAGGGGGTGCTGTACGGCTTCTGCACGCCCATGTCCGGCGGAATCATCAGCCCCTGCGCGTTCTGCATGAAGGTCATGTATTGCTCGAGGCGGATCTGCGACGACGGCATGCCGGCGTTCCACGCGGGCAGGTACCAGTCGGGTTTGCTGAGGTCGCGCATGCGGCCGTATTCGTAGGTGAAGGCGGGGTGGAAGTAGCACGGGCCCCAGTCGCTGTAGCCGCCGTGGCCGCTGATCATGGGCAGGCTGCGCACCACGTTGAAGTAGTAGCCGTCGGCGTAGGCCCAGAAGCCGTAGACGCTCTGCGTGGCGGTGAGCAGGTTGGGATCGACCTGGCTCACTTCGAAGGCCGCGCCCTTCCATACCGCGTCCATGAAGCCGAACTTGAAGCGGCTCATCTCCTCGAACTTCGCGCGTTGGGCGGGGTCGGTGGCGTCCAGCTTGTCCGCCTGCGGCGGGTCGGCGCCGAAAGCGCTCTTATAGGTGCGGTCCTGCGAGGGCAGATTGAAGGGGGTGTCGATGCCGCGCGCGTCTTTGCGCCAGGACAGACCCGGCTCGTCATACATGTGCACACCGATGCAGTTCGGGGCGGTGCGGTCCTTCAGCGCCTCATAGGCGGCGGTGGCGAAGACGGCGCCGCGCAGCACGTAGGGGTCGGACCAGTCGCATTCCCAGCGCATGCCGATCTGGTGCGCGCCGCCCAACGTGCAGCAGCGCATGAAGTCCACCCCGCCGCGGATCATGTTGTCCAGACTGATGCCGCCATACATGGCGTAGTTCGTGTTGAACCCGAGGCTGTCCTCCCCGAGCAGCGCCTGCTCGGGGCCTTCGGCGCGGCTGCCCCACTCGAGCAGGCGGAAGGGGCTCTTGCGCAGGTGGCTATGCACGTCGATGCGCGTGGTGGCGGTGGTGCCGTAGGCCGCGGCCTCCACCGTATACGCGCCGGGGCGCAGCAGCCACCCGTTGAGTTGGAAGTGGTCGGTGGTGCGCGCGTCGGCGCCGACCACCGCCACGGCGGGCAGCGCGAAGGTGAGCACCGCCTTGCCCCCGTCGTCGCCGGTGACGGTCAATGTCAGCGTGTCGGCGGGCAACGCCTGCGCGTCGCCGCGGATCACCGAGACGTCGATCTGCTCGTTCGTCTGGTATGCCGTGCGGCCCAGCGGCAGCAGCAACTCCAGCTTCGGCGCGGCAAAGGCCAGCGCGGGCAGGAGACAGAGGGCGAGGACAAGCCAACGGACGGCAGCGGGCATGGGCAACCTCCAACGGACGGGGGCGGATAGGTGGTTAGACAACCGGCGGAGGGTTTGGTTACCTGCAGGCGGGGTCGCTTATTCAGGATCGGTCGGCGTGTCGTCCTGTTTCATCTTCGGACGTTTCCCGAGAAATACCGACACGGGGCGAGGATGCCCGGAGGCCGGAGCGAGCTGTCGCAAGCGCGCTACATACAGGAAGATGATGCCCGGCCCGAAGGTGAGCAACATGATGGAGATGCCGGTGGCGATGCCCAGCGCGGTAAGCAATGGGGCGCAGCATTCGTCGCGGGCGCGCGAGATGATGTGGCACGGCACGGCGACGAGTAATTCGACAATGCTGCCGCGCATAAGCCAGGTAACCAGGTCGCGCATGCCATCGGGTTGCGCCACCGGGATGAGTAGTCGCGAAAAGGATACGCCCCAGATCACCCAGCCGACCAGTGCCCCGATGCCGGCAAACGGCACCACCCACATGCCTCCGTTACCCGCGATACCGACCGCAAGCGTGATTACGGCGAATGCTGTCAGAAGAACTGCACAGAGTACGATAAGAATGAGAGTCGCTACAACCGAGCGCTTCGCTATCGGTCGCTGCTGCATGTGCGCCACCGGAACGAGCAACAGCACCCATTGGGCGATGGCGCATACGGCGATCCACACGATGAAGGCCGGTGTAACGAGCAATAACGAAATATCGGTCTCTGGAAAGATAAGCTTAACCGACATGGCAAGCAAACTGACCAGAATCACGACGTATAGCGCGATGACTAATAGCCCTGAAGTTTTGATAATTTCGCCGCGAGCGCTCGGTCTTCCTCCCGCCAGCGATAGTGGGTCCTGCGTCCGCTCCGTGTGGGGGCTGTCGCTCGGTTGGTGCCCGGCTGTGTTCAGGGCCGTTACGCGGCGCTGGCCGGG
>CAIYQO010000042.1 GCA_903928345.1 uncultured bacterium | reverse complement strand
TGCAGGTTTTTCATTTCCGGAGCGCGGCGGTCGCCGGCTTCCACACAGTGCTGGGCACATTACCTGGCGAAAATGCGCACCCCTTCATCCCTGTGCATCATCCCCCGCCTTCTTCCTCCGTCTCAGCCACCCGATTACGTCGTCCGCATACGTGTGCAGGATCGGGATGTCCAGCAGCGACAGGGCGGTGCCGATGATGAGGCCGCCGATGACGGCGGTGGCGAGGGGGCTGTAGGCGTCCATGCCGGTTTTCGGGAAGAAGGCCACCGGTGACATAGCGATGATGGTGATGAGCGAGGTCATCAGGATGGGGCGCAGGCGTTGCGGGCAGGCGGTGGCCACCGCCTCATCGCGCGGCACTCCTTCGGCGCGGTAGTGCATGATAAGGTCGATGAGCAATATCGCGGTGGTGATATCCATGCCCGTCAACACGATGACGCCCAGGATGGACACCGTGCTGAACGCCTGGTGCATCAGGAAGAGGAACAGGAAGACGCCGGATAGTTCCAGCGGCAGCGAGAAGAGCATCTGCAGTGGTTGCAGGAAGCCGCGGAACTGCGCCACGAGCACGAGGTAGATAAAGAGCACCGCCAGCCCCAGGCCGATGAGCAGGCGCTTGAAGGAGTCCATCATCTGCGTCATGTCGCCGCGCGTCTCGATGCCGTAACCGGGCGGGAAGTTGAGCGTGCGCTGCGCCTGCATCTGCACGTCCATCGACAGGTCCATCGACGGGCGGCTGCCGGGGCGGTAGTAGCCCATGATATTCACCGCGCGGCGCAGGCCGTCATGTTCGAGAAGGGTCGGCGCCTGGCGGTAGGCGAAGGTCGCCAGCGCGTTGAGGGGCAGCGGCCGCCCGTCGGGCGTGACGATCGTGGCATGCGCCAGATCCGTGGCCCCGGCGCGCTGTGCCCCGGCGTAGCGCACCAGGATGGTGTTCTGCCGCAGGTTGGGCAAGCGCCAGAATTCGTTCGTCAGCCCGCCCTTCAGCGCGTAGTACGCCTGGTCGGCCACCTCGCTCACCGTCAGCCCCACCTGCGCGGCGCGCACGGGGTCCACGTGCACCTCGTAGTCAGGCTGCTGCTGATCCCAACTCGTCGCCACCTGGTACATGCCCGGCGTTTTCCGCGCGATGTCCGCCACCTTGTTGCCCAGCTCCGCAAGCACCGCCGGATCCTTGCCGTAGACGAGGAGCTGGATGGGCGCGGCGGAGGAGGCCATCACGTCGGAGCCCATCTCCTTGATCTGCAGGCGGCGGATGCCGGGAATGGTGGCGAGGGCCTGCGCCTGCACGGCGTCGATCACCTGCCAGATCGTCTGCTTGCGCGCCGTCTTATCCGACAGCGTCATCATGAAGGTCGCCGCGTTCACCGACGGCATGGCGTAGCCGGTGTAATACGCGCCGGTGGATTCGAAGGCGGACTCCGCGCCGATTTCGGTGGAGACCTTGGCGATCTCCGGGTGGGCGAGCATCATCTTTTCGATTCGCTCCACCGCCCCCTCCGTCGCCGTGAAGGACGTGCCCGGCTGCATCTCCAGCGCGCCGTAGGCCTGCCCCACGTCGGCCAGCGGCATCATCTCCGAGCCGATGAAGTAGTAGAAGCCGAAGCCGACGATGATCGTCGCCAGCACGCGCGCCATATTCACGAAGCGGTGCGCCAGCATCCAGCGGATGAGGCGTTCGTAGCCGCGCTCCACCCCCGCCAGCGCGCGCTGCACGGGGTCGAGCAGGCGACGGTAGAACCAGCCGCGCCGCTCCTGCGCCAAATCCTCATGCGAGCGCAGCAGCGCGGCGGCCATGATGGCGGTGAGGGTGAAGGAGACGAGCATCGACGCCAGCAACCCGAAGATGATGGGCCACACCAGGCCTACGAACATCTCCTGCACGATGCCGCCGCTGAAGAGGAGCGGGATGAGCGCCAGGCAGAGCATGAGGGTGGCGGCGATGACGGAGAGGCGCACCTCGGTGATGCCGTCCACCGTCGCCCGCCGCGCGTCCTTACCCATGCGCAGGTGGCGCTCCACCGCATGGATATCGATGATCGAGTCGTCCACCAGCCGCCCGATGACCAGCAGCAGGCCGATGAGGGTGGACGAGTTGAGCGTCATACCGAGGGGGATGAGCAGCAACACGGCCATTGCCAGCGAGATCGGGATGGTGGTAAGGGAGATCAGCGTGCCGCGCCATTCGCCCAGGAAGAAGAGCACCGCCACGCCGGTGAGGAGGATCGCCAGGCCCAGCTCCTCGTACATATTCGAAAACAGGATGTCCACGAAGTGCGCGTTGTCGTAGGCGATGTCGAACTTCACCCCGGGATTCGCCGCGGTGAATTCCTTCAGCGCCGCCTGTACCCCGGCGATGACGCGGGGGGAGGACGCGTCCGGGTCCTGCAGCACCGCCACCTCGATGGACTTGTCGATGACGCCGTCGTGCACGTAGTGGTAGGCGCTGCGCCGCTCCCAGTGGGTGTCCGCCACCGTGGCCACGTCGCGCAGGAAGACGATGCGCGCGCCGTCCGCCTTCACGGGCAACGCCAGCAGGTCCGCGGGGGCGACGACCTTGCTGTCCAGCCGCACGATAGCCTCGTTGTCCCCCGCGGTGAGCACGCCGCCGGGTTTCGCCACGTTGAACTTGTCCACCGCGTCGCGCACCGCGGTGATGCTGAGGCCATACGCCGCCAGCTTCACGCGGTCCACGTTCACCTGCAACTGCCGCCGGTAACCACCGAAGGGCACCACGGAGTAAACGTTCGGCACCGTTTTCAGCCGGTTGCCGATCTCGTTGTCCGCCAGCTCGCGCAGCGCCGCGGGGCTCCAGCGCGCGTCGCCGGTGAGGGAAAGCGACAGCACGGGCAGGTTGAGCGGGTCGATGGCGAGCACCCAGGACGGCTTGAGGTTGGCCCCCGTGGCGGGCAGGTTGGCCTGCGCCACGTTCATCAGCGCCTGCACGTCGAAGAGCGCCTTCTTCATGTCCGTGCCGTAGGGGAATTCCAGCGACACGATGGAGAGGCCGTCCTGCGAGGTGGAGCGCAGATAGCGCAGCCCCTTGATGTTCACCATCTGCTCTTCGATGGGTTTGGAGACGTAGGCCTCCATCTCCTCCGCCGACAGGCCGGGCATCATGGAGACGACGCCGACCATCGGGCTCTGCACGTAGGGCATCATGCGCCGTGGCATGTAGCCGCCGATGGCGAGGGCCGCCAGCACCACGATGCCAACGTAAAAGGCGATCACCGGGTAGGGGTGGTCGATGCTCCACTGCGCGATATTGAAGGTCGTTGCGCGGACGGCGTTGCCGACGCGCTCGGGAATGCTGATCTGCATGGCTATTTCCCACCCGTGAGCACCGTCACCGCGTCGCCGTCGCGCAGGTTGGCGAGGCCGGAGGTGACCACCCGGTCGCCGTCGCGCAGGCCGGTGAGGATCTCCGTGCGCGCGTCCCCCAGCCGTCCGGTGGTTACGGATACGCGGCGCACGGCGGCGCGCAGGCCGTCGTCGATGACGAAGACGCTCGCGTGGCCGTCACGCACGGTGAGCGCCGCCGTGGGCACGCTGAGCACCGATGCCGCGCCGCCCAGGTCGAGGGTGACGGATAGGTATTGCCCGGGCTTGAGCCGCCCGCCGGGGTTGGGCACGCGCGCTTCCACGGTGGCCGTGCGCGCGGCGGTGTCGCGGGCGGGGAAGATGTCGGAGACCCGCGCGGAGATACTGATCCCGTCCGGCGTGCGCGCGGTAAGCGTCTGCCCGAGGCGCACCTGTGCCAGGTCGGCCTCGGAGACGTTCACCTGGATGCGTACGAGATCGATCTTCGCGATCTTCAGGATGGACATGCCCGGTTGCACCAGCACGCCGGGGGCGATGTTGCGCGCGGTGACCACCCCGCCCACCGATGCGCGGATGGTGGTGTAGCCGCGCACGGTGGCGGCCTCGGTGAGGGCGGCGTGCGCCTGTTCCGCCGCGGTGGCAACGGCGCGCGCTTTCGCCTGGGCGCCCATGGTGCCGGCGTCGGCGGCGCTCACGTCCGCCTCGGCGGTGGCCACGGCGGCCTGCACCTCGCCGATGCGCCCCTGCGCCGCGTCGCGGTCGGCCTGCGCCTGCGCCACACGGGCTTGCGCGGTGATGATGGCCGATCCGGCGGCGCCCCGGCGTGCCTGCGCCTGCGCCAGCTCCTGCTTCGCGCGCGTCACGCCGACTGCCGCGGTGCGCGCCGCCGCCTTGGCGCTCTTCAGCTTCGCCTGCGCGGCGGCCTCCTGCGCCGTCTCGCGCTCCAACTCCTCGCGGGCGATGGCCCCCTTGGCGAACAGCTCCTTCTCGCGCGTCAGCTCCTTCGTCCAGTATTCCACGTCTGCCGCGGCGCTCTCCACGTCACCCTGCGCCTGCGTCACCGCCTCGTTCGCCCCGTCGATGCCCGCCTGCGCGCTGAGCACGGCCCCGTCGGCCTCGGTCGCCGCCTGTTGAGCACTCGTCACCTCGCTTTGCGCGGCTTGCGCGGCACCCTCGGCGGCGCGGGCGGCGGCCTGCGCCTGGGTGAGCTGCGCGCGCATCTGCTCCACCGCGCGGCGCGACTTCGTCTGTCCGGCGCGGGCGATGGCAATGTCCGCCCCCGCGACGACGTTCTGCTGCCCGGCGCCCACGCTGCCCAGCCGCGCCTGCGCCTCCTTCGCGTCGAGTTCCGTCGCGTCGAGCTGCGCCACCACCTGCCCGGGTGTCACGCGGTCGCCGGGGTAGAGGGGCATCGAGACCAGCCGCCCGGTGACGCGCGGGTAGACATCCTCCTCCTGATCGGGCGCCACCGTGCCGGTGTAGAGGGCGGCGGCGCGGAAGGGCGCGGCGTGCAGCGTCTCCGCCGCCACCGCCGCCGTACCCGGCGCCGCCTGGGCGCTCATGTCCATGAAGGCGGAGGCGAGCACGGTGGAGGTCTTTTTGTCGCGGTATTTGCGCACCACCGCCACCGTGCCCGCCAGCACGAGGAGCAGCGTGAGGACGCCCACCACGGAGCCGCGCGCCTTCATGGGCAGGCGCCGGTAGACGATACCGGTGAGCATCACGAGCGCGGCGAGCGCGCCGGCGATCACCCAGCCCCACGGGATGACGATGCCGCCGCCGCCCACCGCGGTGATGCCGCTGCCCGTTTTGACCAGGAAATGCGCGGTGCCGTCGCCGTCCATCGTCATGCCGGCCATCTGGTGCACCGCTACGTCCAGCGTCCACGCGCCGGCCATGGCGAGGGGCACGGTGGCGCCGTATTCCCCCGGCGTGCGGCCCGGCGCCGCGACGGCGTCCACCGGCATGGACATCGAGGTCATATCCGCGTGCACCGCCACCGCCGCGCCGGTCAGGGGTTGCCCGCCGTCCGTCACGGTGAGGACGAACAGGTTGTCCCCCGACGCGGGAACCGCGGGTTGCGCGGTGATGGCCACCGTGTATTTGCCCGCCCGCGCCGTCACCGCGGCATGGGCCAGCGTGCCGAGTAGCAGGATGCAGAATATCGCAAAGGTCGTGCGCATGACCGGCTCCTTATAGCTTCGGGGCGGATTCCACGCCCATCGCCTGGTAGAGATCCGCCGTGGCGGCGTGGACGCGGGCGTGGGCGACGGCCTGCGCCTGTTGCGCCTCTACCAGCGCCCGCCGGGCGTCGAAAAGTTCGGCGATGGTGCTCTTGCCCGCGGTGTAGCGCACCTCCGCCACGTCGGCGGCGGCCTGCGCCGCGCGAAGCTGCGCCGCCGCCGTGTCGATGTTCTGCCGCGCCGCCGTGCCGCGCGCCAGGGCGGAGGCCACCTCGGCACGCACCTGCAGCGTCAGCGTGTCGCGTTGTGCGCAGGCCTGCGTGACCGCCGCTTCCGCCTCGCGCACCGCCGCGCGGCGCCGCCCGCCATCCAACAACGGCACGCCCGCCACCACGCCGACCGTGAATCCGGCGGGGGCGTCCATGGCGGGCGTGGTAGCGTCGACCATGCCCACGGCGTAGAGCTGCGGCGCGTAGTCGGCCTTGCGCGCGCGCACCGTCGCTTCCGAGGCGGCGATGGCCGCGTCCGCCGCCTGCAACTCCGCGCGATGCGCCATGGCCGTGGACAAGGCGTCGGCGGGCAACGCGGGCAGCGTGTCCTCCGTCGCGGGGGCGGTCAGCGTCGCCTCGTCCACCCCCAGCGCTTCCGCCAACCGGGCGCGGGCGGCGGCGGTGTCGGCGCCGGCATCGGTGCGCGCCTGCACGGCGGCTTCGCGGGCCGCCTGCGCGCGCAGCAGATCATATTGCGGCACTTTACCGGCGGTGAAAAGCTCCTGCGCCACATCCGCGCTATGCGTGGCGGCGGTCACGACGGCGTCGGCCACCGCCTGCAGCGCCGCGGCCTGTTGCCAATCGGCGAAGCGCCGGCGTGCCTCCGCGGCCACCTGCACCCGCGTGCCTGCGACCCCTGCCTGCGACGCCGCGGCCCCGGCGCGCGCCGCCTGCACGGTGGCGGAAATGCGCCCGCCGGTGAAGAGGGGCAGCATCGCCATGCCATTCAGGTCGGCGCCGGCGCGGTCGGGCGTCTGCAAAATCGCCTGCGGCATGATGCCCGGCACGGCCAGCGCCCCGCGCATGGTGGAGGCCACCGCCAGCGCGTTGCCGGACACCTGCAGCGCCGCGTCGGCCTTCGCCTCCGCCACGCGGGCTGTCGCCATGCCCGCCTCCGCCTGCGCGGCGCGCAGTTGCGGCTGATGCGCCAGTGCCAGCGCCACCGCGGCATCCTCAGTCAGGGGCACCCCCTGCGCGCAGGCCGCAGCCGCCAACGCCACGGCGCACACCGCTCCCAGCCATCGACAAATGCGTGTCATACCCCCAAAGACGAGCGGCGGGCGGTGCGGGTTCCCTGGGGGCGTGGATCGTGGAACGTGGATCGTAAGACGTAGCTCGGTGCGAAATCCGGTCAGCACGCTGAAACGCAATGCCGTTAAATGAAGCTCCGTACGCCCGCCTGCACGCGGACCCCACCCCCGCCCCTCCCCCGGGCGCCTCGCACGACTCGGCTGGGAGAGGGGAGCACCGGGGTGGGTTCTCCGCTCGCGTATTGTGCATTTGATACCGGGTTACTCCCTTCCCCCCATGGGGAAGGGCGGGCCTGTCCGCCGAAGCTCCGCAGAGCGAAGGCGGGGGATGAGGGCGCGTGCAGGACGGCGAAGTGGACTTAATGTAACGGCAGCGCGCTTCAGCGTGCTTGAGTACGTCAGCCATACCCTTCAGGGCGTGGCGAACTCCAGTGGCGACGAAGGATTCCCTCCTCCCCGTCGAATTAACGACATAGAAAGGGTGTGAGCCGATGAGACGTGCGATGTGGGTCGGGGTGCTGGTGCTCTGCCTGGCGCGGAGCTGGGCGGCGGAGGCGTCGCTGAATACGCAGACGTGGTGGTTCGGCAACACCTTGCCGGGTGGGCCGCAGGCGGCGTCGCGCTGGATGATGCAGAGCCTCGACGACTTCACCGTGCACGGCGGCCGCGTCTACGGCGTCACGTTATGGGACGAACGCGGGGGCGAGACGGCCATCTACACCACCGACGGGGCGTTCTACCGCGCCCCGGGCGGCTGGCATAGCTGGGGGTATCGCGGCGGACCGGCGGTGGCCACGGACGACAAATACGTCTACTACGCCATGGGGCACGACCCGGGGGACGGTGGCGGGCAGGATTACGGCGGGGTGGCGCGCTACACGCTGGACGGCGACCCGGCGGGCTGGCCGGACGCGACGAACGGCCACCGGCTGGTGGTGAATCCCGACCACACGCAGATGCCGCGCGGGCTGGCGGTGACGGACGGCGAGCTATTCGTGGCCGACCCGCACGCGGACGCGATACAGGTTTACACGACCGCCGACCTGACCCACGCGCGCATGTTGCCCGTGCCCGATGCCGGGCGCATCGCGGTGGACGCCGGGCCGGGCCACGCGCTGTGGGTGATCGACACCGCGGCCAAAACGGTGCGCAAGATCGGGCGCGACGGCAAAGCGCTGGGGCCGGTCATCACCGATTGCCTGGAGCCCACCGCCCTGTGCATCGACGCCAAAAGCGGCGACCTGCTGGTGGCCGACAACGCGCTGATGCGCAAGCAGATTCGGCGCTACCACGCCGACGGCAAGCACGTGGCGGGTGGCGACTTCGGCGCGCCGATCTATGCGGGCGACACGCCGGGCCGCGTGGCGCCGGGGCGCTTCTACGCCATCACCGGCCTGGCCACCGATGCCGCGGGCAACCTGTACGTCGGCGGGTGGGAGTACGGCGCCAAGCTGCACAAATTCGATGCCGCCCACCAGGAGCTGTGGACGCTGAAGGGGTTGGAGTTCGTCTCCTGCGCCGACGCCGACCCGGCGGACGACACCAGCATCTACTCGCCCGGCCACCGCTACGTGCTCGACTACGCGCAACAGCCCGGCGGCAACTGGCGCGAGGCGGCGGTGACGCTCGACCCGCACAAATACCCCGACGACCCGCGCCTGCATGTCGACGCCTGGCTGGCGATGCGCATGTATCGCTTGGGCGGACAGAAGCTGATGCTCGGGAAGCCGCAGATGCACCCGGCGCTCTTCTGGTGGCGCTTTGACGGGGAGATCGCCGTGCCCACGGCGATGTATTACCCCGAGGGCATCACCCACCGGGAGCGCCCGGCGACGAACTTCTCCGCGCGCTGGACGGGTTTTCTGCAGCCGCGCGTAAGCGGCAAGCACCGCATCGTCGCCCACTGCGCCGGCGGGGTGACGGTGTGGCTGGACGGCAAGAAGCTGTTCGACGCGTGGGACAAGCGCGGGGCCGATGATTATGACGCCGACGTGGCGCTGACCGCGGGCGTCCGCGTGCCGCTGAAGGTGGAATATTGCCAGCACACCGGCGATTGCCACCTGTCGCTGCGCTGGCAGGAGCCGGGCGGGGCAGAGACGGTTATCCCGGCGAGCGCCTTCTTCCGCGCACCCGGCGCGTTGAGCGGGCTCAAGGCGGCCTTCTTCCCCGGCACCAACCTGGACGACCCGCCGGAAGGCGACGGCGGGCTGGCGGAGGCACCGGAGGCGGCGCACGCCGCGCAAGCGGCGGCCACGCGCGTGGACGCGCAGCTCGACTACCCGCTGTTCACCGGCCCGCGCTTCCAGGCGCCGCCGCCGGACTGGCCGCCGCACCACCCGGACGGACCCTTCCTGTGGATCGACGCCAACGGCGACGGCGAGATGCAGGCGGACGAATACCATGCGGCGCCCGCCGGCTGCCAGGCGACGATGGTGGACCCCACCGGCGACCTGTGGACGAATACCGGCGGCTGGGCAGCGGGCAAGGGGCAGATCACCCGCCTGCCCTTCGCGGGCCTCAACCACGCCGGTGCGCCGACGTGGAACATGGACAAGGTGACGGCGACGCCCATCCCGGCGAACACCGGCATCCAGTACCTGTCCAAGCTCACCTACGACCCGACGCACGACCGGATGGTCATCGGCGCGTGGACGACGGAGCACCCCTTCACCGGCGGCGGGTGGGAGCAGATGAGCGTGGGCCCGGCGATCCAGTGCTTCGACCACTGGAGCACGACCCCGACGCTGAGCTGGGAGACGGATAAGAACGGCATCCTACCGGACAGCCCGAGCAAGCAGCAGAAGGCATGGTCGCTGGAGGGGGATTACCTCTTCTGCGCCTACACGCGCAAGTTCGACCAGCTCGCGGTGGACGTCTACCGCACTGCCGACGGCGCCTACCTCGGCATGCTCCTCCCCACCGCGGAGATCGGCAGCACCGGGTGGATCGACATGAACGACGCCGTGCAAACCCGCCGCCGCGCCGACGGCACCTACGTCATCTTCGTGGAAGAGGTGTGGATGGCGAAGGGGGTGTATTTCTTGTGGAAGCCGTGACGCCCCCGCCTTGCCCCATTGTCCCCATTCCGGTATGATGACGTAGCAGGCCCAGACTTGCTCGCCGCGGAGGTGTGTGCATGAGCCGCCGGGATGATTTACGCGTGGCCCTGACCGGGGGGTGTCCGGTCGGCGGGGTGCCGCTGTGGGAGCTGGAATTCCACGCGTGGGAGGCCGTCACCGGGCGGCGGCTGGCGCTGGGTGCCGACTGCGAACGGCTGTCGCCGGTGGAGCTGGAGCGCGCGCTGCAGGCCAACGCGGAGATCATGCTGGCGGTGTGCGCGGAGTTCGACTACGCCGCGCTGACCATCCCCAACGCCTACTGGGAGCAGGCGCCCGGCGAGCCGGCCTTCTACATTCAACCCCCCGACGCGCGACGGCGGCAGTGCGCCATCCTGCGCGAACTGGCCCCCGCCGACCTGACCCTCGCCGCCGTCACCGGCGGGGTGATCGGCGCGGAGTATTCCGACGAATTCTGCGAGGCGCTGTTCGAGGCGCCGGAAGAGATCGACGCGCGGGCGGAGGGCGTGCTGCGGGAGGGAATCACCACCGCGACGCGCTTCCGCGAGTTGGGCGTCGAGCTGCTGGTCTCCGCGTCGGACATCGCCGACAACAGCGGCCCTTTCTTCAACCCGGCGCAGATGGCGCGCTTCATCTACCCCTACCTCGACCGCTGGGCGGACGCCATGCACGCGTTGGGCGCACTGGCCGTGCTGCATACCGACGGCAACGTGACCCCCTACCTGTCCGGCATCGCCGCCACCGCCCTCGACGCCTTGCAAGCGGTGGATCCCGTGGCGGGGATGGACCTGGCAGCCACGCAACGTACGGTGGCAGGCCGGCTGGGGTTGTGCGGCAACGTGGATTGCGGCCTGCTGCTCACCGGAACGCCGGAGGAGATCTACGCCAACGTGCGCGACACGCTACGCGCCGTGCGCGACGGCGGCGGCATCATCCTCGGCGCCAGCAACGCCGTCACCCCGACGACACCCGCGGAGAATTACCGCGCCCTGCTGGCTGCATGGCGCGAGTTTGGCAAACCAACCCCGTAATTCGGAGGTTCCCAATGCTACGTTACCTGCTGCCCCTGCTCCTCGCCGCCGGGCTGACCGCCGGTGCCACCACGTACTACGTGCGCCCGACCGGAGACGATCAGGCCGCGGGTACTACCGCGGCGACGGCGTTCCGCACCCTCACGCGGGCGGCGGCGGTGTTCCAGGGCGGCGACAACCTGGTGGCGGCGCCGGGTGAATACACCGGGGCCGCGCAATTCATGGAGGGGAACCCCATCGATGGCGGCGTGATGACGCTGACCGGCGACGAATCCGGCGCGCTTTCCGGCACGGCGCCCGGCCCGGTGGTCATCCGTTGCGTCAGCGCATCGGACGCCGGCCTCGGCATCCACCGTTTTCGCAACCTCGCCATCAGCGGCTTCACCTTTCGCGGGGCCGGGCAGGGGTTGAGCATCGCCCACGCGCAAAACATCACCATCGCGCGCTGCACCTTCGAGGGCACGGCGCGCGGGGTGGCGGTTTCCGCGTCGAAGGGGGTGCGCGTGCAGAGCTGCGTCTTCACCCGCTGCACCATTGGCCTCGCCTTCAGCCAGACGGTAGACGTGACGGTGGATCACGTCACCGTGGCGGGCAGCGCCTCGGTGGGCATCCTGGCGCTCACCTGCGGCACGGGGAGTATACACAACAGCCTGTTCAGCGAGAATAACACGGACTACCTCGGCGACGCCCTCACCGCCGCCGCGTGGACCTGTGACCACAACGTGCTGGCGGGCACCACCGGCCCGTGGGGCGACGCCTCGGCCACCACCTGCCCCTACGACTGGTTCGCCACCACCGGGCAGGAGCGGCACAGCGTCTACCTGGCCCCCGCCTTCGTCGATGCGCGCGGCGGCGACCTGCACGTGGCCCCCACGGTGGCGTGGGGCGGCGGGTTGCCGGGCGCGCGCGTGGGCATCGCCGACGCGCAGGCACGCGACCGCGACGGCAAACCCTTCCGGACGACGAAGACCCGCTGCCCCGTCGGGGCGTATGACTATCCCGACGCGCAGCCCGCGCCCGGCTGGAAGAAGCTGGGGGTGAAGCTCGCGACCGACGGCGTGCGCCAGAGCGCGGGCCTGTACCGCGCCGACGGCGCGCTGGTGCGCCTGCTCGTATCCGACGCCGCCGGCGTCGACGCGCTGTGGTGGGACGGCCTGACCGACACCGGCGCGCCGGCCCCCGCGGGAGCCTACGTGGTGAAGAGCGTGGCCCACGACCTGCGCCTGCTCGACGACGGGGCCATCGGCGACAACGGCAGCCCGCTGGGCGCGTATAATCCTGACTCCCCCGCGCGCCTGCTGGCGCTGCCCGACGGCGGCTTTTTGGTCGGGTGTTTTTATGACGAGGGCGGTTTCACCGTGCGCCGCTACACCGCCTCCGGCTTCCCCATCCACGGGGCAAACCACCTGGAGAACGGCATACAAGGGTTAGCGACGAACGGCACGGTGATCTACGAGCTGCTCGCCCACTCCGACGAGAGAACGCAGACGCAGCACGACATCGTCATCGTCCGCCTCTCGGAAGACGGCGAGCGCATCCCCATTCACGACGATGTGCAGGCCTACCCGGTGCAGCACGACACGATGAAAGGCCTCAACATCATCAGCCTAGCCGTCGTCGGCACCCGCGCTTACGTCGGCCTGCCGGCGCTGAACCTGATTCGCGTGCTCGACCTGACCGATGGGAAACCACTGACGGATTACCCGCTGCCCGGCGTGGGCGCCATCGCCGCCGACCCCGCCGGCACGGTGTGGGCGCTGGTGGGCACAGACCTGGTGTCCCTCGACGCGGACGGCAAGGTGGCCACCCGCCTGCCCACCGGCCTGGGGACGCCGTCGGCACTGGCGGTGGATGGCACCCACTTCGCCATGGCTGACGCGACGGCGGGACAGGTGGTTGTCTACGACCGCGCGGGCAAGCGGCTGAAGAGCTACGGCCATGGTTACGCCGGGCACGACTGGGCCGCGGTAGGGGCGGATACGTTGCGGGCGCTCAACGGACTGGCCTTCCTGCCCGACGGCAAGCTGGTCATCGCGATGTACAACCGCGTGCGCATTCTGTGGCCGGAGACAGGGGTGATCTTCAAGGAGATCACCTCGGAATTCGTCGACGCGGGCACGGTGCACCCGACGAACCCGGCCTACGTCTACACCGCGCTGGGCGTCTACCATATAGACCCGAAAACCGGCGCGTGGCAGTGGGTGGTCGAAGCGCCGCTGGGGTGGCCGGTGAAGGACAAGAACGGCGTCGAGCACGGGCAGACCTACGGCGTGGCATGCGCCGGGGTGGTGCTCAACGGCACGCCGTACGTGGTCTACATGCCGCAATCCGACTACGCAGACTACACCACGGCGTCGGCCTACTTCTTCGACGTCACCGACCCGCTGCACCCACGGCTGCGCACCACGGTGCCCAAGCTGCCGCCGTGGGCATGGTGGCAGGATATCACTTTCGCGAAAAACGGTGATATCTACATACCGGAGAAGACGACGAAGGTGCGCGTGCTGCGCTACCTGGGACTGGATGCGACGGGGGCACCGACTTACGAAAAATTCGCCGACGGCAAGGTGATCGGCCTCGACAAAGACCCCGACGCCGCGCGCCTGATGGAGCACAAGCAGGCACCGGTGGTGGACAACCTGACCGGCGACACCTTCGAACTGGCGTGTACGAAGTACAACAACAAGATGATTGCCGGCTGGGGCGCCAACACCACCGGCATCGGCAAGTACCGCAAAGACGGCACCCCGCTCTGGTTCGTGCCCAGCAGCGGCAGCACCTTCGTGGCCTTCGACGGCGCCTTCGACGGCAAGCAAACCTGGCTGCTCGCCTGCAAGGCCTTCGGCGCGCAGGTGGACTGCTACGATACCGATGGGTTGCGGCTGGCGACGAGCAACTGGAGCTGGCCCACCGCCTTCATGAGCGGCTTCGTGGACTTCCGCTACGGCATTCGCGCCTACCTCGATCCCGCCGGCACGGTGAAGGCACTGCTGGAAGACGACGCCATCGGCCGCATCACGCGCATCCGCATGGAGGGTCGCGAGACGGTGCGCCGCGTGACCGCCCCGCTGACGTGGGGCGCGCTCGCCGTCGCCGCGGGGCCGATCCCCGATCCGCAGCGCGTGCCCGCCGACGCGGTGCGCCGCACGCTGACCATCCCGCGCGTGGCCGCCCTACCGGTGAACGGCGACTGGAGCGCGTGGGAGCGCGCCGGGGTGGTGCCGCAGATGCTGGTGCTGCCCATCCCCAGCTTCGCCCGCGCCGTACCCGAGGACGCCCTGCAGACGCTGCGCGACGGCACCGCGCTGGGCGCCTTCGCCCACGACGGCACGAATCTCTACGTCTACTACGTGGTCACCGCGTCGGCCTCCGTCCTCGCGGACAGCGGCGGCATGATGTATGCCAACGACTCGCTGGAGTTCTGGGCAGAGGAGGAGCAGTTCGGCATCGGGCTGGTGAAGGGCAACGTGCCCGCGCTGTTCAAGTACCGTTTCCACAACACCGAGGGCAAACCGTATTCGCCCAGCCACCCCTTCACCGCCGATTACGTGTGGGGCGTCGCCGTTGACGACCTGTCCCAGCACCCGCTGGGCCGCCTGCTCGCCGCCAACACCGGCGTCTCCGTCAGCGGGAAAAAGGGCTACGCGGTGATGGCGAAGATCCCCTTCGCGGAGATCAAGCTCACCGGCGGCATCGCGGGGCGCAGCGGCACCGACGTGCTGAACATCACCGGCAAGGCCGGCGAGGTGCTGCGCCTGGGCGTCAACGTCAGCGGCATCATCGCCCCGGGCCGCATGCAGGACTTCAAAATGGGCTGGCCCACCGGCCTCCTCTTCGCCGACCCGACCACGATGTATCCGTTCGTGCTGGGGGAATAGGACGATGGTCTGAACCATGATTCGTCGGCAATAAAGAGGAAATCAAGGCAATCCACTAATCCGACGAATCATGGTTCCTGAAGTTTTGATAATTTCGCCGCGAGCGCTCGGTCTTCCTCCCGCCAGCGATAGTGGGTCCTGCGTCCGCTCCGTGTGGGGGCTGTCGCTCGGTTGGTGCCCGGCTGTGTTCAGGGCCGTTACGCGGCGCTGGCCGG
>CAIYQO010000041.1 GCA_903928345.1 uncultured bacterium | reverse complement strand
CCGGCCAGCGCCGCGTAACGGCCCTGAACACAGCCGGGCACCAACCGAGCGACAGCCCCCACACGGAGCGGACGCAGGACCCACTATCGCTGGCGGGAGGAAGACCGAGCGCTCGCGGCGAAATTATCAAAACTTCAGGGAGAAGAAAGGGTCGAAGATCTTCTCGCGGATCTCCGGCGCGATGCCCACCCCTTCGTCGCGAATCGCGATTACGACGTACGGGCCCGGCGTCAACGGCACGCCGTCTTCCTCACCGAGCTGGGTGTTTTTCGCGAGCACATGCACTGTGCCACCCTCCGCCATGGCCTGGTCGGCGTTAATGAGCAGGTTATGCAGCACCTGGGTGAGCTGCCCGGCATCGGCGTGCACGAGCCACAGGTCAGGCGCGCAGGCTACCTGCGCCAGGCTGTGCGAGCCGGTGAGGGCGATGGCGGTCGCCTCTTTGATGAGCGGCGCCGGGGACAGGTCTACGCGGATCGGGGCGCCGCCGCGCGCGAAGGTGAGCAGCTTCATCGTCAGGTCGCGGGCGCGCGTGGTGGCCGTCTCCGCTCTGGCGAGCAGCACGGGCAGGCGGTCCGTTTTACCCATCTCCACTGCCATCTGCGCCAACCCGATATTCCCGGTGATGCCGGTGAGCAGGTTGTTGAAGTCGTGCGCGATGCCCCCCGCCAAGGTGGAGAGGGAGTCGAGCTTGGACATGCGCTGGATCTCCTCCTGCGAGAGTACCATCGCGGTGGTATCTTCCAGCACCAGCGCCACGAAGCCCGGTTTGTGCGAGAACGCGGAAAGATGTATGTGGCGCGCGTGCTGTTCCAGGTAGGTGTCAAACACTATCGGCTCACCCGTGGCGGCGACCTGCGCCAATATGTCGAGGTATGGTAGCGGCGTGCCCCACACGCCGGTGGCGGACTGGCCCACCAACTCGGCCTGGGTGCGCCCGGCGAAGGATTCGAAGGCGGGGTTGACGTCGATGAAGCGGTAGTCCACCGCCTGCCCGGTGGCGTCGTAGCCCATTTCGCACAGCGCCACGCCCTCCACCATGTGGGTGAAGAGCAGACGGTACTGCATCTCCTGCAGGCGCAGGGCTTCCTCGGCCAGCTTGCGCTGCGTGATGTCCTGCACGATGCCGATCACGCCGATGACGCCGTCCTGCTCGTCGAGGAGCGGGCTGAAGAGGCAGGTGATCCACCCCGCCTGGCCGGAATGCGGCAGCGTGAAGGCGATCTCCTCGGAGTGCACCGTGTCGCCGGTGAGGGCGCGCGCCAGCAGCGGGGTCATGTCCTGTTGAAAGAGGAACGGCGACAGGTCGGCGGCGGTGCGCCCGAGCACGTCGTCGGCGGGGATGTTCGTCAGCCCCTCCATATACGCGTTCCACAGCATGTAGCGGTAGGTGCGGTCGAAGACGATGATCCCCTCGCCGATGCACGTCACGTTCGTCTTCTGAAAATACTGGGCGGTGTGCAGCGCCGTCTCGATCTGCCGGCGCAGCGTTACGTCACGGAAGTTCGCCACCAGCGCGGTCACGGCGGGGTCGTCCAGCCGGTTGATGAGGATCATCTCGATCCACCGCCACGCGCCGTTGTGGTGGTGCAGGCGGAACTGCAGGTCGTGCACGCGCTCGGGGTGCTCCACCGCGCGCGCCAGCAGCTCCGTCACCGCGGTCTGGTCGTCCGGGTGGGTGAGGGCATCGAGGGTGAGTTCGGTCAGTTCCTCCGCCAGCCGCCCGGTATGCCGCGTGACGGAGGGGCTGGCAAAGCGGAAACACCCATCGGCGTCGAGGAGCACAATGTCGTCGGAGGGCTGCGCCACAAAGGAGCGCATAAACTCCTCCTGTGCGTGCAGCGCGATGGCGGCGTGCTGGTTGGCCTTGCGCATGCGGCAGGCCGCCATACCCAGCACCAACAGGTCGGCCAGCGACTCCAGCAACTCGCGCTCGGCGTCGGGAAAGGCGGCGGGGGCGGCGGTGACGCAGGTGAGGGTGCCCATGAAGAACTGGTCGTTCGTCACCAGCGGCAGGGTAATCATGGCGCCGAAATGGCCGGCGACCTCGGCAAGGCGCCAGCGGGACTCCGCCGCGGCGGCGAGGTTCGGGCAGACCACCGGTTGCCAGGTGCGTCGCACCGTCTCCAGCGGGGGATAGCCGGCGTTGGTCACCGTGGCCCAGTGCGCCAGAAAGGCGGCGCCGTGGCCCGCGGAGACGGTGGGGCGGATATACGCGGCGTCGTTGGCGGCCTCGCCCAGCCAGACGAAGTGGTATCCCCCCTCGTCGATGAGCAGGGTGCAACAGGCTGCCAGCAGCGCCGCCTCGTCCGCCGCGCGCGTGACGATGTCGGTGGCGCCGGACAGCAGGCGATGCGCACGCGCCGCGTGCGATTTCTCCGCGTCCGTCAATGTGCCGGCTGTTGGCGTAACACGCTTCCCGCGAGCGAACGGCTGCCCCCATTATAGCGGGCAACCCGATGGGCGTCAAAGCGCAACGGGCGGCGGGTCTTTGTCCGCTCGGGAACTACGTTGAAGGGGATTGACAGAACCGCTCACCAGGAATAAACTTATTACTATCTAATCCTACACATAGGGAGGCCTGTATGCGCAAAGGCTTTACGTTGATCGAGCTGCTGGTCGTCATTGCTATTATCGCGATTTTAGCAGCCATCCTCTTCCCCGTGTTCGCCAAGGCGCGGGAAAAAGCACGGCAGGCGTCGTGCACGAACAACCTGAAGCAGATCGTCACCGCCACGCTGATGTACGCTCAGGACAACAACGAGATGTTCCCCACCGCCGATAACTTCTGGGGCGGCATCAACCTGGACCGCGGCGTGCTGAAGTGCCCGACGGCCGGACGCCTGGCCAACGGCTACGGCTTTGCCTACGGGTTGGGCGGCAAGGCCCTCGGGGAGATCACGAATCCGGTCACCACCGGCATGGTGTGCGATTGCATCGCCGCGCCCATCAGCCCCAACATCATCAAAACGGCGACCGACATCGATGCCGCCCGCCACTCGAGCAAATTCCTCGCCACCTTCGCGGACGGCCATGTGGAGATGTGCACGGACAGCTCCGTGATGTTCGCGGTCACAGTGGTGGGCCAGTTGGTCACAAACACCGGGAACAAAACCTCCCTCGTTTACAACCCGGCGGCGATCGGCACGGGCGTGGCCTGCACCGACCTGAGCACGCTCGCCGGCACCAGCGTGACGACCGCGTTGCAGCAGAATAAGGTCGGCGCCAATGGCGTGATTCTCTTCACCGGCACCGGCGCGGTGGATGTGAGCAAAATGCAGGCACCCTTCACCACACCGACCGTGGGCGCGGGATGGTCGTATGAAGCCTTGATGGCCAGCGGCTGTTCGAACAGCCACTACGTCATTAACAATGGGACGGCCGACGACCTTAACGCGATTTATCCCGCCCAGTCTGCAACGGCCTTCAATACCTTCACCGTCGGCGTCAGCGATTATGCCCCCTACCTTGCCACCTTCGTAATGAGCAAGAACGACGGCGGCAACGGCGGCAGCTTCCAGTGCGCCTTCTCGGCCAACCCGAGCGTGACCTTCTCGGCCGCATATTCGCCCTACTACGGCCCCAACCCCTACGGCGGTCCGTGGGTCGAAAACTACGCCGCCGCGCACATCTTCCAGGTCTACTCCCCGGGCTGCCCGGTGACCTTCTACATGCGCAACTTCCCGATCGGCATGAATGCCAACCGCTGGACCGGCATCTCCGCGGTCTTCTGCGACAAGCTGTAAGATCCGGTGACCGACAATAACACGACAGCCGGCCTGGTGGCCGGCTGTCGTGTTTGGTGGACCTACTCCCTCGCTCCCCCTTCCCCTCAAGGGAAGGGGGAAGCTATCCGCGCAGAGGGAATAGATTATCGTCAGCTTTGGGAGGGCGAGCGTACCCGCGAGCCGCGAGTGAGGTATCCGTGGATGAATAGACGAAACGGCCTGTACGTGTGAACGTCCACACGTACAGGCCTTTTGTTGGTTTTGATGACAACTCACGCGCACGCGGCTCGCGGGTACGCTCGCCCTCCCAAATATTCCGCCATACTTTTTCCGTCGCTCCACCACATGCACGCAGCCCCCGGTCGTACGACCGGGGGCTGCATCGGTATACCGTCCCGGCCCCCTCCCTAGAGGGAGGGGGCCGGGGGGAGGTCGGGGTAGCGCTACCGCCCGAATTGCCACTTGCCCCACAGCATCGGGGTGAGCATGGCTTCGGAGGGCACGTCGGCGGTGATGCCGGTGGCTTTGTTGCTCCAATAGACGCGTTGCAGCGTCTCGAAGCCGTCGCCGCGCAGGATGCCCAGGTCGCCCTTGACGAGCATGCCATCGAAGGGGGTGAGGCCCAGCGTGGCAAGGGGGATGGACAGCTCGTAGTCGCCGTCGGCGCCGGCGAGCTGCACCTGGTCGCTCACGTCGTCCACCTTGTCGATGGTGACAGTGCGCCACGGCGAGGAGAAGGGCACCGGGTTGGCGGTGCCGGGCACCACCGCGCGGTAGAGCAGCGCCAGCGTTTTGCCCTTCACCTGGGTAACGAGCAGGCGCATGTCGCCGGCCACCGGGTCGTTGCGGCGCAGGTTGGCGCGCGGGTCGGCCCCGAGCATGATATCCAGCGCGCCGCCGGTTTTGAAGGGGGCATTTGCCACCTCGCCGCTGTTGCGCAGCAGGTTGGGGTCGCCGGTGCTGAAGGCCACGTAGAGATGATCCGGCGTCACCGCCGCCGCGCCGCGCACGTCGTAGGGCCGGGTATTGCTGTTGAAGTACGCCGCCACGCCGCGTTTGTCGATAGAGACCCACTGCGCCGTCGCCCAGTCGTCCAGCTTGCCGTCCACGGTGGGCGGAGTCGGACGCAGCGCCACCGTCAGCGTCTCCACGCCCATGGCGCGCTGCCGCGCGGCCTCCACCTGCAGCCCGTAGAGGGCGGCCTTCGCCAGGTCGTCCTTCGTCACGGTGAGGGGCGCGTCGGGCAGGCGGCGCAGGGTGTCCAGGCCGTCCACGCGCACCAGGCTGGTGCGCCCGCCGTCGATGAGATACACCTTGCCGTCCGGCGTCTGCGTGATGGAGGGCCAGAAATTCTCGTCGTGACAGGTGACCTCCGTCAAATCCATACCACGCGGGGCGATGGGCATCGACCAGGAATGCCCCACGCGCACGTCGCGGAAGAGGGTGGAGACGAAGAGGCCGTCCATGGTGAACAGGTACATGCAGCCCTGGTTGCTGTTGACGCACCACAGCGGCCCGGCGGTGCTGCCCTTGGGATCGAGGGTGGGCCCGAGCAGGCGCGTGACGCCGATGAGTTCACCGGGGAATTCCGGCGCCGCGGACTCGTGCGAGGCGTGCAGGCCCGGCCACATGTTCGGGTACGACCAGCGCGGCGTGCCCTTGAAGAAGCCGCACACGGAGTGGTCGGAATACGGCTTGGCGCCCAGCGTGAGCACCTGCCAGCCGTCGGGGGTGGACAGGGTCTGGTCGCCGCCGCTGCTCGCGGGGCCCTTCACGTCCTGAATGAGCACCTGCCCGGCGTCGATGTCATACACCGGCACGTCGCGGTCGGTGAGGCGTACGGGGCGGAAGCGCGCGGTGACCCCGTCGATGCGCGCGATGGTGAAAGAGAGGTCGGAAGCGACGACGATGCCGCCGGCGGAGGCCCTGCGCATCGTCACTTCGTCCGGCTGCATCAGCCCGTCGCCGTTGAGGTCGCTCCAGGTGAAGAAGGTCTGGTTTTGCCAGTAGTCGCCGTTCAGGTTAATCCCCTGCGGCCAACGCGCCTTGTAGGCGTCGGTTTTCAGCACGTCCCAGGAGTTCGCGCAGCCGAAGGCCGCCACCGGGCGCGCGATGCCTTCGCGCTCCCGCCAGAGCATCACCAGGTTGCTGCCGCCCACGGGATTGTTGTTGTAGCAGTTGGTGAAGTACCGTTTGCCGTTCACGTAGAGCGGCGTCTGCGGGTAGCCGTTGGCATAGTCGGCGGTGGGCAGGCCCAACTCGCCCGGGGCGGGGCGGAAGATGACCGAGGTCAGCTTGTCCGTGCCCGTCTTCCAGTCCAGCGTGAAGAGCATGCCGTGATAGTAGAAGCGCGTGGGATCGGTGGGATCCAGGGCGCCGCCGCCGCCGTATTCCGACGGGCCGTAGAAGGTCTGCAGCAGCTTGCCGTCCAGCGACCACACGCTCACGCGCTTGGGCTGGAAGTCCGTCTCCGCCACCCACAGCCGATGGCGCGCGTCGAGGGTCAGCCCATTGGGGTTGTGCATCTGCAGCGGGTCATACGGGCCGGCCTTGGGCACGCCCGCGTGGCCGATGGCGCGCAGCGGCTTGCCGTCGGCAGAGAAGACCTTCACCTGGTGGCTGGCGCCGCGGTCGGTGATGTACAGCGTGCCGTCGGCGTCGCAGGTCACGTGCTGCGGGTCGTCCAGCCCGGCGGCGATCACCGTCTCGGTGACCGGCTTGGCGTCCAGCGTGATGCGCAGCAGATGCTTGCCCGCCAGCAGCAGCAGACGATGCTGATTGTCGAAGGCCACCCCGCGCGGGTCGTCGATGGCGGCTTCCGATTGCACGGCGCCCTTCGTCACATCGACCAGCAGCAGCTTGTTCAGCTTCGGCAGCGTGCAGGCGAGCAGGTTGTCGTAGACCGCGAGGCCGGCGAGGGCCGTGGACGCCTTGTCGGGGAAGGTGTATTGCACCACGCTGTGCTCGCCCTTCGCCGTGATGGCGGTGATGCGCAGTTCGCCCAGCTTCGGCGCCTTCGGATCCGGTTGATCCTTTTCCCAGGCGGAACCGGCGTAGATGATGGTGTTCGGGTCGGCGTGGGGGCCGGTGTCGCAGGCCAGGTACGGGGCGCCGGTCCAGTTGCCGCCCACCCAACCCTTGCCGCCCACCTTGTGGCCGTCCAGGTCGACCCACGCCAGCCCGTGACCGCCCTCGGCCACGTAGCTGCCCAGGTACACCAGCGGCTGGCCGCCCGGCGCGCGGGAGGCCGGCACGAAGCAGGCGCTACTCGGGGGGGTGTGGTTCGTCAGCCAGCCGCCCGTGTTGTCGGCGGTGCTCCACGCCGGCGTGCCGGCGTTGTAGAGGGAGAATTCGTACTTCAACGTGGCACCCTTGGAGACCAGCCCGCGCACGGTGAAGGTACCGGGGGTGACGTAGGTGCCGGGCACGTGGTAGATGCCGTGGCGCGCGGCTTCGGTGTCGCGCCCGAGATCATCGAGCCCGTCCCACCAGGCGGTGTTCTCGCCGGCGGGGAAGAAGGTTTCGCTGACCAGGTTGCGCACGCGTTTCCCCTGTGCGTCGTCGATGACCAGCGTCACCACGCCGGGCTCTTTGAGGGTGAAGCGCACGGGGATGGGGGGATGCACGTCGGGGGCGAAGGTGGGCAGAATCGCCGTATCCAGCGCCTTGTCGGTCAGCGGCTGCAGCGCCATCACCTCGCCCAGCCACACGCGTTTGCCGTCCTTCGTTTTGCCTTGCAGGTGCGGGTGGCCTTCGCGAGCCGTCGCGGTGAGGCGCAGGCGCACGGCGCGGGTGGTGACGGGGGCCGGGAAGGCGAGCAGGTTGACGCCGAGGCCGAGGGGATACATGGAATCGAGCCCGGTGTATTGCGCCACCGGCAGCCAGGTGTTGTCGAAGGCCTCGCGCGGATTCACGTCATCCGGCCCGGCGTAGCTCTGCACCTCGACGGCGCCGCAGCCTGCCCACAGCGCGCACAGGCCGGACAGGGTGACCGGCTTGGGCCAGAGCAGGGTGATCACCTCCGGGTGCTCGGGGGAGACCACCGTCTTCGCGCCTTCCGGCCCGTTGTCCCACGCGTCCCAGGTGCCGTTGTTGGAGCTGTCGATGAGCTTGCCCGCGGCTTCGGTGCGCGCGACGGCAAAAGCCATCCCCTGCGGCGCCACGTTGGCAAAGCGCGCGCCGAAGAGGTAGAAGCCGCCCAGGTGGCAGGCGTAACTCTTATCGGCGGGGTCGGGGGTGTGGGCAAAGCGCAGCGCGCGGGTCGAGGTGCCCGGGGGGAGCGTCCAGATGGCGTACTCTTCCTCACCCACCTCCGCGTCGGTCACGCCGCGCCCGCGCAGGCGCTGGGCGGGGAGCCACTGGGTGTCGTCGTGCAGGTTGCCGGGGTAGGCCGCGTCGGGCTTGAGCACGCTCAGCACGCCGCCGCCGCGCACCAGGATGGCGCCGATGGCGAGGGGCCTGGCAAAGCCGAAGCGCAGGTAGCGCACGGCGAGGTTCTTCCCGTCGCCGTACGTCGTGCCGCACCAGATGGGCATCCCGGTGGTGGTCCACGCGGCGTCCGTCACCGCGCCGGCTATCGGTGCCTCGGCGCCGTCCACCCACTGCCGATACGCGGCGGCATCCAGGTCCCCCGCCGCCAGCGGAGTAATCCGCTGCGCCGGAAACCCCTGCGCCCATACGCCGACGCCCAACGCCAACAAAGCCACGACCCACCGTGGACTTTCGCACTTTTCCTCTCGCGTCTCGGCCTTGCCTCTGTCCCCGGAGCAACGGCCCGTTATGAAAGGAACCATGGCGGGCTGACCTGAAGTAGATTGTATCTTACCCCACCCCCTTCAGGGATACCGCCATGGT
>CAIYQO010000040.1 GCA_903928345.1 uncultured bacterium | reverse complement strand
GCACGTATAGTTGCCAGTGGTGGCAATCAAGTATTCAGTGTATTGGCGTGCGGTGAGCATAGCAGCAACAGGGGTATACCCACTCACCAAAGACACCAAACATTACGATATCGTTATGGAGTAGCAAAGCGAAAGTCCTAAGTAGGAGAATCCAATCCGTGCGGCCGGCCTGTAACGCCTTCCAGCGGTCCGGGGCAGGCACCGTTGACCCACCCATATCGATGCCGTTGGTGACCATCTGGCATTCCAAATCCATCTCGTTGTTCTGCACCGGCGAGGGATACCCGAAGAAATGATGCGCGGCGTGCCCTTCAAACACCGATTGGTGCAGTTGTTCGTATGCCTCGCATTGCTCATCCGTGAAATGGAATGCGTCAATGCGTTCATCTTCCAAGGGTGGATACGTCTCAATCCGCGCGTAGGTGAGGTAGCGTTCCGGGTAGATGCGATTCTTGTCCAGTTCAGCGGAGGCGGGCCGCTCTCGGCAATCGTCCGGCGCGACGGGGGCATACAGGATGCGCCAACTGCCCAGGTCTTTGGGGTCGAAGCCCCAGGGCATCTCATCGTCGTCGTAAAAGAGATACAGGACGCCGGTCGCGGGCAAGGCGTATTGGGTGAAGCCGTGCGGGTAGGCTGCCAGGTCGAACTGGGCCAGAAAGGCGAGTGGTCGGCCTTTCCACTCCGGCCAGGTCAGCGTCGTGGGCAGCGCGGGCAAACCCCCGAACTTGCTGAACTGTGGCGTTGCGGTGATGCGCGGTGCCACCGCTGGCTCGCGCAACGCGTCGAGGCGAGGCCGGAACGGGTCGAGGTCTTCGATGCGGGGCTCGTTCGTTTCGCGGGGTGGCGGGGGCACAGGTTTCATATTTGCCGCGCGCACCACGGCCAATTCATCATACGCCTGCTGTATATTCGCGCCACAGCGGATGCACGTTGCGGCATCGGCGGGGTTGCCGGCGTTGCACGCCACGCACGAGATAATCCGGCTCCAATTCGCCATAGCAACCTCCTGGAGAAGGGGATTCTGTCACTACCATTACCCGAGCGCTCGCCCGCCCACCGCATCGAGGGCTTGCGCGGCGAGGAGCACCTCGCGGAGCTGGGCCAGCGGCCACATGGTGGTGGCGTCGGAGAGGCCGTGGGTGGGGTCGGGGTGGACTTCCATGAAGAGGGCGTCCACGCCCACCGCCACCGCGCCGCGCACCAGCGCGGGGATAAATTCGCGCTGCCCGCCGGTGGCGGTGCCGGTGCCGCCGGGGAGTTGCGCGCTGTGGGTGGCGTCGAAGATGACCGGGTAGCCGAAGCCGCGCATCACCGGGAAGCTGCGCAGGTCGAGGATAAGGTTATTGTAGCCGAAGCTGGCCCCGCGCTCGGTGAGCAGCAGGTTGTGGTTGCCGCCGGCGGTGAACTTGTCCACCACGTTGGCCATATCCCACGGCGCCAGGAATTGGCCTTTCTTCACCGACACCGCCTTGCCCGTCGCCGCGGCGGCCAGCAGCATGTCCGTCTGGCGGCAGAGGAAGGCGGGCACCTGCAGCAGATCCACCACCTCCGCCACCGCGGCGGCCTGCCCGGCCTCGTGGAAATCGGTGCACACCGGCACGCCGAAGGTGGCCTTCACCTCGGCGAGCAGCGCCAGCCCCGCGTCCAGCCCCGGCCCGCGGAAGGCGCCGATGGAGGTGCGGTTGGCCTTGTCGAAGGAACCCTTGAAGATGTAGGGCATGCCCAGCGCGGCGGTGAGGCGCGTCACCTCCTCCGCGATACGCAGCACCAGGTCGCGGCTTTCCAGCACGCACGGCCCGGCAATCAGCGCCAGCGGATGCCCCTGGCCGATAGTGATGTCGTTGATCGTGACGGAATGCATGGTCAGTGTCCTTTGCCTGATTTCCCTGGGTAGGGATTAGGGGTTAGGGGTTAGGGATTAGTGTTCGAGAACGAGCCGGGCTCTTGCCCTGTTCCAAACAGTGACAATATCTACCGACGGCACTGAATGCGAGCTTGGACCAAACCGGTTCCCTGTTTCCTACCGCTGTATCTGCCCTTCGAGCACGGCGCGGACGCGTTCCAGATCGTCGGGGGTGTCGACGCCGATGGAGTTGTCGTCACCCAGCTCGACCATGCGAATACGGTAGCCGTTTTCCAGCGCGCGCAGTTGTTCGAGCTGTTCGATCTGCTCCAGCGGGCTGGGCGGCAGCTTGGTGAAGGCGAGCAGGAAGTCGCGCCGGTAGGCGTACAGCCCGATATGGCGCTTCCACGGCCCCAGGCCGGCCACGCCGCCCCGCGGGTTGGGGATGGGCGCGCGGGAGAAGTACAGCGCGTAGCCGTGCAGATCGGTGACCACCTTCACGATGTTCGGGTCCCACGCGCGCACGAAATCGGGCATCGCCACCATGGCGCTGCACATGGGAATCTCTTTCTGTTGCTTCAGCGGCGCGATGATGGCGTCGATGGCCGCGGGGTCGATCATCGGCTCGTCGCCCTGGATATTCACGATGATCTCCGCCGCCGACAGCCGCTGCGCCACCTCGGCCAGCCGGTCGGTGCCGGTGGCGTGGGTGTTGGCGGTCATGATCGCCTCGCCGCCGAAGGCCAGCACGGCGTCGAAGATGCGCTGGTCATCGGTGGCGACCATCACCTCTTCCAGCATGGTGGCGCGGCAGGCGCGCTCGAACACGTGCTGAATCATGGGTCGCCCGGCCAGCTCCGCCAGCGGTTTGCCGGGGAAGCGGGTCGAGCCATAACGCGCCGGAATGATGCCGACTATAGACATGGGTCGCCTCGCAGTGCCGCCCATCCCGCCCCTCCAGGCGTGCCGCCGGCGTGGATGGTTATCGCAGCATCAGCTTGTTTCGCCGCCCAACGGGGAAATCCTGCCGACGGAGGCAACAGGGAACGGGGAACTGGGAACAGTTTTGGTGCAATAACACTGACAAGCGCTTTTGTCACCATGGTGGTAAAACGGTTCCCGCTTCCCTGTTCCCCGTTCCCTACACTTGACGTGCGGGCCGTTGGCGGGTAGAGTGCTGGCTGAGGAGCATGACATGGCGGATGTGTTTGCGTGCTGCACGTTTTTTCACAATATCGGTCCCGAGGAGCTGCGGCGGGCGTATGAAGAGAACGCGGAACCGGCGAACGGCTACCTGATCGACCTGCATGAGGGCTGGTGGGGGCTGCTGGACGCCACCGCCACCGAGGCGGGCGACTGGGCACGGCAACTGGAGCTGGCGACAGAGCTGACCGGCGACGATGCGCTGGCGCTGTCCCTTTTCATCGTCGGCGAGCACTGGGCGGTGGCCTTCACCCACGGCGGTGAGCGTGGGCCGGTGGCCGTCTACGTGCCGGACGACCGCAAGGTGCTGGAGCGCTTGCCCCACGAATTGTTGGGGCTGGAGCGCGTGCTGGCCGAGTCCTTCTCCGACGAAATAGACCCCGACGAGCTGGACGCCCTCTTCGGCGCCGTGGTGGATGGCGCCACGCCCATCGAAGAAGCGTTCGCCGAAATCTGCACCATGCTGCGCATCGCCCCTGACTGGCTGCGCTGGAGCTGGTACGAAACGATCCCCGAGCAGCTCTTCACCGACCCCGACCTCGCCCCCCGCGTGCTCCCCCTCGGCGATGTGAAGGGGCTGTGGGAAGAATAGGTCGTTTGGCCGACCTGGCTCCCGCGGTAGCCGTCACCGGGCCGGCGCGCCGAAAAGGTGCGCGCCGGCCTTGCCCACCCTGTTCTTCATCGCGCCCTCCCCGTTCTACCGGCAAACCGGCGTGTAAGTGTAGCACATCGCCCCGCGCGGCGACCAGCTATGGAGCAGGTGCCCTTCCCAACCGTATGATATTAGTGTATGATTAAAGCGACTATAAAGAGGAAGACGCCCGGTGATGGCGTATATAGTTTTGCGTCATTTCTTTACGTCCTTCCACACGCCACGCGCATAAGCGCCGGCATGCCTTGATCCATCATCGCAACACGCTTCGCAGAAAGGGAACAGGCGCCGCGCATGTTCGTCGACGTTGCACTCGTCGAGGATCGGCCTTCCCCGCGGAACCGGGTGCGCCCTCGTCCGGCGCGCCGGGTAGCGCAAGGCGTCGTCACGCGCCGGCCCCACCTCCCTGCTCACGTTTGCCCCGCCTCTGCCCCCACACCAATCACCGCCGTCGTCGGATACGCGTGTCCGACGACATCGCACAAGGAGATATGCACATGCTTAAGACCGGTACCAAGGTCCTGCTGGGCTTCGGCGCGCTCCTGCTCCTCGCCTTGCTGATGAGCGGCGTCGGCATCTGGAATTTGCATCAGGCCGCCAGCAAAACGCGCACGATCTACACCTCCACCGTCGTGCCGCTCAGCGAGATCGGCGACGCGGCCATCGCGATTCAGCGCGTCCGCGTCAATGTGTATGCTATTGCGGCTAACGCCGGCAATATCGCGCTGATCGACGAATACCACCAGCGTATCGGCAAGTTCACGGCGGAAATCGCCACGCAGATGCCGGCGTATGAAAAACAGCTCGACAATACGAAACTGGAGGAAACACAGACCTTTATCGAGTTGAAAGAGCAGTGGGCGAATTACCAATTGCAGATTCCGCAGATCGAAGCGCTGGCGCGAGCGGGGAAATCAGACGAAGCCCGCGCCCTCCTCGGTCAGTTGAAGACCACGGGTACGACGATCACGGACGACACGCTCAAGCTATATACGTTGAATGAGAAGTCCGCACAACAGGTGCTGGACAACGCCACGCGTGATACCGGGCACGCTACCTGGGTGCAGATCATCTTCATGGTGGTGGGGCTGCTCATCACCGTCATCGTCGGCTGGGTCATCACGCGGGGCATCGCCAGGGCCATTGCCGGGCTTACCACGGAAGCCCGGCATCTGACGGATGCCGCGGTGGCCGGCCGCCTGGAGGTTCGCGGCGAGGCGGAAAAGGTACCCGGCGAGTTCCGTCCCATCATTGTCGGCTTCAACAAAACGCTCGACGCGGTGCTCGCCCCGATTACCGAGGCAGATGAAGTGCTCGAACGACTGGCAAACAAAGACCTGACGGCGCGCATCGTCGGCGACTACCAGGGTGACCACGCACGCATCAAGGACAACATGAACCAGGCCTGCGACGCCTTGGAGGAGACGGTGCGTGCCATCCGTGCCATCGCCCAGCAGGTGGCGGACTCCGCGCGGCAGGTTTCGCTGGCCTCGGCGAGCGTGGGGCAGGCCAGTGAAGAAGTGGCCAGCGGTGCCCAGCAGGTCGCCACGGGGTCGGAGAGTCAGACGCGTTCCGCCACCGAGGCGGCTACCCACATGGATCAACTGCAGCGTGCCATCGAAGAGGTTGCCCGCGGCGTCGAGGTGACGGCGCACGGGGCCGAACAGGCGGCGCAGGCGGCGCAAGAGTCGTTACTCGCCGTGCAACAGATCACCGACGCGGCAATGCAGGTGGGCGCGGAAGTGCAGAATGCCGGCAACGTGGCGCGCCAGGGTTCGGCCATCGTCAGCGATACCGTCGAGGGCATGCACCGTGTGCGTGCCGCGGCATCAGAGGCCGAAGCGCGGGTGAACGCGCTGGGCAAGGCGAGCAAGAAGATCGGCGAGATCGTCGAGGCGATCAACGAGATCGCCGAGCAGACGAATTTGCTTGCGTTGAACGCGGCCATCGAGGCAGCGCGCGCCGGTGAGCACGGCAAGGGATTCGCCGTCGTCGCCGACGAAGTGCGCAAGCTCGCGGAACGCTCCGCCGGGCAGACCAAGGAGATCGCCGCGCTGATCGAGGGCATCCAGGAAGGCATCGGCAGCGCGGTGGACGCGATGGGGGTGGGCTCGCGCGAGGTGGAGCAGGGGGTGCTGCTCACCAACCGCGCGGGTACGGCGCTGCACGACATTCTGACCGCCTCCGAAAAGGTCGCGGCGCAGGCGGAGCGCGTGGCGGAGATCAGCAAGCGCGTGGCGGAGCATGCCACCGACGTGCTGACGACCGCGGAAAGCGTCTCCAGCGCCACGCAACAGTCCAACGCCGCCACCGAAGAGATGGCGTCGTCCAGTATCGAAGTGACGCGCGCCGTCGAGCACGTGGTGGCGATTATCGAGCAGGCTTCCGCGGTGGCGGAAGAGCTGTCCGCCGCGGCCGAAGAGCAGAATGCGTCCACCGAGGAGATGACCGCGGTCACCGCCGAACTGGCGGATTTGGCGGGGAAAGCCACGGAGCTGCTGGACGAATTCACGGTGACGGCGGAGTCCCATCCCATCGCGCCGGTGCTGCCGACGCCCGGGGGCAACGGCGCCCACGGGCGCGTGAAGGTCAAGGCCTGAAGGGAAGGTGCGGCATGACGACAGCGACGAGTCACACCGGCGAGACGGAAGAGCAACTGGTAGCTTTCACCGTGGCGGGCGAATCCTACGGGGTGAACATCGCGGCGGTAAACACCATCATCCGTCTGGCGGAGATCACCCACGTGCCCCACGCGCCGGCCTATGTGCGCGGGGTGATCAATCTGCGCGGGGTGATCGTGCCGGTGGTCGACGTGCGCGTGCGCTTCGGCCTACCCGCCACCGACGCCGACAAGGCCACGCGCGTCATGGTGGTGGAAAATCGGAATATGCTCATCGGGCTGCTGGTCGATGCGGTCACCGAAACGCTGCGCCTCCCGCTGGCGGCCATCGAGCCGCTCTCGCCGTTCATCACCTCCACCGACGCGCGCTACTTGCGCGGGGTGGGCAAACTGGGGGAGCGACTCATCATTCTGCTGGCTCTCGACGAGGTGCTGCGGCACGACGACGAGACGGCATTGCGCACGCCGGATTTTGCGGTCGCGTCGGTCGTGTAAGCGATCGGGAGGAAGAGCATGTCCGACGTCTTTGCCATCTGGCGGGAAGATCCTGAACTGCTGACGGTCTTCTTGCAATAAGTCGGCGAGCAACTGGAAAGCCTCGACGAACATCTGGTGCAACTGGAGCGCGATCCGGAGAATCGCGACCTGGTGCAGGCGATCTTTCGCGCCACGCATACCCTCAAGGGGTCGTCGGCGGCGATGGGACTGACCGCGATGGCGGAGCTGCTGCACGCCATGGAGGACGTGCTCTCCCTGGTACGCGAAGGCGCGCTGGCGGTCACCGCCCCCATCATCGACACGCTGCTCTTCAGTCTCGACCGGCTGCACGTGCTGGAGCAGGGGCTGGCGACGCAGCAAACGGCGGTGCTGGAGGGTCCGGAAACGGCGCAGGTCGTCCAGGCCCTGCACGCGCTGCTCGCGGCGCCGGTGCCCCTCGCCAGCGCCCAGCCCCTGCCGCCCGCGGCGCCGCTGCCGGACGGCTGCGTGACGTTGCGCGTGGGCTTCACGCCGGACTGTCAACTGCCCGACATCCGCGCCTACATGGTGCTGCAAGCACTCGGGCGCCTGGGCGACGTGGTCTACAGCGACCCGACGGCGGCGCAGATCGACGCGGGCGAGGTGGGAACCCCGCTACTGCTCACCGTGGCGCTGCGCACCATGCAGGACGAGGCGACACTGCACCAGGCGGTGGCGAAGATCATCGACGTGGCGGAGGTGTCTACGCTGCACGACGGCGCGCCGCCCGCGCCCGCGGCCCCGCCGGTCCCCGTGGCCGCGCCGGCCCCCGCAGCGGCGGAGGACGCGCCTGCCCCCGTCTCCGCGCCCGCCGGCAGCCAGACGGTGCGCGTGAACGTGGAGACGCTGGACTCGATCATGAATCTGGTCGGCGAGATGGTGCTCGACCGCACGCGCGTAGAGCGGTTGACGGAGGAGCTGCGCGGCGCGCGGGTCGAGGATGAGACGGTGCGCGAGTTGGACACCGTGGCGCACCATCTGGGTGCCATCGTGCGCGACTTGCACGAACAGGTGCTGGAAACGCGCATGCTGCAGGTGCGCCAGCTGTTCAACCGCTTCCCGCGTCTGGTGCGCGATCTCTGCCATACCCTCGGCAAGGATGTCACGCTGGAGCTGGAGGGGGAAAACGAACGTCTGGATCGCTCGGTGATCGAAAAGCTGGTCGACCCCCTCACCCACATATTGCGGAATTCGTTGGATCATGGCATGGAGACGCCGGCGGCGCGCGCGGCGGCCGGCAAAGCGCCCACCGGCACGGTACGCCTCACCGCGCGCCGCTCGGAGGGATACATCCTCATCCAGGTGCAGGACGATGGACCGGGCATCAACCTGGCGCGCGTGACGGAGAAGGCGCGAGCCGCCGGTCTGGTGTCGGCGGAGACGCTGGCGGGGATGTCGCGCCAGGAGCAACTCGGCCTCATCTTCGCCTCCGGTCTGTCTACCGCGCAGGCCGTCAGCGACGTGTCGGGCCGCGGCGTGGGGATGGACGTGGTGAAGCGCAACATCGAAGCGCTCAGCGGCGCCATCCTGGTGCAGAGCGAGGCGGGGCGCGGCACCACCATGACCTTGAAAATCCCGCTCACGCTGGCCATCGTGCGCGCTTTGCTCGTGCGCGTGGGGCAGGTTTCGCTGGCCATCCCGCTCGCCTTCGTGGAAGAAACGATGCGGGTGCCGCGCCAGAGCCTGCACTCCGTGCGGGGGTGCGGTCTGCTGCAATGGCGCGATCGCGTGGTGCCGGTGGTCCCGCTGGGGCACATCTTTCCCGGCTGTGGCACCGCGTCGACCCGGTCGATGCTGCACCTCGTCGCCATCGGCTACATGAACCAGTTGATCTGCCTGGCGGTGGACGGCATCACCGGACATCAGGAGATCGTGGTGAAGTCCCTCGGCGGCTACCTGGGCAAAATCCCCGGGCTGGCGGGGGCCACCATCCTGGGCAACGGACACGTGGCGCTCATCGCCGACGTGGGCAACCTGTTCGAGCAGCAGCTCATCGCCGACGCGCTCCGCGCGGATCGCCGGCTCACCGCCCCCGCGGCAGGAGTCGCATAAGGAGACCTATGGCGCTGCCATCTCACGTGATCCCCATGTTGCGCGTCCTCGTCACCCTGAGCCTGGAAGAAGCGGCACGGGCGCTGGGGGCGTTCTCCCACAATGCGCTCACCGTGTCGCACGCCAACGCCCGTGCCGCGCAGCTCGAAACGATCATGGCGCTGGTGCCCGACCCGGAAGAAGCCATCTTCGGCGCGCGCTTCGCGTTGTCCGGCGGCATCGAAGGCTCTGTCCTCGCCCTTTTCCACTGGGAAGACTCCCGGTCGCTGCTCGAGACGGTGCTCGGGGGCTGCGCCGACCGTTTCGACGCCCTCGATCCGATGGAGCACTCCGTGCTGGCCGAGGCGGCGAATATTCTCGTCTCCGCGTTCATCGGGCGGTTAGAGCTGCAATGCAGCGTGCCGTTGACGCTGCACCCGCCGGACATCGCGGTCGAGATGGCCGGGGCTGTGGTCACGAGCGCCGTGCTGCCGATTGCGGAGGCCGAGGGCGAATTGCTGCTCATCGATGCCTTGCTGGCGCCGGTGCGGGCACCGGGGCACGCCGCCGCCTGCCACCTCTTCTTTCTGCCCACCCAGTCGACCTGGGTACAGTTGCTGACACCCTTCCCGGCGACGGCAGACGGGCGGGGGTGACGGAGATGGAACACGCGCCGGCGCAAATGCGCTTCGTCGGTATGGGCGAGCTGGTGGTATCCCGCGACGCCAAGGTGCAACTCGCCTGCGTGGGGCTGGGCTCCTGCGTGGCGATCTGCGCGTTCGATCCGCAGACCCGCGTGGGGGGCATGGTGCACGTGGTGTTGCCCGTCGCACCGGCCCAACATGATGGCACCATCGCGCGCTATGCCGACACCGCGGTGCCGGCACTGGTGACGGCGTTGCGCCGGGCCGGCGCGCGCGCGAGCAATGTGCGGGTGGCGTTGTGCGGCGGGGCGGAGATTTTTACGCGCGCGCTGCTCTCCACGCGTATCGGCGCGCGCAACGTCGAGGCGGTGCGCCGGGCGCTGGCGGAGGTCCGCTTGCCCATCGTGGGCGAAGAGGTGGGGGGCGAGGAAGGACGCACGGTGCTGCTCCATCTCGCCACCGGCGCCGTGCACGTGCGGTCGGTGCGCCGCGGCGAGCGAGTCCTGAGCGACCTGGGAGGTGCGACATGACAACCGGTGCGACGATCCGCGTACTGATCGTGGATGACAGTATGTTCATGCGAAAGGTGATTTCCCGCATCGTCGAGGAGGGGCAAGGCTTCTCGGTGGCCGGCGTGGCCTGCAACGGGCGCGAAGCGGTGGAGCTGGTGCAGCGCCTGAAGCCGGACGTGGTGACGATGGACGTGGAGATGCCGGAGATGAACGGCGTAGAAGCGCTGGAGATCATCATGCGGCGCATGCCCGTGCCGGTGGTGATGCTGAGCAGCCTGACCAAGCGCGGCGCGGAGGTGACGCTGCAGTGCCTGTCGCTGGGCGCGGTGGACTTTATCCCCAAACCGTCCGGCAGCGTCAGCGAAGATATCGCCGCTATCCGGTACGTGATCTGGCACAAGTTGCGCGTTGCCGCCCGGGCGCGCCTCACCCCGCTGACCACGGCGCCCCCGCCGCCGCCGGTGACGAAGGGCACGTTTCACGGCTCGCCGGCGAAGCAGGTGGTGGCGATCGCCGCCTCGACCGGCGGTCCGCGCGCCCTGTTCGACGTACTCGTCGCGCTGCCCGCCACGTTGCCCGCCACGCTGCTGGTGGTGCAGCACATGCCCCCGCACTTTACCGCGGCCATGGCGGAGCGCTTCAATCAACACTGCGCGCTGGAGGTCGCCGAGGCGAGTGACGGTGATGCGCTGTTCAACGGGCGCGCGCTCATCGCTCCCGGCGGCTGGCATCTGGGCATCACGCCGCAACGCACCACGCGCCTGAGCGACGACCCGCCGCGCTGGGGCGTGCGCCCGGCGGCGGATATTCTGCTGGAGGACGTGGCCACCGTCTTTCCCCGCGTCTGCCTGGGCGTGGTGCTCACCGGCATGGGGCACGACGGCACGGCGGGCTTAATGGAGATCAAGGCGCACGGCGGCGCCACGATCGCCGAGGACGAGAGCACCTGCGCCGTCTTCGGCATGCCGCGCTCCGCCATCGAAGCCGGCGCGGCCGATCAGGTACTGCCGCTGCCGGAGATCGCCGCGGCGATCGAGCGCTGGTGCACCCGCGGCGTGCGGGAGAGCTGAGGACACAACGTGACGACGACGCCCACGCTGGACGACTATACCCTGTTCTGCCGGCACGTGAAGACGCGTACCGGGCTGGATCTGAGCGCCTACAAGCGCGGGCAGATGGAGCGGCGCATCCGCGCGCAGGCTTCCCGCGTGGGCGCCGCGTCGTTGGAGGCCTTCTGGCACACGCTGGGCCGTGACGCGGAGGCGCTGCGCGCCTTTCTCGACCGGGTGACGATCAACGTGTCGGAATTCTTCCGCAATCCGGAGAAGTTCGACGAGTTGCGCGAGCGCTTTCTGCCCACGTTGCTGCGCGACGCCGGCGGGCCGTGCTCCATCTGGAGCGCGGGCTGCTCGTACGGCGCGGAGGCCTATTCGCTGGCGATCCTGCTGGACAGCCATTTTGCCCAGGCGCGGTACCGCATCTGGGCCACCGATGTGGATCTCGGCGTGCTGGCGAAGGCGCGCCAGGGGCTGTATGCGCCGGAGGACGTGCGCCACGTGCCCCCCAAAGCGCTGGAGCGCTGCTTTGAGCCGGAGGGCGCCCACCTGCGCGTGTTGCCGTCGGTGCGGCACAGCGTGGAGTTCGCCCGGCACGACCTGCTCACCGACGCGTTTCCGCGGGGGGTGGATCTGATCCTCTGCCGCAACGTGGTCATCTACTTCACCGACGAGGCGAAGCAGCGGCTCTTTACGCGCTTCGCTGCCGCCCTGCGACCCGGCGGGATTATCCTACTCGGCAGTACGGAGCGTATTGCCGATGCCGCCGCCCTGGGCCTGTCTTCTCCCTGCCCCTTTTTCTACCGGAAAGAGGCATAAGGGAGCACGCACGACAAAGGAGCACAGTCATGGCACGGATTCTCATCGCGGATGATGCACTGTTTATGCGCTTTACGCTCAAACGCACCCTGACCCAGGCCGGGCATGAGGTGGTGGCGGAGTGCGAAAACGGGCAGCAGGCCATCGAAAAGTATGGCGAGGTGCAGCCCGACCTAGTCTTTCTGGATATCACCATGCCGGAGCTGGACGGCCTGAGCGCGCTGCACGCGATCCGCGAAAGCGACGACGCGGCGCGGGTCATCATGTGCTCGGCTCTCGGGCACGGCAACAAGGTGCGCGAGGCGCTGGATGCCGGGGCACGCGACTTTATCGTGAAGCCCTTTACCCCGGAACGGATTTTGGAAGCAGTGAACAAAGCGTTGGCGTAGCAAGGGGAGTTCGCATGCAGCAGGCATATATCGAGCCGTTTTTACAGGCCGGCAGCGAGGTGCTGGCCGCCGTCACCGGCGTGACGGCCACCTGCGGTGCCGTCGTGCCCGCGGGCCGACCGCTGATGCCGGAGCGCGTCTCCATCGTGTTGGGCGTCATCGGGGCGCTGCAGGGGCAGGTTATCCTCAGCATGTCCGAGGCGACCGCCGCCGGCATCGCGGGGTTGATGATGGGCATGGAGGAAGCCGGCTTTGACGAAATGGCGGCCAGCGCCGTCAGCGAACTCGGCAACATGATCGCCGGCAACGCCGCTGTCCTCCTCGGGCAGTCGAAGCTCCATTGCGACTTGACCCCGCCGACGATCATCTTCGGCGCCGACGTGCACATCGCCCTGCGCGTCCCCGCGCTCATGGCCCCCCTCACCCTGCCCCTCGGCGTGGTGGAGATTGCCGTCTCGCTCACGGAAGCGTAGCTTACTTGTGCGGCGTCCACACCAGCAGCGCTTGCGCCGGCACCAGGTGGTAGTAGGCGAAGGCCTGCATCAGGTGATCGGCGGCCACGGCGGGGCGGACGACCGGTCGGCCGTCGATCGTGGCCGTGCCGACCAGGCGCAGCGTCAACGGCCCGTCCAGACGCTTACGCGGGACGGAGAGCTTCACCGTGGCCTGGTCCTTCCCGGCGGGAATGCGCGCGTCCTTCAGCATAAAGCCGGTCGGCGCGTCGACAATGGAGACGTCGATGTCGCCGTCCCACCCGTCCTTGCGGACGGCGTAGATGGTGATGTTGGTCGTACCGCCGGCGGTGACGTTGAGGGCGGAGGGGGTGGCGCGCAGGGCGAAATCTCCCTGCGGCGGCGAAACGCGCAGGTAATAGCGGTAGTCGTCGCCGCCGTGGCGCTGCGCGTCGGACACCTGCACGGTATACGTGCCGTCGGCGGGCAGTTTCACCGAGACGTAGGCGTCGGCGTTGTGCGTGATGAGCCCCATCTCCGGGGACGGGTGGTCGTCGTTCACCGCCAGGACTTTCCCGCCGGCATCGAGCACGCGCAACAGCGCATCCATCGGCCCGCCCAGGCGGCGAGCATACACTTCCGCCACCAGGGTATCGCCCGCCTTCCCGGTGAAGGCGTAGTCATCTACGTCGCCTGGCTGCGCGATGCGTCCGCTGACCAGCGCGGGCGTGGTGAGCTTCTGCGCCGCGGCGGGGGTGTTGTTCGGTTCCGCCTCGTCGACCGCGGTCAGCGGTCCGTCCACCCACGGCAGCGTCGGGTCCCAGGTGGCGGGGACGCCTTCCGGCGGCAGCACGGTGAGGGGCGCGAAGTGGTAGAGCGTGTCCTCCGCCGTCGGCGGGCGCACGGCGACGCGGTAGACGAAGTCCTCCCGCCCGCGGTAGAGCGCGTCGCGCACGGCGAGGGTATAATCGCCGTCCTGCGGCACGGTGCAGAGGAGCAGCGGGTCGGGGTCACGGCGGTTGTAGTCCGCGAAGCCGATTTCCTTGCCGTTGGCATCGCTCAGCGCCACCACCGCCTGGCACCAGCCCGGCACGGCGTCGGCGAGATACGGGATGAGGTGGCGGGCCTGCGCGCTGATGGCCAGCCGCTGCCCGGCATGCAGTTTCAGCGTATAGTGGTCCACCTCGCCGGCCAGAATCTGCCCATTGTAGAGCACCGGCGCTTCCGCGGCGGGCGGATCCACGCTCTCCTCATCCTCTTTGTCCCGCTCGCGTAGTTCCGGCAACGTGCCGACCTGGAAGACCAGCGGGTTGCTCACCCCGCCCGGGGTGAGCAGGCGCAGCTCGCGGTCGCCCGGCGCGGCGGTGGGGTCGATGGTGATGTCCAGCACCACGTTCTCCGCGATGGGCGGCTTGGTGCGCTTCTGCCGTGACACGAACTTCTGGAAGATGCGCCGCAGCTCCTTATCCGTTTTCTGATCCAGATCGCGCAGCTCGGGGATGTCCGGCAGTTTCACTTCCGGTTTGGGCGGAAAGACGGTGGTAGCCGCCGGTGTGGCGGTGGCCGTCGTCGCGGCCGGTGTAGTTGCCGCCGTGGCCGCAGTCGTGGTAGCCGTCGCCGGTGCAGTTGCTGCCGCCGCCGCGGGCGGGGTCGCCGCGGGCGTTGCGGGTGGTGCAACCGCCGGGGCTGCCGCGGGCGGCGCTACCGCTGGTGCCGCCGCCGGTGGGGTGGCCGTCGCAGGCGGGGTCTTCGGGGCGGGCGTGGGGTGGCGTTGTTCTTCGATCGCCTTCAGCTTATCGCGCAACAGGTCGCGCTCCAACTGGTTCAGCGGGCCGCCGGCACCCTCGAAGCTCACGAAGACGCCCTGCGCCCCCGCGCCGGAGATGCTGACATCGCGCACGTTGCCCATGCGCATCCCGCCGATCGTTACGCGCACCGTGGTGCCCTGCTGTCCGCCGGCGGGGTAGACATAGCCCAGGTACGGCGCCGCCCACGCCGTCGCCGCCCCGGCCAGCAGGCCCAGTAAAAGGCAATATCGTGTTACGGTCATGACGCGCCTCCCGCGTTACGGCATAATTTCGTGCAAACGCCCGCGTCCGGGGCCGTTATCCTCGGAGGGCATCACCTTCAGGTCTAGTCCGCGCGAGTTCGGCAGCTTGGCATCCGGGTCGATGCCCAGCAGTTCCAGGATGCTGCCGATCAAATCCTGCGGATACACGGGGCGCTCTACCACCTTCTCCCCTTTGGCATCGGTGGCGCCGACCACGTGGCCGCCCTTGAAGCCGCCGCCGGCAACCAGCACGGTGAAGGCGTTGCCGAAGTGGCCGCGCCCGCCGTTCCACGGGGCGTCCCAGTCGATCTTCGGCGTGCGCCCGAATTCGCCGCCGCACATGACGACGGTCGAGTCGAGCAGGTGGTGATCGGCCAGATCCTGCAACAGCGCGGCAAGGCCGGCGTCGAGCACGGGCAACATGCGCCGCATCGCTTCGAAGTTTTGCTTGTGCGTGTCCCACCCGCCGTAGTTGATCGAAATAAAGGGTACGCCGGACTCCACCAGCCGCCGCGCCATCAGGCAAGACTGCCCGAATTTGTTGCGCCCGTATTTGTCGCGTAGGGCGTCCGGTTCCTGGGAGAGGTCGAACACCTTGCGCGCGTCGCCCAGAATCAGGTCGTAGGCCTTCTTTTCGCTTGTGTCCAGTGCCGCCAGGTCGGGGTTGTTCGGCATGGCGTTGCCCAGCGTGTCCAGCGAGTGCAGCAATTTCCGCCGCCCCGCCTGGCGCTCGTCGCTGATCCCCGCCGCGATGATGCCGTCTACGGTGAACGTCTTCGCGTTTGGATCGCCGCCGGTGGCGAAGGATTTGTAGAGCGGGCTCAGGAAGCCCTCCTCCGCGAAGCGCCCCACGCCCTCGGTGAGCATGATGTTCGGCGGGATAAACCCGGTGTAGCCGTGGTCGTACCCCTTGAAGTAGGAGACGAGGGAGCCGATGGCGGGGTAGACGACGCCGTCGCCGGGCTTGTGCCCGGTGAGCATCATGTAGGCCGCCGTCTCGTGGCCGTTGTTGCCGTGAGTCATGCCGCGGAGGAGGGAATACTTATCCGCCTGCTGTGCCAACAGCGGCAGCATCTCGCAGATCGAGATGCCTGGCACGTTGGTCTGGATCGGCTTGGTATACGGCCCGCAGTAGTCGTGGCCCGCGTCCGGTTTGGGGTCGAAGGTATCCAGGTGCGATGGGCCGCCCCACAGCCAGATCTGAATCACCGCCTTGGCCTTCGGCGCGGCGGGCGCCGCCGCGGGCGTTACCGCGGGTGCCGGCGTCGGCGTTGTCGCCGGTGCCGGCGCTTGCGTCTGCGCCACGGCGGCGGCGGCCAGCACGACGAGCAGACCGATGGTCATACCAAAATGCGTTCGCATGGTTACCCTCCATCAATGCCGGTAGAGGAACTCTTTACTGTTGATCAGCGCCCAGGCCAGGTCGTTGCCCGCCGGACCTTTCTGCTCGCCGCTCGACGCGAAGTAGCCCGCGGCGGCGGTCACTTCCTCCGGCGTCGGGGGACGGGAGAGGATGCAGACGTACAACTGGCGCACCAACTCGTCCTTACCTTTGTGCTTGCTCATGATGAGTTGGCGCAGGCGCGGGCTCGCGGCGATGCGTTTCTGCATCTCCCCCGAGTTGAGCAGGTAAAGGCGTTGGAAGTCGGACGGGTGGTTGTTGCGCTCCGACATCAGGCCGGTGTCGCGCGCCGGGCGCCCGAAGGTGGCGAGAAAGGCGCTGGTAATGCTGCCGTCGGCCAGCGCGACGGTGCGGTTCGTCTTCGGGATGTAGGTGAAGGGCTCCGGCGTTTCGCTCATGTAACCCTCGCCTTCGCCGCCGAGGTAGCAGAGCGCGTCAAGCAGCACTTCGGCGTCCAGGCGGCGCACGGTGTAGTGGGCGAAGCGCAGCGCGGGGTCGTCATCGTCGTGCGGCAGCGCGGACTGCTGGTAGGTGCGCGAGGTGAGGATGAGCCGATAGACGCTGCGCAGGTCGTAGTGTGCCGCCGTCAGTGTGTCCGCCAGGCAGGTGAGGGCTTCCGGGCTCGCGGGCGGGTTGTCCTGGCGCAGGTCGTCCGCTTCGTTGACGATCCCCTGCCCCATCAGCCAGCACCAGATGCGGTTCGTCGCCGCGCGGGCGAACCAGGGATTTTTCGGCGTGATGAGCCAGTCGGCGAAGGCGACGCGCGGGTCGGCATCCGCGGGCACCGTCACCTTGGTGCCGTCGGGCAGGATGCCCTTCAGCGGCTCAGTGACGGACGGGTCGAGGAGGACGATCTCCTCCTTCCACTCGTCGGTCTTTTTATACGCCACGTGGGAGAAGAAGGCGGCGCAATTCGTCGCGCCCGCCGCGGGCCATTTTTCGATGCGCGCGCCCATGAAGGTGAGCACCACGCCTTTGGCGATGGACGCCGGGTCGCGGGCGGGCAGCGCGCGGTAGAAGTTACTCTGCGGCTCGCGGAAGTTGCTGCCGCTGGCGGTGAGCAAGGCGCGGGCAAACTGGTCGTACGGCATATTGTCGTGCATGGCCTGGCGCACCCAGTGGTGGTAGGCCTGTGCGGCGTTCGGCCAGAGGTTCATGGGGAATTCCGACTTCACGCGCAGCACGTCGCACCACTTCATGGCCCAGTAGTCGGCGAATTCGTCGCGCGCCAGCAGGGTGTCTACCAGCGTGGCACGCTTGTCGGGGTGCGTGTCGGCCAGGAAGGCCTCCACTTCGTCCGAGGTCGGCAGCGTGCCGATGACGTCGAGGTAGGCGCGGCGCAGGAAGACTTCGTCGGAGCAGGGGGGGCGCAACGCCGCGTGGTGCGCCTTCATCGTGGCCGCCACGGCGGTGTCCAGGCGGTTTTCCGGCGTCGTCCAGGCGTCGCTTTCAAAGGGATGCGCCACCGCGAGCGCGGCGAGCGTGCCCAGGATGAGGCAGACGCACGCGGCCATAAAACGGAACCGGAATCGGGACGTCACGGTTGCTCCTCCCTCCGCGGTTGAGCGGTATTCAAGCGCAGTATACCACGCTCGACGCGCCTCCGGCAGCGTGTTGCAGTAAAGTTGCGCCGGAATTCGGCTTCGCGCGTCGCTCTATCATACGCGGTGGGGTGGGGCGGGGTTGCACGAGAAAGGGGGCCGTGCGTCGCACGGCCCCCCGGGTGTTCGGCCTTCCCGGCCTTATTTCGCGTATTCCACCTGGCGCGTTTCGCGGATTACTGTCACCTTGATCTGCCCCGGATATTGCATGTGCTGCTCGATCTCGTGGGCGACGTCCTTAGCGATGAGATAGGCGCCGCGGTCGTCGACCTGTTCCGGTTTGACCATGATGCGGATTTCGCGCCCCGCCTGGATGGCGAAGCAGCGCTCCACGCCGGGCTGGGAGACGGCGATCTCTTCCAGCTTTTGCAGCCGTTTGATGTAGTTCTCCAGCGATTCGCGGCGGGCGCCGGGGCGGGCAGCGGAGACGGCGTCGGCGGCCTGCACGAGCACGGCCTCCACGGTCTCCGGATGCGGCTCCCCGTGATGCGCGGCGACGGCGTGGATCACTTCGGCGCGTTCGCGGCAGCGCTTGGCCAACTCGGCGGAGAGCTGGGCATGGGTGCCTTCGCTCTCGCTGTCGGCGGCCTTGCCGATGTCATGCAGCAGTCCGGCGCGTTTGGCGATCTCTACGTTGGCGCCCAGCTCTTCGGCCATCATGCGCGCGAGGTGACACACTTCGATGGAATGGTCGAGCACGTTCTGCCCGTAGCTGGTGCGGTAGCGCAGACGCCCCAGCGCGCGCACCAGATCGGGATGCAGCCCGGTCAACCCGGTGGTCATGATGGCGCGTTCGCCGGCGAGCTTGATCTGCCGATCGACCTCCGCCTGGGCGCGCGTTACGCATTCTTCGATGCGCGCCGGGTGGATGCGCCCGTCTTCCAGCAGCGCCTGCAGCGCCTGGCGCGCGACCTCGCGGCGCACCGAGTCGAAGGCGGAGATGACCACCGCCTCCGGGGTGTCGTCGATAATGAGGTCGACGCCGGTGAGCGTTTCGAAGGTGCGGATATTGCGTCCTTCGCGCCCGATGATGCGCCCCTTGATTTCGTCGTTGGGGATGGGCACCACCGAGACGGTGCTCTCCATCGTCTGCTCCACGGCGACGCGCTGCACCGCCATGGTGACGATGCGGCGGGCCTCCGCGTCGGCGTGTTCGAGGGCTTCCTCTTCGATGGCACGGGCGGCGCGGGCGGCTTCCAGGCGTGCCTGGTCGCGCACGATATCGATCAACGCCGTGCGCGCCTGTTCCAACGTCATCCCGCTGACGCGCTGCAATTCGTCGGTGCGGCGCTCCACCAGGGCGGCGGCCTCCGCAAGCTTCGTCTCCGTTTCCCGTTCGCGGCGGACGATTTCCACCTCACGGCGTTCGACGGCATCCAGTTTACGGTCTAACGTTTCATCCTTTTGCGAGACGCGGCGCTCCTGCCGGGTCAATTCCGCGCGGGCTTCCTTGATTTCCTGTTCCAGCTCCCCGCGGAGTTTCAACAGTTCATCGGCGACTTTTAATTGTGAAGTGCGCCGCTCAGTTTCCAGGTCCTTCAGGGCGAGATCACGTTGGCGTTCGACTTCTAGGGTCGTATGTTCGTGTCGCTTGGCCAGGCGCCAGAAAAGCACACTGGCGGCGCCGCCGACCACGAAGCCGATCAACGCGGGCAATATGTAAATCAACCGACCGGTAACCTCCTCAGGTATAGATGACGTACGCCGGGCTGGGCGGCCTACGGAAGCGGAGTGTCTTCGTCCAGCCACTCCCCGTCTGCGGTGAGGTGAGCATTGAGATGCGTCAACACGCGTCCGATCACCTCGTAGGAAAAGCCGCGCCGCTGCAGCAAATGTCGCACCCGCAGCAGTTCGGCGGGGTCCGGCGCGGCGGTACGGGCGCGCACCGCGCGACGGGCGACATGCAGGGCGGAGGCGAACTCCTCCTCGGCGGATATACCGTCTACTACGTTTTCCGCGACATCGCGGTGAATTCCTTTTTGTCGTAATTCCTGGCGCAAACGCGCCGGCCCGCGGCCCGGCCGCATGGCGACCCAGTCGCGGGCGAATTCACGGTCATCGAGCAGGCCCAGGCGCGCCAGCGTGCTCAAGGTGTAGTCGACTGCCTCCGGCGTGAAGCCTTTTTGCTGGAGGCGCGTCCGCAATTCGTGCTCGCTGCGGGCGCGAAAACCGAGTAGGCGCGCGGCGGCATCCATGGCGCGCGCGGGGTCGTCAATGGAATTGGACGGCGCGGGGGTTCGTCTCATGGCGCACTCACGGTCATGTTGCGGTTATACCCGCCGGCGGCGGGTGGGAATCCCGGTGCAGGGGGCGGCGGTCGGTTGCCGCCCCCCGGTCAGCGTCGCGCCAGCGCACGCACCGTGCCCAGGAGCAGGGCAAGCAGCGCCCCGAGGAGGATGAGCAGGCGGTTGACGTCGACCACGGGCACCCATTGCGCGTCGGCGGGGCCGATGACCCAGCAGCCGAGTGGGGTGATCTGCACCCCGCCGCCGCCGCCCCCGCCACCGGGTCCGGTGGTCTCGCCCTTGCCGAACCCGCCGCCGCCTCCGCCGCCATAGCGCACCTCCGCCACGGGGATCACCGTGCGGGTGCCGACCGTGACCGGCTCACCAATCGCCGTTTGTACGCGGGCGCCGGTTTGCACCTGCATCAGCAGGTCGCGCAGCATGCCGAGATCCATGGCCGTGCCCCTTCCCTGCGCCCGCGCCCGGTCTTACTCCTCCGGCTCTTCGTCGCTCTCGATGACCTGCACCTGGGGTCCGGGGGTGGCGCCGGCAATGTCGCGAATGCGCTGTTCGATCTCTCGCGCTATTACCGGATTCTCATCGAGGAACACGCGGGAGTTGTCGCGTCCGTGCCCGATGCGCACCTCGTTGTAGCTGAAAAAGGCCCCGGACTTCGTAATCAGGCCATGCTCCAGCCCCAGGTCGATGATGGCACTGCTCTGGCTGATGCCGGAACCGTACATGATGTCGAAGTCCGCCTGGCGGAAGGGCGGGGAGACCTTGTTCTTCACCACCTTGGCGCGCGTGCGGCTGCCGATCGACTCGGTGCCGTTTTTGATGTTCTCCACGCGGCGCAGTTCGATGCGCACGGAGGACCAGAACTTCAGCGCGCGGCCGCCGGGGGTGGTCTCCGGGTTGCCGAACATCACACCGACCTTTTCGCGGATCTGGTTGATGAAGATGCCCGCGCAGCGGCTCTTGTTGAGCGACCCGGCCAGCTTGCGCAGCGCTTTGGACATCAGGCGCGCCTGCAGGCCCACCTGGTTGTCGCTCATTTCGCCTTCCAGCTCGACGCGCGGCACCAACGCGGCCACCGAGTCGATGACGAAGCAGTCGATGGCGCCGGAGCGCACCAGCAGATCGGCGATATCCAGCGCCTGCTCGCCGTAGTCCGGCTGGGAAAGCAGCAGCTCGTCCACGTTCACGCCGCACTTGCCGGCATAGACGGGGTCGAGGGCATGCTCGGCGTCGATGAAGGCGCACGTGCCGCCCGCCTTCTGCGCCTCGGCGATGATATGGTAGGTCAGGGTCGTCTTGCCCGATGATTCATTGCCGTAGATTTCGGTGACGCGTCCGCGCGGGATGCCGCCGACACCCAGCGCAATATCCAACGGCAGACACCCGGTGGGGATCACTTCGGTCTGAATCCGGGAGGACATTTCGCCCAGGCGCATCACGGAACCCTTGCCAAACATCTTGTCGATCTGCCCGATCGCCAGATCGAGCGCGCGCGCTTTGTCATTGCCGGTATTCTTGGTACTTGTCGCCATGCCAACTCACTCTCATACACAGGATGCCCGGGATCGCCCCCGGTGGCTATGCGGTTGTCGTGCGGCCCCAGCTCAACACGGGGCCGTGCCCAGCGGCGCTCGCGCGAGCGCCGTATACGCCGCCCCCCGTGGGGAGAGGTCGCTGCGGTAGAGGGTCAACGCCGTGATGGGCGTCTCGCCGAAGATGGTGTCGCGGTAGGCCTCCAGGCGGGCGAGGAGGGGCGCGGTATCGCCGGGGGCCTGCAGGCGGCCCAGCGTGAGGTGCGGGGAGAAGGGGCGCGGTTCGGGCGGGAAGCCCAGCGCGGTCAGCGCGGCGTCAACCCCGGCGGCCAGCGCGACCAAGGCCTCGGCACCGGCGGTGATGCCCGCCCAGAGCACCCGCGGGCGCTGTGGGGTGGGGAAGACGCCCATGCCGGCCAGCGTGGCGGTGAAGGGCGCGACCGCGGCGGCCACCGGGGTGAGGGCGGCGGCGATCTCCGGCACGCGGGCTTCCTCCACGTCGCCGAGAAACTTGAGCGTCAAGTGCATCCCCGCCGGGCACACCCACGCCACGCCCGTGCCCACCGCGCGCAGCTCGTGCTGCACGGCGGCCAGGGTGTCGCGCAGGCGGTCATCCACCGCGATGGCGATGAAGGTGCGAATCAGGGTCACGGCGCCGTTCTCTCCCGGCCCACGATACTGCAGGCCATGAGTAGTGTAGCACGAGAACGCGTGTTTGTACAGCATCCTGCACAAAAAGGAGGAGTTTTTCCCCGCCGATGCTAGCGATATCTTCGCCGGAAAGACACGGGAGTCCTGCCGCGGTTATTTTGCTTCGCTTAGCGTCCAGAAGGTCGGGTTGGCGGCGTTGCCGGGGTCGGCGACGAGGTGGGTGATGGCGCCGCTGATCTCGAGCACGGTGTATTTATGGGTGTGCGCTTCGTGGAAGGGGCACACCACGGCGATGGTGTTCGGCGGGCAGTTCGGGTTGAGCAGGCCGGGGAAGGCATCGCCCGGGGTGTCGCGATTACGAAGCGAATCGATTCTCCAGTATTGCTGTGATCCATTGAACGGCTGGTAGACCGTCTTCGCCTCGCCGCGGGAGGTAAGCGCGACCGGCATGTGCCCCGGCGCCATGCCGAAGTAGTTGTAAATCCGCGTGTAAGAATCGTGATCCGCCAACGGATCGGCGGGGCAGGTGAGCGGATGGGGCATTTTACCGGTCGCACCGAGTTGCCCCATCGGGGAGCCTTGTGTGGGGTCGGGATACCCGTCGTGATCCTGGCGATAGATCGCCAGCGCCATGCCGATCTTTTGCAGATTGCCGATGCAGGTTATCTGCCGTCCGGTGTCCCACGACTTCTCCAGTACGGCGAGCAGAATCACCGCCAGCACGGCGATGACCCCCACCACGACGAGCAGCTCGACCAATGTCAGCCCGGTGCGGCGCACCATACCCACCTCCCAACAGTATCGGGCGGGGTTATTTCGCTTCGCCCAATGTCCAGAAGTTCTGGTCGGCGGCGACGCCGGGGTCGGCGACGGCGTGGGTAATGGCGCCGCTGATGCACAGCACGGGGTAATTATGCGTGTGCGCTTCGTGGAACGGGCAGACCACGGCGATGGTGTTCGGCGGGCAATTGCCGTTCATCAAGCCGGGGAAGGCGTCGCCGGGGCCGCTGGTATTCTTTAGCGTATTCGTGCACCAATAGACGTGATTGTTGTCATTGAGTGGCGCATACAGCGCGCTGGCTTCGGCGGGCGAGGAGAGCAGGGCCGGCGCATGGCCTTGCGCCATGCCGTAGTAGTTGTAAATCTGCGCGTAGGAGTCGTTATCTTTCGTCGGGTCGTCGAGGCACGTCAGCGGATTGGCCAGTTTGCCGGTCTCACCGAGTTGGCGCATCGGGGAGCCTTGCGCGGGGTCGGGGTAGGTGCCATGATCCTGGTGATAGATCGCCAGCGCCATGCCGATCTTCTGCAGGTTGCCGATGCAGGTCATCTGGCGCCCTTTTTCCATCGCCACGCCGAGTACGGGAATCAGAATCGCCGCCAAAATGGCAATGATCCCGATCACGGCGAGGACTTCGACCAGCGTAAATCCGGTGCGGCGCACCATACCCACCTCCCGACGACGGTTTCCGTTCTTATTATACACCATTCCCACCCCCGCGCCGCTATTGGCCGCCGAAGAGCGGATTTTTAAAGAACCAGTACGTGAAGCCGGCATTGACGGCCCAGTCGAACCACACGGGGGCGAAAGCGACGGCGACGGCGCAGGCGGTGAGGAAGGGGCCGAAGGGCATGTAGCGGCCTTCGGGCAGCTCCTCGTCGGGCTCCTCTTGCAGCGGGCCGTCGCTCTTCGACGCGCGCGGGTCCTTCTTCGGGGCTTTGGCTGCCTTCGCATCCTCGGCGCCCGGGGCGGGGGCGCGGCGGATGGCCCCGAGCACGATGAGCGCCATGCCGACCAGCGCTCCGAGTATGATGGCCATGCCGAAGGAGACCGCGGCCAGCTTGGGCCCGAGCATGGCGCCGATGGCCGCGCCGATGAAGGCGTCGCCCAGCCCCATGCCCGGCTTGCGGAAGATGAGGCGGCCGAACCCGTCCATCCCGACGAAGACGAGGAAACCGAGGACCATCCCCGGCACCGCTTCCGGCAACCAAGGGATGGTGTGCCCGAAGACGCTCGCCGCGATGGGCACGCCGTCGAACCACTTCTGCACCACTTCATAGAACAGCCCGGCGGCCATACCCACCCAGGTGACGGGCTCGATGACGTAGGTGGTGTCCAAGTCGATCATGAAGGTGACGAGCATGGCGCTCGCCCACACCCACCACAGCCCCACCAGCGCCTCGATCTCCGGGCGGTAGATCAGCATGCCGTAGCGATTCGCCAGCGCCCACCAGCCGCCCACGAAGAGGAGGCCGGTGAGGAACTCGATGACGAAGTACCGCGGCGAGATGCGCACCCCGCAGTAGCGGCACTTGCCGCGCAGCGCCAGGTAGCTGAGCAGGGGCACCAGATCCAGCACGCCCAGCCGGTGGTTGCACGCCGGGCAATGCGAGGGCGGGTGCAGCAGCGATTCGTCGTGCGGCAGCCGGTAGATGCACACGTTGAGAAAGCTGCCGACGGTGATGCCGAACAGAAAGGCAAAGACGACACCGGTAATGATGAAGACGACGGGCATATGTAACCTTCGATGCAGAGTGCTGAGTGCAAAATGCAAAGTGATCTGTGATACGCAACACGGGTGGGCGCGCTGCCCACCCGTGTGCACGACGATACGGAGCGGCGTTAGCTGGACAATCCTTCGATGATCTTCACCAGCGGCAGGAACATCGCGACCACGATGAAGCCGACCACGCCGCCGAGGAAGACGATGAGGATCGGTTCGATCGCGGAGGTGAGCGACTCGATGGCCGCGTCCGCTTCCGACTCGTAGAAGTCCGCCACCTTGGCGAGCATCGCGTCCAACGACCCCGTTTCCTCACCGATGCTGATCATCTGCACCACCATCGGCGGGAAGAGTTTGGCGCGTTCCAACGGTTCCCCGAGGCGCTCCCCTTCACGGACGGCGGCGCGGGCATCGAGCACCGCGCTGGACAGCACCTCGTTGTCCAACGCGCCGGCCACCGTTTCCAGGGCCTGCAGAATCGGCACGCCGGATTCCAGCAGGGTGGACATGGTACGCGAGAAGCGTGCCAGCGCGATCTTATGGTTCAAATTGCCGAAGACGGGCACCTTAAGCATCAGCTTGTCATAGTACAGCTTACCCGTTTTTGTCGCTTTGATGCGATTTATCGCGATGACCATCACGACGATGACCCCGACCAGGATGATGTCATTGATCGGGTTGGTCATGAAGTTCGAGACGTTGATGAGCATCTGCGTGGGAGCCGGCATCGTCAGGTTGAAGTCCTTGAACAACTCCATGAACTTCGGCACGATGAAGGTGACCAAGCCGACCACGATGAGGACCGCGATGATCATCACGATCGCCGGGTAGGTCATCGCCGCCTTGACTTTGCCCTTCAGCTTCAGGTCCTCTTCCAGGAAGGTGGCGAGGCGGTCAAGGGTTTCGTCGAGCACACCGCCGACCTCTCCGGCACGCACCAGACCGATGAAGAGGTTGCTGAAGATGCGCGGGAAGCGCGAAAGGGAGCGGGTGAGCGTTTCACCGCCCTCCACGGAGTACTGCACCTCGCGGATGACCGCCTTCAGGTTGGGGCTGCCGGCCTGCTGTTCGAGCACGGCCAGGCAGCGCACCAGTGAGACGCCCGCGTTAATCATGGTGCTGAACTGGCGGCAGAACATCGTCAGGTCGCGCGGTTTCACCTTGCCGATGCGTTTTTTACGCGCGGTAGCCTTGGTGACCGGCGCGGCCTTTTGGGCTTTCGCGGCACCGGCGCCGCCATCGCCCTTCACGCGGTCGATCTTCTGCACCCATAACCCACGTTCGCGGAGGCGGCGGACGAGAATCTGGTCGTTCTCCGCATCCGCCGTGCCCTCTTGGACCTTCCCGAGTTGGTCTCGGGCGACGTAACTGAAGGTCGCCATCGTTCTTCCCTCCTACGCTGTTGCGCACCCCCGGGGGCCGGGCGCGCGGGCGGACTTACGCGGAATACGAGTCCTGCCCCGCGTCCTGGTCGGGTAGCGTGCCATCGGAGAGCATCATCTTCTTCAGCTCTTCCACGTTCATGGCGCGCTCGATCGCCAACTCATACGGGATGAGTCCTTGATTATACAGGTCACGCAGGCATTGATCCATCGTTTTCATGCCCAGGTGTGCGCTGGTTTGGATAATCGAGTTAATTTGGTGGGCTTTCGCCTCACGGATGAGGTTGCGGATAGCGGGCGAGGCGACCATGATCTCCTGGGCGCAGACGCGGCCGCCGCCGATCTTCGGCAGCAACTGCTGGGTGAGCACCGCCACCAGGTTGTTGGAGAGCATGACGCGGATCTGTTCCTGCTGCGCCACCGGGAAAACGTCGACGATGCGGTCGACCGTCTGCGAGGCGCTGTTGGTGTGCACGGTGGCGAACACCAAGTGGCCGGTTTCCGCCGCGTGGATCGCCAATTCCATCGTATCCAGGTCGCGCATCTCACCGACGAGGAGGATGTCCGGGTCCTCGCGGAGGGCGGCGCGCAGGGCGGCGGCGAAACTCTTGGTGTCCGCGCCCAGTTCGCGCTGGTTGATGACGCACTGGATGTGCGTGTGCAGGTATTCGATCGGGTCTTCGATGGTGATGATGTGCTTACGGTAGGTGCGGTTAATCTCGCCGATCATCGCCGCCAGCGTAGTCGATTTGCCCGAACCGGTCGGGCCGGTGACCAGGATGAGGCCGCGGTGCTTGCGCGTCATGTCCTTCACGATGGTCGGCTGGCCCAGCTCTTCCAACGTGGGGATCTTATAGGGAATCGTTCGGAAGGCGGCGGCCACGCTGCCGCGGTCGCGGAAGAGGTTGACGCGGAAGCGGCTCGACTTGCCCAACTGGTAGGAGCAGTCCAGTTCGAGGTTGTTTTCAAACTTCTGGATCTGCTCGTCGGTGAGGATGTCGTAGCAAAGGCGCTGGGCAATCTGCGGGGTGAACTTGGAATAGTTCCCCTGGAGCAGGTCGCCGTCGCAGCGGAAAATCGGCGGCAAGCCGGTCGCGATGTGCAGGTCGGAACCCTTCGCCTCGACCACGAGTTCGAGGAGTTCGTCGATGTGCACCTCGGTGAGATCGCGGGAATGCGCCGGATCGTTCGATTTCAGCGTGATCGGCGGCTGTTGAGCGCCGCTGCCTCCACCAGACATGTTGGCCTCCTGATTCCAGTTTACCCCGTGCGGTGCGTGTGAACCCTTGAATTGCTCAGTGCGTCGTGACGACGCGGAGCACGTCTTCGACCGTGGTCAGGCCGGCTTTGGCCTTCTGCAGTCCGTCTTTCAACAAGGTGGTCATTCCGGCGGCGATGGCTGCCTGGGTAATTTCGGACAGCGGCGCGCGGCGCACAATGAGTTCGCCCAGTTCTTCGTTGAGCATCAGTAGCTCGTAGACGCCGATACGGCCGCGGAAGCCGCGGTTGGAGCATTCGCCGCAGCCCACGGGCTTGAAGAAGGTGGCGCCTTCGACGTCTTTCGGCCCGTAGCCGATACGCCCGAGCGCTTCCAGCGGCACTTCCGCGGGCTCCTTGCAGCGGTCGCACAGCTTGCGCGCCAGGCGCTGGGCGATGACGCCGATGATGGCCGCGGAGATAAGGAACGGCTCCACGCCCATGTCGGAGAGGCGGACGATGGTGGCCGGCGAGTCGTTGGTGTGCAGCGTGGAGAGCACCAGGTGGCCGGTAAGGGAGGCTTGCACGGCGATTTCCGCCGTTTCCAGGTCGCGGATTTCACCGACCATGATGATGTCCGGGTCCTGGCGCAGGAAGGCGCGCATCGCGACGGGGAAGGTGAGACCGGCTTTGCGGTTCACGGACACCTGATTGACGCCGGGCAACTGATACTCGACCGGGTCTTCCACGGTGATGATGTTCTTCTCGACGGTATTGATCTTGTGCAGGATGGAGTACAGGGTGGTCGTTTTCCCGGAACCGGTCGGGCCGGTGGCGAGCACCATGCCGTTCGGTTTGGTGACCAGCGTCTCCAGGTCGGCCATCATCTCGGGGGTGAAGCCGAGGCGGCCCAGACCGATGAGCACGGCGCTCTGGTCGAGAATACGCATCACGCACTTTTCGCCGAACACGGTGGGGAGCACGTTGACGCGCATGTCGTAGTCGCGTTTATCGTGGCGCAAGTGGATGCGGCCGTCCTGCGGGATGCGGCGCTCGGCGATGTTCATCTCCGCCATGATCTTCAGGCGGGAGAGCAGCGGCGCGTGGGCGAACTTAGGCAGCGTCATCATCTCGTAGAGCACGCCGTCGATGCGGTAGCGGACGCGCACCTGCTTGCGGTCGGGTTCGACGTGAATGTCGGACGCGCCCTCTTTGATGGCGTTCTGGATGAGCACGTTCACCATGCGGATGATGGGGGCTTCGTCGCCGCCGCCGTCCAGCGCGTCTTCGACTTCGGCCTTCGCGTCGGCACCGCCCGGCGAGTCCGGGCGTTTGATCGCTTCCACCAGGTTGCTGATGTCGGTGGTGGGCGCCTTGGTGTCCCCCTGGTCCTCAGCGGGCATGTCGGAGCCGGTGGCGGAGGCGATGGCGGAGGTCATGGAGCCGCCGCCGGTCTGTGACGGTTTCTGTCCCGGTGCGGGCGCGGCGTCCGCGCCGCTGCCGCTGCGCCGGATGGCGTTGATATCTTCCAGCGTGGCGAGCACGGGCTCGATGTCGAAGCCGGTCACCAGACGGATGTCGTCGAGGGCGAAGACGTTGGTGGGGTCCTGCATGGCCACCACCAGCTTGTTGCCGTTGCGCCGCAGGGGAACGATGTTGTAGCGCTGCACCAAGTGGTCGGGAATGACTTTCGCCACGCCGGGGTCGGGGGAGACGCGGGAGGGATCGAAGATGGGAATGTTGAGCTGCTGTGCGTAGGCACCGAGAACGTCGTGCTCGCTCACGAAGCCGAGATCGATGAGCAGGCGACCAAGCTTCTCGGTGGTCGATTTCTGCATGGCGAGGGCTTGTTTGAGTTGATCCTCAGAGATCTTGCCCTGATCGAGTAATATCTTCCCGATGGGAATTTTCGGTCCTCGCGCAGTTGCCATCCGTACCTCATCCCCTCCAAGGCGTTGCCCGACCGACGGGTAATCGTTGCGTCAATCCGGATACGAACAGGGGCTCCTGCCATTATACCACACCGCGCCCCGTTGCGACTACGGTGTGTTTCCCGGCGCATACAGGGGGCGAACACCCACAGATGCCCCGCGGGACACGTGTCAACATATAACCATTCGCGCCCCGCGCCCCACTTTCCTTTTTCTCCGGCGGGCAGATACGCGACTTTTCGGCCCGGCGCAAAAAAAACCGCCGTCCTCCCGGGGGAGGACGGCGGTTTTACGTGTAGAGCGTCTCGGTTAGATCGAGAACTCCAGGCCGAAGCGCAGCGTGCGCAGGGTGGCGACTTCCGCGCCGGTCAGCGGGCTGATGAACGGACCACCGGTCACCTGGTTGTGCAGGTCGCGCTGCCCATAGAGCAGGTTGGCATACACGCCGTTGGTGAGCTGGTACTTGGTGCCCAGCGTCCAGGTGTAGTCGCGATGACCGACTTCAGTACCCAGCGGGCCGTAGAAGCGGCCATTGAGCATCCACTTCTTCGACAGCGCGTAGCGGAGATCCGCTTCGAACCCGTTGGTCACGTTGTTCGGGTCGAGGAAGAGCGGGCGGTCGATCCAGTTGGTGTCGTACGCGCTCACCGCGGCGTACGGATAGAGGATCGATTCGACCGGCACGAAGCCACTGCTCAGCACGCCGTACTTGCCGGTGAGGCTGAAGCCGTGCCAGTTGTTGAGCAGATCGGCGCCCACCACATAACCCTGCTCGGAGACGCTGTCGCTGCTGGCGTTCTTGATGAGCTGGGCGTATTCACCGAAGAGGCGGATACCGCGGACGGCACCTTCAGCGGCGACGCTGAAGCCCTGCTGGGAAGCGAACCCGCTCTGGAGCCAGGTCACCACGCCGTTGACGCCGTAGAACCCGGCGCCGAGGTAGGCGTAGATCATCTGGTCCTGCGAGAAGGTCGGATCGGCTACAAAGCCGTTCTGCGCCCGGTCGAGGGTGGAGTAGTCGAGGCCGACGCTCACCGGCCCGAAGCTGGAGTCGGCGGCAATGCCGACCAGCGGGTTGCGGGAGGTGTCGATGAGCAGGCCCTGGCCGAGGGACGACGAGAAGCGCCCACCGGTGAAGGAAACGTCATGCCCGAGGATGCCGGTGTTGAACGTGGCATACCAGTCCCAGAGCTGCACCGAATCGGCGAAGGTGCGCACGCCGGACGGATAGCCGGGAACGCCGAACGTCGCGTAGGTGTCGTTCGCCGGCAGCGTGGCAGTGCCCGCGGCCGAAGTGACGGTGGTGTCGAACGGGATGGTCGGGGCGGACGTGCCCGCCGTGAACGGCGACGCCGAACCGGTGACGGGGCTCACGACGCGCAGGGTGGCATGGCCGACCAGGCTCTCACTGATGTTGGCGTCCATGTTGACGTCGGCCTGATACACACCGTAGCGGTACCCCTTGAGGAGGTCTTTGGCTACCGTGGGATCGATGACCGGCGCGACGCCGGTGCTGCCGCCGTAAACGGCGATCGCATTGTTCGCCGCGGAACCGAGCACCGCGGGGTCGGACGAGCCGAGGGCAATCGCGGAGCCTTCGGCCCCGACGCGATAGCCGCCCACCAGGCCGAAGCGCAGCATCTGCGGCTTGTTGGCTACCGCGGTTTCCACGGCGGTGACGCGGTCGCCGAGGGTGCGCATGTCGGCGCGCACTTTGGCGATTTCCGGCCCGAACTCATCGAGGAGTTTGAGCAGGTCGGCGCGCTGGGCCTCGGTGAGGCCGGGCTCGCCCTTAGGACCGGCCGGGCCGGCGGGGCCGAGTTGACCGGCGGGGCCGCTGGGGCCGATGGGACCGGGCTGACCGGCCGGGCCGGCCGGACCCACGCCACCGGCCGGGCCGGCAGCGCCCGTGGCGCCGCGCAAGCGGGCCGCGACTTCGGGATCAGTCAGGATAAGATTGCGAATCTCATCCAGCGACGGCTTGGAAGTCGTCGTGGTGGTCGTGCCAGGCGTCGCGTGCGGCTTCTGGATCAGATCGAGCATGCGCGCCAGCGCCACCGCTACTTGATAGCGGGTGATGGGCGTGTTGCCCCTGAACGTGCCATCGCGGAAGCCTTCCAGGATTCCCGCAGCCGCCAGGTCCGCCACTGCCTGGGCCGCCCAGTGTCCCGCCGGCACATCCACGAAGGCCGTTTTCCCTGCCGCAGGCGCGGTGGCCTGGGCGAGGGTCGGAAGGGCGGAGGCGAGCAGAAGGGAGACCAGTGCGGCTCCTATCCATCTTCGCATGTGCTATACCTCCTTCGGAGTGTCTCTGGAGATCGGTCGGCCAGGCGAATGGCGCGGTGCGACGGTATCCATGTTGCCCCGTCTACACGCGACGTCGGAACGCTGGCGACTGCTCACGCTGAGCAGTCGGTGGGTCAGACACTTTTCCCCATGCTTAATATGCCCACCAAATTCAGGGATAGTGTAACACAGCCCAAAGGGAGTGTCAACTCGCTCAACGAGAGGTGCGGGGGATTTGTTGAGGTTTATTCACAGCGAAACCCCCGGTGTCTTACGGTGGTGCAAACGGGTCAGATGTGCTACCAGGCCACGCGCGCGCTCAGGGAAAACAACCCCAGGGTACCGTCGTGGAAGTCCCCCACGGCGTTGTCCAGCCCCAGTACCGTGACGGCGGCGGCCAGTGGGGCCGGCGGGACACCCGTCAGCGGCGTGCCGTGCAGGCACAGCGTGCCGCCGAGTGCCAGCGTGGTCTGCGTTGCGAGGCCAAAGACCGCGCGCAGCGTGCCCGCGTAGGCGGTGTGCCGCCCCGGGCGGTCGTCCTGCGCGGCGAGCAACGTGGCCTTCAGCGTCCAGCGCCGGGAGAGGGTATACGTACCGCCGCCGTCGAGTTCGCGCACGGTGGCGGCGTCATGGTCGAAGAGCGCCAGGTGGGCCACCCCGGCGCCGAGGGCGCCTTCGGCGCGGCCCCGGCGCCAGACGAGGTGCGCGTCGACGGTGTCGGTGGTGAGCACGGGCGCGGCGTCGAGGGAAAGGCTGGGTTCGTGCACGGAGAGGCGCACGGCGTCCCGCGCGTGCCGGTAGCCCACGTCCACGCGCGGCAGGCGCCCCGTCTGCGGGCGCAGCGTGAGCCCCCCCGCCAGTTGCCACCCGTCGTCGGCGTAGGTGTTGCTCACGTGCCGCCCTGCCCCGTCGCCGCGCAGGCGGGTATAGGCGAGGTGTAGGCGGTCGGCGTACGCGAGGTCGACGGTGGCTTCCGACACGGTGAGGGTGCGCCCCCCGGCGGCGGCGACATGCAGCACGCCGTCCAGACGCACGGCGAGGGGTACGGCGCCTCGCGCCGGCAGCAACGCCGCCAGCAGCGCGCCGGCCAGGATATAGCGGGGGAAAAAGGCCATCGGCGGTGCCGCGGGGTTACAGATCGTCTTGCATGTTCAGGTCGATCGCGACGCCGGTGAACTCCGTCATATTGCTGGCGGCACGGAATTCATACACGCCGGGCGCGGTGAGCTGGGCCGTTTTCGACAGTGTCATCAGCGTATTCGCGCCGTCGTACAGTGTAATGTTGATGACGGGTGGGAGGTTGGGCGTTACGAAGGTGTCGCCGTAATCCAGGCGTACGAAGGAATCCTTGAGCAGGTACTTGCCGTCGGCGCGCTCGAATTGCCACTCGAGGGTTTGCGGCAGCGTCACGTTGAAGAGCGTCTGCCCCTGCCCATCCACGCCGGCGTTGCGCACGGTGAAGTGCAGCGCCAGGTTTTGAATGGACAGCGGGGTCTGGATCGACCGGGTGGAGGTCAAAAAGGAGGTGCCGTCTTCCACGCTGAGCTTGCCGTTCACCAACCGCAGCGTCACGTTCCCCGGCGGCAGCAGCGCGGCGGCGTTGGTGCGCAACGCGCCGGTGAGCGGGTCGACGCTGAGCTGCAGCGTGTCGTGCTGCAGTGGCACCGCGGCGCCCGTCGGCGTTGTGGCGGAGACGGCGATGCCGGCCCCGGCGTCCATGGTGAGCACGGTGCCGGGGGCGCCGCTGAGGATCTGCGGGTCGAGTTTGCCGTATTGGCCGGCGTTGGAACCGTCGGCGGCGACGCTCGACGGTTTTACGGCGGCGCTTCCCGCGTCGCTCGCGGTCGCCGGCGTCACGGGGGTGAAGGTCTGCGACACGGTGGCGGAGGGGTACGTGGTCGTATCGCGCGCGGAGCCCCCGCACCCGGCCAATCCGGCGGCGATGAGAAGAAGAGCGATGCCCCCGCCCCACAGGCGGGATCGGCGTGCGACGATGCTCATCGGTGCTCCCTGTACGGCGCGTCGGCACGGCATGCCGAAGATTCGCTGGAACCGCTTATCTATTGTATACCCGAGCACTGGTTTGTGCAATCGGTTTGCCGGGCAGCCGTGCGTTTTTCGCCCTCGGCACGCGAGGCGAGAGTGGGAGAACGGGAGAACGCGAGAACAGGGAGGCCTTTTCGTAGCCGCAGATCTTCAGCCTGCGCCCCCTTGCACCCCGTACCGGCACTCGGCGCAGGCAAAAGACCCGCGGCTACATTCGGGGGAGGACATTCCGGGACGCCGGGGAAAAAAGAAACAGGGCGGGCCGCTGGTCCGCACCGAAAGGAGACCCGATGACGACGCCTGATCCCGCGACCGCGGCTTTTGTAGATGAAACGATTGCGAAGTACCGGAAATATATCAGTCCCGGTCTGGCGAACCTGATGGACTTCGTCGGCTTCCACGGGGTGGAATGGCGCGGCGAGGGGATGTCGGTCTACGACAGCCAGGGCCAGGCGTACCTGGACTTTCTGGGCGGCTACGGCGTCTTCGCGCTGGGCCACGCGCATCCCAAGGTCGTCGCGGCGGTGCAGGCGCAGGCGGCGCGGCTGCCGATGTCCTCGCGCGTCCTCTTTAATCGTCCCGCGGCGGATCTGGCGGAGCGGCTGGCGGCGCTGGCGCCCGGCAACCTGCAATATACCTTCTTCTGCAACTCCGGCACCGAGGCGGTGGAGGGCGCGCTGAAGCTGGCGCGGCTGGCCACGGGCAAAACGGAGATCATCGGCACGGTGGGCGGCTTCCACGGGAAAACGTACGGTGGGTTGAGCGCCTCGGGCCGCGAGGTGTACCGTGCCCCCTTCGCCCCGCTGCTGCCGGACTTCTCCCACGTGCCCTTCAACGACGTGGCCGCGGTGGCGGCGGCGATCACCCCGCGAACGGCGGCAGTGATCGTGGAGCCGGTGCAGGGGGAGAACGGGGTGATCGTGCCCGACGACGATTACCTGCCGGGCTTGCGGAAATTGTGCGACGACACCGGCGTGCTGCTCATCCTCGACGAAGTGCAGACCGGCTTCGGGCGCACGGGCACCATGTTCGCGTGCGAACGCTGGGGCATCGCGCCGGATATCATGGCCATCGCCAAAGCGCTGGGCGGCGGCGTGATGCCCATCGGCGCGTTCATGGGCACCCCGGCGGTGTGGAAGGTCTTCGAGCCCAACCCGCTGCTGCATTCCTCCACCTTCGGCGGCAACGAATTGGCCTGTGCCGCCGCGCTGGCGACGCTGGACGTGATCGAAGAGGAAAACCTGCCCGCGCGCGCGGCGGTAATGGGCACGCGCCTGCTGAGCGGTATCCGCGCGGTGGCGGAAAAATACCCCGGCACCATTACGGAAGTCCGCGGCCTCGGGCTGCTCGTGGGCGTGGAGTTCACCGACCGTGATATCGCCGCGCTGGTCATCGCCGGCTTCGCGCAGCAGCAGATCTTCGCCGCATACACGCTGAATAACCCGTGCGTCATCCGCCTGGAGCCGCCCCTCATCGTCGGCGACGCCGAGATCGACCGCGTGCTGACCGCCTTCGACACCGCGGTCGAAGGCGTGCTGGACTTGCTGGCGTAACGGAATTTTGAATGTTGAGTTTTGCGTTTTGAATGAAATGTGCCGGCGAGACGCCGGCGGTACGAATTCATAATGCAAAACTCAACATTCTCCGTAGCGCTCTTGCCGGACGCGATGGCAAATGTCGGGCCGCCTGTACGCTCGCCGGTTGGTTGCGGTGCTACAATCGCTGCGACATGGCCGGTTCGTCGAAGTTTGATCCCGCGGTGGATTACTACGCCCTCCTCCAGGTGCACCCGACGGCGCACCCGGAGGTGATTAAGCGCGCGTATCGGGCGATTATCGGGTTGTTGCAGGTGCATCCGGACCTGGGCGGGCGCCACGAGGACGCGGTGCGGTTGAACGAGGCGTACGCCGTGCTCGCCGACCCGTCCCTGCGGCGCGCGTACGATATGGCACGCCGCGCGCAGGAGGCGGAAGCAGGCACCACGCTGCACTGCGTCCACTGCGGCACGCGCAACCGGTTGCCGGCCGGCACCGACGCCGCGCGTTCGGTGTGTGGCCGTTGCCGCCGTCTGCTCATCTCCGCTCCGGCGCCGGAAATCCCCACCCCCGAACTGCCCCTCTCCCCGGTGCTGACCACCGCTTTAACGCGCAGCGGGGAGTTGCGCATAGAGCGTACCCGTGTGCCCGCCGATGGTCGCCTGCGCTGCCTGCGCTGCCGCTTCAGTTGGTCCGCCGGCAGTGGCCGCCCCCCCGCGCGCTGCCCGCGCTGCCACAGCCGCCACTGGGGGGAATTCCGCCTCTTCGCCTGCCGGGCCTGCGGTCACCGTTTCCTCGCCGCCGACCTGACCAGTTGGCCCTATACCCTCTACCCCGCCTGCCCCGCCTGCCATCAGCCTCACTGGCACCCCGGCTGCGAACGCCACCCGTTGCGCTGGGTGTTCAATTTGCTGACGGCGTGAAGGCCGGATTGGCCGGGGGGAAACAGATGCGCCGGCGCGGGGCCGTCAGTGACGCTGGTGCAGGCTGCCCCAGGCGTCAATACTGCCGATAGCGATTCATGGCGATATCATACGTCACCACGGCAATCACCGCGGCGAGGATACTCTGTATTCCGCAGAGCAGCAGCCAATTGTCTTTGACAGGGCCGTTGCACCAGAAGAAGGAGATGACGCACATCACTGGCAAGAGGGCGCACATAAAGATGAGCGTCGCAAACGGGAAACCCTTCCCGGCGTTTCTCCGCTGCCGCAACACGGTCGCTTCATGCGTGCACACCCCCAGCAGCGTGCCGATCAGGCACACGAAGTGGAAGGTGATATAGTTAAACATCACAGAGAGGCCCGACAAAAAATCACCGGTGACCGTAAACGGATCGACAGCCACGGCGATCCCTCCGGCTAACACCGTCATGCCGGCAATCCACAGCAGGAGATACAGGAAGGCCCCAATTTTCTTGCGCATCTCGCCCATGATCCGCGCTCCTTTCAGCGTGCTGCCTCTAAAGACACGTCCGGCACTCATTTCCATGCGCGCCACGAAAAAAAGGGCGGGCACGCACGCGCCCGCCCTTGCCGGCTCCTGTCTCCGACGCTACCACTTCGCCCAATCCACCGCCCCATACGCCGGGTAGTCCACCGTGTGGCCGTCGTTGTAGTGCCAGGTGGCGCCGTCCCAGGTCCAGGGGCGGGTAGTGTAGGTGTAGGGTTGCTCGGGTGTCGCGCGCAAGGGTTGCCCGGGCAGCGCGCCGGTGGTCTGCGTCACCGTCACCGGGTCGCCCCGGCGCAGGTTGTGCAGCTCGATCCAGTCGGGCGCGGGGTTTTTCTCGTACATCGCCACCGCATAGCGGCGCACGGCGTTGGCGGCGGGCAGGTCGCTCCAGCAGGAATTATAAAGCTGGTACGCCTGGTGCAGCGCCTCGGGGGTTTTGAGCATCTGCGCGGAGAAGACCAGCGAGCCGCCGCTGAACATCCACACGTTCTGCGCGTCCGTCACCCCGCCCACGCTGGTGATGGCGCCCAGCCAGCCGCAGGTGCACTCGCCGAACTGGCGGATGCCCAGCGCGTGCAGCGTGCGGAAGTAGCGCCACCAGTAGGGTTGGCAGGGCACGGCGGTATCCGTTTTGCCGGCGAGCACCGGCGCGTAGTCCACCCCCTGCATGCCGCCGAAGCCGCCGTCGGTGAGCACGCAGTCGAAGCCCAGCGCCGCCGAGGTGTGTAGCGCCGGCCACATGATCGTGTCCCACCAGTCGGAGGTGAGGCTCATGGGAATCCACTGGTAGGCCGTGCCGGTGGGCCACGACCCGTCGCGCTGGCGGCGAATCCACTCCGGGTGGTCGCGAATCTCCGTCAGCGCCCCCTCTCGCGCCACGCGTGTCTCTGTCGGCGGCGGGTAGCTCGACCACTCGATGCTGTGGTAGTACTGCTCGCTGGCCAGCATGGGCGTGCTGAAGGCGGTGGGGATACTCGTCATGCAGAACTCGGGCCGGAACCAGAAGCCCACGTGCACGCCCGTCGCGTGGAACCTGTCGCACATCGCCGCCAGCGCCGGGTTGGCGCGGTAGGCCGGGTCGAAGCGCCACGCGGGTTCGTTGGCTACCGGACACGCCTGCCAGGTGTCGTGGTACATCGCCACCGCGTTGATGCCCTTGCCGTTCAGCTCCTTCAGCGTGGCATTGGCAAAGGGCACTGGGCCACCTTTATGCACGATATTGCCGAGGGAGGAGGCGATGTTGGACACCTTCAGGCTGTCCTGCACCCCCATGCGCGCCGACACGGCGTGCAGCGTTTCCAGCCGCGCGTTGATGTAGCGCTGCGGCAGCGGTTGCGCGGTGTCGGCGGTGTAGAGGTACTCCACCGTGTCCACCGGCGTGCGCGTGCCGGAGGCCGCCAGGTCCCACGCCAGATTCGGCCATACGCCGTCTGCCCCTTGCGCGATGTAGCTGGCGGAGTTGTTCGCCGCGTGGTAGTACAGGCTGCGCGCGGTGATGGTCAGTCCGCCCGTGCCCCAATCGTAAAAGATCAGTGGGCTGGCCTGCAGCGAGTTGCCGTCGGGGTGATAGCCGTACCCCTGGCGCGCGGGGATTTGCCCCTGGAAGTAGACTTGCCGGTTCTCCGCCGGGCTGAAATCCACCACCTCACCGGCGGGTTCGCGGAAGCCGGTGTTGTAGCTGACCACCCCCACGCGCGAGCCGTCGGGGCCGAAGCCGTTGTTGAGCATCACCTGGTAGCCGTCCTTCACGATGCTCGGGAGCGCCACTTCGACGAGGCGCGCCAGTCCGTGATATACCGCGCCGTGGCGGTCGCGCGTGAGCGGCCACCAGGTCTCCCACACCTCGACGTTCGTCCACGAGCGGTAGCCCAGCATGGACAGCGGCAGTGTGTAGTGCACGGTAACGCGGTTGCCGTCCACCGCGGCCCCCAGCCAGCGCGGGCGGGCGTCGTTGCCGACGCGGCTGAGGGGCAGCGTCAGCGGATCGGTGATGTGCGGGTGCGCCGTGCCGTACTGGACGTCGTGATAGCGCTGGTCCAGCGGTTCGAAGGGCGCGTGGCCGTCGGTGCTGCTGAAGGGCGCCGTTTTATCCAGCCCGTCCGGCGGGATCACCATGGGCAGCCCGCGCTTGTCGAAGCGCCCGATGTCCAGCTCGTTGCCGAACTCCTTCGGGTAGAGGAGGTGCTTGCCGTCCGCCGTCTTCCAGTCCACCGGGCGGAAGCCGGCGTAAAGCAGCTCCTGCCCGTCGGGGAAGGTCAGCCGCCAGGCGTCGTGCAGCGGCAGGTTCGTCCACGCGCCCACCGTCAGCGTACCGCTCGCGGGCGCCACCTTCGCCGTGCCTGTCGGCGCCGGGGTCACCGTCACCACATTGCCCGCGGGGGTGAAGCCGTGCCGCAGCACGCCGACCACCGCGAAGGTATACGCCGTGCCGTTCGTCAGCCCCGGCACGACGCACGCGGTGTCGGTGAGCGGCTTCGCGTTGACCACCGCCGCCGTCGGCGCGAGCTGCCGGATTTGGAAACCGAGCACCCGCGCATCCTCTATCATCGGGTTCCAGCGCAGATACGCGCGCCCGTCCCCCGCGTCGCCGCACAACCCCGTCGGCGCCAACAGCGGCAACGGCGGCGCCCCCGGCGCGGTCTTCGCCACGGCGGCGAGCGCGGTCAGCGCGAGGAGCAGGCAGATGATGGTACGCATGGTGGCCTCCTTGTCTGAACCTTGATTCGTCGGATTTTGGGATTACCTTGATTTCGCCGTGCGGTTTTCGCCGACGCAATCGTTAATCATGGTCATCCTTTAATCCCTGAAGTTTTGATAATTTCGCCGCGAGCGCTCGGTCTTCCTCCCGCCAGCGATAGTGGGTCCTGCGTCCGCTCCGTGTGGGGGCTGTCGCTCGGTTGGTGCCCGGCTGTGTTCAGGGCCGTTACGCGGCGCTGGCCGG
>CAIYQO010000039.1 GCA_903928345.1 uncultured bacterium | reverse complement strand
CGGCCAGCGCCGCGTAACGGCCCTGAACACAGCCGGGCACCAACCGAGCGACAGCCCCCACACGGAGCGGACGCAGGACCCACTATCGCTGGCGGGAGGAAGACCGAGCGCTCGCGGCGAAATTATCAAAACTTCAGTAGAGATAGGTAGTATTCGAAATTCTCCTGCGGGCACGGTTGGCAGGCGTGATCCAGCGAGGGGACGAAGCCGCCGCCGGCCCATACTTCCGGCACCTTCTCTAACACCTCGCGCGCGATGTCGTCCCGCGTGCCGTTCAGCACGCGCTTGTCGATGCCGCCCCAGATGAAGCAGCGCGGGTAGCGTTTTCGCACCTCGCGCGCGTCGTACCCCGCGGCGGCTTCGAAGGGAAACAGCCCGTTCATGCCGAGGGCGAGGAAGCGGTCGAGGACGGCGCCGTTCTGCCCATCGGAATCGAGCATGAAGCGCGTCTGCCCCTGGGCGCGCAGGTAGGCGAACAACTCGCGGTAATAGGGGGCCATGAACTCGTCGAAGAAGTGCGGACTGATGAGCGGACCGTTTTTGAAGGCCATGTCTTCATGGAAGAAGACGTAATCGAGGCGCGCGGCCTGAAAGAGGCGCGGCGTGCACGCCAGGTGCATGTGCAGCCAGCTCCGCGCCATGTCGTGCAGGGTGTCGGGGAAGTCGTAGAAGGCGTAGGCCAGCCGCTCCTCGCCCCAGAAGTTGCGCCAGAAGGCGTACAGGCCGACCAGCCAGCAGCCCCACGGGTCTTCGCTCGTTTGCGAGGCGCGGGCGGCGGGTTGCCAGTCGCCGTAATCGTGCGCGTCGGGGTCGAGGCGCGGCTTGATCTTGCGCTGCCAGTCGGCCGGCGACTCGACGGGGAAGCGGAGAAACTGTGGCATGCTGCACCCGTCGGTGCGCTCGCGGCGGAGGGCGCCCAGGTCGTCTTCGACCACGCGGGTGCCGTCGCCCTCTTCCACCACGTGCCAGCCGATCGGCGGCCAGGACAACTGCATACTGGTGAAGCCGAGTCCCGCCGACAGGGTGGGCTGCGGCTCGAAGCCGTAGTGCGTCATCACGTCGGCATCCGCCGGCAGCGTGCCGGCGGCTTTCCACGCCGCCACGGTCTCGTCCCAGAAGGCCACCGCCTCCCAGCGCACCGGGCGATCCACGTGTTGGAAATCATAGAGCCGGCAAAAGCGCTCGCGGCGCGTGCGCGGGACAACCGGTGTTGCTGTCATGCCTCTACCTCCCGGCGGAAGCCTGCTGCTTACGGCAGCAAGGTCACCCCTGTTATATACGCCTTCCGCGGATGGCTTCCTGCGGGCAAAGGCCGGCAGAGCGCTAACCTTTTCATGGAAGGTATTTGACGCCGCGGGGTAGTTGCATTACCCTGTGGAGCGGCGGTTGCTCGTACCGCGAAGGAGTTCCTGATGCGTAACATCCTGCTTATCGCTTTCCTGGCGCTGTGTGGCCTGCCGGTCTGCGCCGATGTGCGTCTGCCGGCGCAATTCGGCGATCACATGGTGCTGCAACGCAACGTCGTCCTGCCCATCTGGGGGTGGGCGGCGCCCGGCGAGCCGGTCACGGTGCGCCTGGCGGGAAAAACGCAGCGGGCCGTCACTGATCCCACGGGGGTGTGGCGCGTCTCCCTGCCGAAACTGCGCGCGGGCGGCCCTTACACGTTAACGGTAAAGGGGCATTCCACCGTGACTTGCGCGGATGTACTGATCGGCGAGGTGTGGCTCTGTTCCGGGCAATCCAATATGGCCGTCCCGCTCTCCTACGCGGCGACGGGCGAGCAGGCTATCCGCGCGGCGCATTGCCCGTCGCTCCGCTTATTCAGCTCCTGGTATGCCTCGCGCCAGACGGCGCAGGTGGCGTGCGGCGGGGCGTGGCGGGTGTCCACCCCGGAGAGCGCCCGCGGCTTTTCCGCCGTCGCCTACTTTTTCGGGCGGAAGTTGCAACACGAATTGGGCGTGCCGGTGGGGGTGATCCAGGCGGCCGTGGGGGCGACTGCCATCGAATCCTGGATCAACCGCGCCGGTATTGCCGGCGATCCGGAGCTGAAAGGCCTGGGCGAGAGCGCCGACAGGGAGACCGCGAAGTATCCGGCGGATGTCGATGACACCGGGTGGCAAGCGCCGGACCTTCCCGATGCCGATTGGCGGGAGATGACGCAGCCGCAAGGCTGGGATGCCGCCAAAGCGGGCATGGTCTCTCTCGACGGCGTCGTGTGGCTGCGCCGGGCGGTGACGATTCCCGCCGGGTGGGCCGGCAAAGCGCTCACCCTTCGTTTCGGCCCCATCGACGACAGCGACACCACCTATTTCAACGGCGTCCCGGTGGGCGGCATGGACTTGAATAACCCGGACGTGTGGAAGACCCCCCGCGCCTACGCCGTGCCCGCCGGGCTGGTGCAGGCGGGCACCGCGGAGATCGCGGTGCGGGTGAGCAACCAGTTCGGCGGCGGCGGCATCCTGGGCACGCCCGAGCAGATGACGCTGGCCCCGACGGATGCCCCCGGCGCGGCGATCTCCCTCGCCGGCCCCTGGCGCTATCGCAGTGCCGCGAGCTGGCCGGAAAATGCCTGCCCCACCGGGCTGTATAACGGCATGATCGCTCCCTGGACGCGCTGCGCGATTGGCGGCATGGTGTGGTACCAGGGGGAATCGAATGCCGGCGCCGCCGGGCTCTACCGCCATCTATTGCCGGCCATGATTACCGGGTGGCGCGCCGCCTGGGGACGCGGCGATCTCCCGTTCCTGATCGTGCAATTGCCCAATTATATGGCCGCACAGCCGGAGCCCGGCGAGAGCAGTTGGGCGGGACTCCGCGACGCGCAGGCCTTCGCCGCCACGGCGTTGCCCAACGTCGGCCTGGCCGTCACCCTCGATCTCGGCGACCCCGGGAATATCCACCCGACCCGCAAGCAGGAGGTCGGCGACCGGCTGGTGTTGCAGGCCCTCGGCATCGTGTATCACCGCACTGCGGCCTACGCCGGCCCCACCTTTGCCGGCATGGCCCGGGAAGGCGACCAGGCGTTGCGACTCACCTTTACGCATACGGAGGGTGGTCTGCGCACGGTGAATGGCGGGCCGGTGCAGGGCTTTGCCGTCGCCGGCGCCGACGGGAAGTTCGTGTGGGCCACGGCGGTTATCGCGGGGAATACGCTCCTCGTCAGCAGCCCGGCCGTCGCCCATCCCACCGCCGTGCGCTACGCCTGGGCGGACAACCCGACCGTCAACCTGACCAACAGCACCGGCCTCCCCGCCGCCCCGTTTCGCACCCGGTGAGGGAGCGTCCTCTTTGCCGCTCCGGAATACCGTTGTCCAAAGCAGGGACCCTTCACAGCCACTTGCGGGCGGCCACGGCGACGACGGGCAGGCGTAACCGCTTTCCAATTTCACGTCTGAGTGGGTACACTATGCTTCGGAACGACCAACAGCGGGTGACCACGGTAAGGAGCGCGTTATGAGCGAACGCCTGGAGAACTATGCCAACTTGATCGTGAAGGCGGGGGTGAACATCCAGCCGGGGCAACTGCTGGTGATCAATGCCCCGATTGAATGCGCCGGGTTTGCACGGCTGCTCTGCGCGAAGGCCTTCGACGCGGGGGCGGGTGATGTCTTCGTCTTCTGGAAAGATGAGCTGTTGCGCAAACTGCGTCTCGAGCGCGCCGGCATCGGCTACCTGGAAGATGTGCCGCGCTGGCAGCGTGAGGCGCGCCTGCACTATGTGCGGGAGAAAGGCGCCTGCGTCATCTCCCTGGCTGCCGACGACCCGGATCTCTTGCAGGGGATCGATCCGCACAAAGCCGCGGCGGAGCATAAGGCGCTGGCCGCCGCGCTCAAGCCGTATCGCCACGTGATGATGAGCAATCAGGCGCGCTGGGTGGTGGCTTCGGTGCCCACCGTCGGCTGGGCGAAGAAGGTCTTCCCAGGCATGAGTGATGCCGACGCCGTGGAGGCGCTGTGGCAGGCCATCTACCACGCCTGCCGCGCGGAGGGCGATGACCCCATCGCGGCGTGGACGCGGCACATCGCCCGGATGCAGGCCCGGCTCGAGCGGATGAATGCCTACCATTTCTCCGCCCTGCATTACACCAGTGCCAATGGCACCGATATTACCGTGGGCCTGGCGGATGACCATCTCTGGTGCGGCGGCGTCGAGGTTGACCAGCACCGGATTCCCTTCTCGGCAAATATCCCGACCGAGGAGATCTTCACCGCGCCGCATAAGGACCGGGTAGACGGCATCGTGAAGAGTACCAAGCCGTTGCTGTATAACGGTATCCTCATCGAGGAGCTGTCGCTCACGTTCAACAACGGGCGCGTGGTCGATTACGCCGCGCGGGCGAACGCCGAGACCCTCGGCCACCTGCTCGAGACGGACGACGGCAGCCGCTACCTCGGCGAAATCGCCCTCGTCCCCTACGACTCGCCCATCAGCAACACCGGGATACTCTTCTACAACACGCTCTTCGACGAGAACGCGGCCTGTCACTTTGCCCTGGGGGAAGCCTATCCCACCACCATCGGCGGCGAGGATCGCCGCGAGGAGGCGCTCATACACAAAGGCCTCAACACCTCGCTGAGCCACGAGGACTTCATGATCGGTGCCGCGGACACCGCCATCGACGGCATCACCACGTCCGGGGAGCGGATCGCGGTATTCAGACAGGGTAATTTCGTCTTCTGACGGTCAGCGCCGAGGATGGTGCACCGGCATGAGCATCGTCTACTGTATACCATACTTGTTCTTTAACAAATTCATGACTGCCGTGCGGTCTTCTGGTGAGAGCGGAGAGCGATAGCAGATGATTTCCGCGACGTCGAACTCGGAAAAATAGCTGTCTTCGGCCGCGCAGATTTGGTAGATGCGGTTGTCGTCGGCGTTGGCAGCATCACAGGCGAGCACCATCCATTGATTCAAGGGGGCGATGTTGTATGGTTGATCAGGTATATTTACCCCATTTTTCCATACCGCCAGCGGATAGGGGTTGGTATGAAAACAGGTATTGCCGTTTTCGAGAAACCACAGGCGATTATACCCGGGTTTGTTGCCCAGTAGATTTTTGAAACCGTTAAAGACATCCGTCGGAACTTTGAACACCGCATACATTTCCGCGACTTTGCAGGGGGTGGTGGTATCCAAAAAGTCATCGATACCGTCAAAGCGTAATGCTGACAGACCATTGATGGCATTCTTTATGACAATCGGCCTTCTGTCCGTATTCGGTTGCACCGCCGACAGGCCACTTTGGAAGCAATCATCCCAGGTGGATACCCGGTTATTGGCGTCGATGCTCAGCGTACTTGCTTCTTGGGCAGTAAACCAGAACGCGCAATCCGCCATGGGCAATTCCTGGCGGTAGGCGAACGCCGCGCTCGCGATTTTTCCATGCGCCGTCACCTGCCAGGAGGTGTTATCGTCCGGATCGACGATATAGAGGTCGGTTTTACCGGTGGTAGTCGTCGCTAAAAATGCCAGGTAATCACGACTTGCGATATAAAACGGCTGGCTCACCGCGCCGGGAGTCGCACAGACTACTGCTTGATTGCTGCCGTCAATACCCATCGTATACAATTGCGGGCGACCGCTGCGCGAGGAGATAAAGGCGATCTTATCGCCACGACGGTTACACGCCGGTTCGCTGCCCCCCAATGCGGTAAGTTGCTTTTCATTAGTTCCGTCCACATGCACGCTGTAAATATTCCAAACCCCGTCACGTTTTGACTGGTATATCAGCACGCTGCCATCGGCATTGAGGATGGGATGTCGATTCTCATGCTCATCAGCGAGGACTCTCGCGCGTCCGCCGCCATCCGCACGCATGGTCCAAATCTCGTACGATGTGTCGATCTGGGTGACGAACGCAATAGTACGGCCATCGGCGCTGTACGCCGGATCATATTTTTCACCTTCCGCCCGTGTGAGCCGTATCATTTTATGCGTATTGAGATCCAGACGACATATTCCGGACGCGGGATAGGACAAATTTTTTATGGTGTCGAATAGCACTTTTTTCCCGTCGGTACTGAATACGGGTTTGTAGCTGCCGTCGACGGTGATTTTTTGGGGGGTGTCGGTTAAGTCTGTCATATATAGCGCACTGGACTGCGGATTGGGATTCTCGCAATAGATGAATTGTGACGGCGCGAACACCGGGGGATACAGGCGGGCAGTCGGGATGAGTTCAACCGGCAGGCTGTGACTCGACCACTGCAACTGAATGGAACCCGCCCCGGCAGGTTGGGTGACCTGTAACATAATCGGGACCAATTTGTCCGCGCTGAGATCGACCGGCGTGGCGCGCCTCGGTGCTTGTGTGGCGCTCCAGTCATCGATCACGCGGTTGTTATTGACAAATAACCGTACCCCGCCGGTGGTTTTGACGGTGAACGTATACGATTCCGCAAATTTAGGTAACAAGTACCCGGACCACTGCACCGAGAAAGCGCCCGGCTTCAAATCTGCGACCGGCCCCACCTCATCTTTCCAGTGAAGGTCGATGGGGCCAGCATACCGAACGATTTTCGGCCCGGTCATATCCGCCTTAGCGTAATACGAACCGCGCAGTCCCACCCCGGGGGCCAGCATGCCGGCAAACGCGCATGAAAGCGCACACGCCAATACAGCAATTATACAGAGGGCTCGCATACGACAACCTCACTCGCGAGAGAATATCTCCGGTGTTCTTCGGCAATCTATTTCGTTTGACACGATGTGCGCTGGAATGTCGCAACGTCTGACGAGAGCATTTGACGTGTGAGAAGACAGCGCCTCTACCCAGGCGTAGTGTGCCGCAGCCCCGGCGAGGTTACCGGAGCGGAGCAGATTGCCGGCGTGTTGAAGCGCTTGTTCCAGCGGATGAACGGGGAGCTGCGGTAGAGATGGGGACACCTCCTTACCAAACGCAGCGGAGCCGGGGAAAGACTCCCCGGCTCCGGAACCGATTGCCGTGCGCATCGCTGGTCTCGGTCATGGTACGTGCAGGCACGCGCACGGTTAAAAGCGCAGGTCGCGCGTGCCGGCGCGAATGAGCGCCAGGTATTCCGTGGCTTTGGCACGGGTGCGCTCGTTGGGAATCACCGCGAGTTCACGGGCGATGGCCTGCTCGCCCAGCACGCGCAGTTCGTCGTCACCGTAGTCCTCAATATACTCCTGCAACGTGAGAATCGCATTCGCCTGGCAGACGTTGGCGATTTGCCCTGTTTTGGCCAAACGCATAAAGCGGTCGCCGGTACGTCCCTCGCGATAGCAGGCGGTGCAGTAGCTGGGGATATAGCCGTCGTGCAGCAGACCTTTCAACACTTCCGTCGGGGTGCGGTGGTCTTCCGGCTCGAACTGCGCCGTCGGCTCCTCAAAGCCCAGCTTGCCGGCATGCGCGTACCCGCCGACGCCGGTGCATGAGCCGGCGCTCACCTGGGATATGCCGACGGCCACGACTTCTTCGCGATAGCCCTGCGGCTCGCGCGTGGAGAGGATCATGCCGGTATACGGCACCGCCAGTCGTAGTACGGCGACGAGCTTTTTGAAATTGGCATCGCTCACGAGATAGGGGAAGCCTGCCGCGTCGATCCCTTCCGCCGTGCGGATGCGCGGTACGGAGAGCGTGTGCGGTCCGACCCCGCGGGCCGCTTCCAGGTGCTCGCCGTGCATGAGCATGCCGATGGTGTCGTATTGCCAGTCGTAAAGCCCGTAGAGCACGCCGAAGCCCACGTCATCGATGCCACCCTGCATGGCCCGGTCGTGTGCTTCGGTATGCCACGCATAGTTATGCTTGGGCCCGGCGGGATGCACCGCCTCGTAGGTTGGCTTATGGTAGGTTTCCTGGAAGAGGATATACGTACCGATGCCCGCCGCTTTCAAGCGCTGGTAGTCCGCCACCGTCGTCGCCGCGATATTGACGTTCACCCGGCGGATCACCCCGTTCTCGAATTTCAGCGCGTAGATGCTCTCGATACATTCGATGATATAATCGAGCGGGCAGTTGACCGGATCTTCCCCGGCTTCCAGTGCCAGCCGTTTATGGCCCATGCTCTCCAGCACGCGCACCTCATCCATCACCTCCTGCTGGGTCAGCTTGCGCCGTGCCATGCAGTGATCGTGATTATAGCCGCAGTACGTGCACTTATTGACGCAATAATCCGAGAGGTAGAGCGGCGCGAACATGACGATGCGGCGGCCGTAAATATGCTCCTTCACCCGGCGGGCCAGCGCGAAGATCGTTTCCAGTGTCTCCGGATCGTCCACCTCCAGCAGCACGGCCGCCTCGCGGTGGGTGAGTCCGGCAAAGGTTGCCGCCTTTGCCAGGATCGCCTGCACGCGTGCCGGGTCGCCGGCTTCCTGCTTGGCCTGCGTCAGCGTCGCGAGAATCTCCTCGTGGCTGATAAATATATTGGCATCCATGGATGTCGGGTCATACATCGTACGGTTCCTCTCTGTCCAGACCTGGGAGCGCTGCCGCACCGGCGGCTATTCTTTGGTTAACGCGGTCTTCACGGCGACATGGCGGATGCGCCCCAACCGTCCCGTCAGCGCGCTGATCTCATCGGTCTCCCCATCTACGATCAGCGAGATCACTGACACACTACGCTCGCGATAGGGTATCCCCATCCGGCCAATGACCAGGCGTGCATATTCGTGGAGTACGGCGTTCACTTCTTCCGCGGCAGCGAGGTCTTCCACTACAATGCCCACCACACCAAGACGTTTTTGCATCATAACCTCCAGCAGCAAAAAACCCTCCCACGCGTTTGCGCAAGAGGGTGATACGTTCACTCACACTATGCCCACGCTACGCGCGCCTTCCCGCTCGGGTTTGCCGGCCTCACGGTCAGGTTTCCATTTGCACCGACAGCGGAATAAGATCCCCCTGTCCGTCAACGGTATTGTAGGCTGTCGCACGACGCCTGTCAATGGGGCGGCACTGCCGCAATGCCACGGCTGAACCGACTGGTCACCACTGGCTGGCGACCGCCTGGATACCCAGGCTGGCCACGGCGACCAGTGCCCATACGGCCAACCCTAACAGGATGGGGCGTGGGCCCGTTTTGACCATGGCACGCAGATTGGTGCCCAACCCGACGCCGGCCAGCGCCACGATGATCAGGAATTTGCCGGCGGTATTACACCAACCCGGCAGCACCGGTCCCAGGATGCCGCACGTATTGAGAATGGCGGCGCCCAAAAAGGCCAGGATAAACCACGGAAACACCTTGGCGAGCTGAAAGGCGCCCGTGGCGTTGGCGTTCCGCGCCATGAAGACGGCAAACGCGATGGCTACCGGCACAATCATGGTCGTTCGCGCCAGCTTGGTGATGGTGGCATACTCCCCCGCGTGCTGACTATAGGCGTAGCCGGCGGCCACGACGGAGGAGGTGTCATTGATGGCGGTGCCCGCCCAGATGCCAAATCCGGTATCACTTAACCGCAGCAGGTGACCGATGAGCGGAAACACGACGACGGCGACGACGTTGAAGAGAAAGACGGTGGAAATGGCAAAGGCGATATCGTCATCCGCGGCTTGAATGATCGGCGCGATGGCCGCGATGGCCGATCCACCGCAGATGCCGGTGCCCACCCCCACCAGACTCGCGAGTTTCGGGTGCACGCGCATGAGTTTCCCGATAAGATAGGCCGCCAGCAACGCCGTCGCCAATGTGCAGAACATCACCGCCAGCGATTCCCGCCCGGTGTGCCAGACTTGCCCCAGGCTTAACCCACCCCCGAGTGCAATGATGGCCGACTGCAGGACTTTCTTGCTGCAAAAGGTGATGCCCGGTTTCGTGGCCGCGGGCAACCGCCGGACATTCGCCACCAGAATGCCGATGAGAATCGCCAAGACGGCGCCGCCGATTAACGGCAGACGTGCCCCCAGCCAGGCGGCGACCAGCGCGATGCCCAGACAAGCGCCGAGACCGGGCAAAATGCTCGCGCGAGCAGGCGCCTGCGCCTCTGTGCGTGCTTCCGCCGCTGGTGGTGATTTCTCCATGCTCACGTCAGGAATCCTCAGACTTGTACGAATTGTGTGATCTGGTGCAGCCTGCGCAAGATCACACCATCCGTGTAACGAAACGAAATGGTGCCTTGTTGGCGAATCGTGTAACGAAGCAGGGGGGTTCGGAGGGGATCATGGGCACAAAAGGGTGGGCGGCACATCCTGTGTGAGTTCAAAGTGGAATGGCGGAGAGGGCGGGATTCGAACCCGCGAACGTCTTATCAACGTTACACGATTTCCAGGAATGTGCCAGTTTTTAGCCTTGGGTTTGCCTACCGTGACATGGTCTTTGAGGCTAATTCGGCTGACATTATTCGCCTCCGAGCAACACCAGTAGCCGGGTATCCTTAGACGATTCGTGTCAGCGAGTTTTGCCCCCAGAACATTACATGAATCAGGTCAGCTCGTACTTGCGATTGTACGCCGATCAAGCGGTGCCGTCAAGTGAGCGGGCGCCTGTTTTGCAGGCGCCCACTGTAGTTGCAGCCAGTTCACACCACCATCATGCGGCTGCGTTTTGGTCACCTGGCGAGTACCGCCGATGCTTTTCAATCACATCGTTCTGGGAAAGCTCCGTATACCGACGGGTCATCTCCAGGCTAGAATGGCCCAGCAGCTTCTGTAGGCTGAAGGCATCGCCACCATTGCGGCTATACGTGACTGCGAAGGTATGACGGAAGATGTGCGGCGACACTCGCACACCCTTCACACCGGCTTTCTTCCCAACGGCCTTCACAATCCGGTCGAGGTCATGGCGATCCAGGCAGTTGCCGGTTCGGGCAATGAATACCGACGCAGTCGTGCTCACCACCTTTCGCTTGGGTAGGTATGCCTGTAGCACCTTATAAGTCTCCTCCCCAAACGGCACGATTCGCTCCTTGTTGCCCTTTCCGGTGACCTTGATAGTACGCTGCTCCCAGTTCATGTCATCCATAATCAGACCGCACAACTCACTCGCCCGCAGACCGCAGTCGAATAGCACCATGATGATCGCCAGGTCGCGATACCCCGAAAAGGTGTGGCTGCATGTTTTCAGCATGGCTGCTATCTGCTCGCGGGAGAATGCTTCGATAATTTTGCGCTTCACCTTCGGTTTCCTGATCGTCGCGGTAGGGTTCACATCAAGCAATCCCTCATCAATGAGGAAGCTGAAGAACACCTTCAGTGAAACGCAGCTCTTCTCCGAAGTCACGGCACTCACACGGTTACGCTCATCGGTGATGAACTCCCTGATCAGTTGGGTCGTAACCTCCGCTGGCGTAAGGTCAAGCCTCTTTCGCACAAGGAATTTGCGGAATGCAGCAAGCCGATACCGGTAGAAGTGTAGCGTGTTCTCCGCCCTGTTTTCCGCACGACATCGGTCATAGAATGCGTCTACAGCGGCATCAAAAGCTGCCAGGATGGGTTCATTGGTTGCCGGCACTTCCTGCATAATCGTATGCGGGGTTTGGGAGTATTGCTTTACGCTGGCATTGCCACCGCTATCTCGCCATCCCCAGAACCGATTCATCAACCTTCTCAGGCTTGCGCAAGTATCGTGAACGGCCAGTTGCCGTATCACGGATTTAGACCTAGATCCCATATCTTCCATTACAGACCCTCCCATGTTCTACACCGTGAGGGGTGAGGGATTGTGAGGCGCTGTGTATTTTTGCTGTCATAACGGAGTATGCGCCGCTCACCCTTAGCCACCCCTCACCACTTCTCACCTCTCACCGCTATGCGGCAGACTCATGAGTCGTATCAAGCAGGCCAATACCGATCCAGTATTCGCCGGTGCGTCGATGCAAATGGTCCAGACCCCGCCTTCGGAGTTCCTCGCCGAATGTGCGGTGGCTGATGGGATGCTCGCCCAACAGTTCACACCTTTCTTTATACCGAACATAGAGCGCGGTGCTCTGAGCCTCAGCGTTTTCACCCACGATGCAACACTCCTCGATAAACGCTGTCAGGACATCCATCTCGCCTCGGTAAGCTTGTGTTGCCAAGACAACTTCTTTCGGCGGTTGCAGACCGTGTTGCTGCCACCTGCGGCATCCTTGGACCAGCCATGTCAGGATGCCCTGAAATTCGGGTTCCAGGGCTCTTTCACGGAAGTGTGGGTCCCGTTCATCAGCAGGTATCTCGACAGTGAAGGGAATGAGTTGGATGCGCCGCCAGATGCCTTCGTCGGTACCTCGTACTGTAGGCTTATGGTTGCCGTACATCCAAAGCTTATGCGTGGGCTGGAAGTCGAAAAACTCCTTATGGAGAAACCTTGCAGTCAACGTGTCCCCGCCGGTCAAGTCCTTCACGCGGGACTCCGCTAACTTGCGCCCTTGCTCAATCTCTGCGGTTACTGCTATGCGCACGCCGGGTAGACGGGCGACATCATTCGGGATGCCGGCCCCATAATGTTTTGACATGAGCATCTCAGTAGGTGCCTTCATCTGGTAGTTGCCAAGGATACGCACCAGCGTCTCGACAAAGGTACTCTTGCCGTTACATCCCGTCCCGTACAGGAAGAACAGGCATTGCTCAGAGACGTCGGCTGTGAGCGAGTAACCCGCGGCGCGCTGTACGTAGGCGATAAGTTCGACATTTTCACTGAAGATGCGCAACAGGAATTTCCTCCAATTCGGACACGAGGCGTTAGGGTCATACGCGACCGATGCGATCTTGGTGATATAATCTTCTCGCCGGTGAGGTAGCAGCTCCCCGGCGCGAAGATCAATGGTGCCATTCTGGCAATTTAGAAACCAGCCGTCGTTATCCAATACCTCGGTCATCAGGCCGAGGTATGGCTGTGCTTGGGCCAGCATTGCGCGGGTGCCATGTTCAGATTCAGACCAGCGGGCATGCTTCTGGACCGCCTTACGAATTTGCTCATCCTCAATGGCCTCCGCCTCGGTCATCATCTGTCGGATGACTTCGTGTGCCCAACGCTTCACCTGCTCGGTGGTGTCTGGTGCCCAATGGGTATCGCGCCAGAGATACCAGCGCCCATCCGAGTAGTTGAAGCGCATGTCATCCCCGTGCTGCCGCATCAGAAGCTCGGCGTTTCCAAGGTCACTCAGCGGTGGCGATCCAGCGGAGTGAGGCATCTGCGAGGAGAGAGTACCTGCCGGATAACGTTGAATACCTTGTGCAATGGCTATTACCTCTTCATCTGGTAACGGCGGCTTGCAGTGCGCCTGGTTCGTACGCAAAAGGGCAGCCTCGGTGGCATCGGCTGGGAAGCCCCGCGAGTGCATAACCCCCGCGAGCCTCATCAGAGTGATATTGCGTTGTCCCGCAGGGATCTGCCCTGCTTCTCCCGGTTGCAACTCAATAGGCGGCTCCTTAGTGCTCGCCAATGTGATGAGCCAGGTGGGCGCTTCCGCAAGGTCTACACCCCAGTTATCCAGCGTGTAATACTCACCGCTTTTATGGCGACTGGGGGCCATGACAATGTAGCCATGCTCTCCTCGGATATCGAGGCCAAGGCCGAGACGCCCGGCGCTACAGGGTACTTTCACTCCCTGGGGTAACAGAAAGAAGTAGTGGCGTCCCCCGCTGCCGGTGGTTACCGTCAGTGTCGGCGGTAATGGGCTGTGTTCGTCTTCCAGCATATGAAGGCTGGCAAAACCGGTCCTTACCTCACCGCTTGCGTGGCTATCATGGCTGGATAGACCTTCATCGCATGCATGGTTATCAACATCCAGGACAATAAAACCAGCCCCCTCGGGGACGGCGCCAGTCCGGATGTCGTCGGCGGTAGCGGCACTGACTCGCCGCTTCTCGTCGGTAATGAAGTCGCGGATGATGGTAGAGGTAATCTCATCCACGCCACCCTTTAATTGCCTCGCCTCCATGAACCTCTGGAATGCCTTCAGCCGGTACTTGTAGAACGAGATAGTGTGCGGAGACAGGTTGCGGGCCTCGCAACGCTTGAAGAAGGCGGTGATGGCGGTGTCCAGAGTCACCGAGGATGCCGACGACCGCTGCCGTGAAAGGTGGGTGATCTTACGCATATCAGCTCTGTTCGGCCCCGTTTCAGGGGCAGTTTTCGGGCTGAGCACGAATCATGTAATGGAGTTCTGGCATCGGCGAGTAATGTACGGGTTGCTCGACTTCGCAACGCTACATTAGTCGATGAGAGACCAGTCAAGGGGCAATATCGAGGCTAAAAAAGGATGGCGGAGAGGGCGGGATTCGAACCCGCGAACGTCTTATCAACGTTACACGATTTCCAGTCGTGCTCCTTCAACCAGGCTCGGACACCTCTCCGCGGTGGGGCGAGGGGAAGTGTAGCATGATCGGGGCCGGGTGTCAACGTGCTCTGACATCGGTTGCACGCAGCGCGCGCAGCAGCAGGGCGGTATAGGCCGCCTGGAAGAGCACTTGCCAGAGGATGAGCAGCGGCAGCACGTGCAGCAGGGCCAGCAAGGCCATGCCCCCGGCGGCGACCAGGCCGGCCAGCCACGCCCGCGTGGGGCCGTTGGGGCTCACCCAGCCCGCGAACCAGAGGCCCGCCACGATCTGTAAGACGAAGAGCAGGATTCCCAGCGCCACGTGCAGGGTGATGACCGCCGGGTCGAGCGAGAAGGTGGAGACCATGATCGCCAGCAGCAGCGCCGCGTGCCCGCGCAGCAGCGGGGCGTACCGGCGCAGGCCCGGCGTCATGGGCAGGGTCGTCGCCGCCGTCGCGAAGCACCCGGCGGCGATGAGGAAGGCCAGCGAGAAGGGCAGCCGCGTCAGCGCGACATCCCCGAAATAGCTCACCCCGCGGTTCATCAGGATGCCGGACGGATGCAGCAGCACGCACACCAGGAGGAAGGCCACAAAGCCCACCTGGCCATACAGCACCCACGCACGGGCACGCGCAATCGGTTCTTCACGCATCGGGTCCCTCAACGGCGGTCCTACGCCGCCACGGCCTATCATACCATGCCACACGGTCGCCGGCAGGTGGTTTTGGGGTGGGATATTTTCGTCAACACAAAGGGGATATTACCGATGCCCTCGGAGTCAGGGAAAGACAGCGCTTGTCTGCCAGCCTTCATGACGGTGGCGTAGGTGGGCAACTGGGTGCCGTAAACGCCACGCGAAAAAATGTTCTACTTATCCCTTGACAGAATAGAAAACAAGCGGTAACTTTATTACAGCGACCGAGCCAGGATTGGCGGGGTCGCCGTTATCCCGATCGTCAGTCGAGCCGCCACGAACTCGGCACATGGGGGATCGGATTATCACGTCGGTAACGTCAGGAGGCGTCCGATGCGGTATTCTTTTGCCGGTGTCGTGGCGTTGTTCATCTGGCTGCTCGCCGCCGCCCTCCCGGGCTGGGCGACGAATGCGGTGCCGACGGTCGCCTTCACGTCGCCGTCTGAGGGGGCCTCGCTCGGGGTGTCGACCACCTACACGCTGAATGCCAGCGCCGCGGATGCCGACGGCACCATCGCCAAGGTGCAGTTTTTCGAAGGCACCGTGTTCCTGGGGGAAGACGTGGTCGCCCCCTTTACCTACTCCTGGACGGCCCCCAACACCCCCGGCACGTATACCCTCTCCGCCGTGGCGACCGACAACCTCGGCGCGACCTCCGCCCCCGCCGTGCTGCATATCACCGTCACGGCGAAGACCCTGGCGCTGGCGCTGTCGGCCACGTCGTCGCTGAACGTTCCGTTGCCCGTCAATACCCCCGTGACCCTGACCGCGTCCGCCAGCGGCTTCACCAACCCGCAATACCTCTTTTAATCCATCTACATCGACGCCGTGGGGAACCTGACCGCCACCAGCCTCGGTACGTGGCAAGCCTCCCCCGTCTGCGCCTGGACACCGCAAAAAGGCGGGGCCTGGTTCATGACCGTGCGGGCCCGTGAAGTCGGCTATACCCTGTCGAACTACGAAATCATCACCCAGCTTAGCCTTTATACCGCCAACGCGGCCCCTGTCGCGCAGGGCGCGACGTATCCGCTGACCACCTATACCCCCCTGGCGCTCACCCTGGGGGCCAGCGATGCGGAGAGCCAGACGCTAACCTATACGATCACCGTCCCGCCGGTGCACGGCACGCTGACCGGCACCGGCGCGTCCCGGACCTACACCCCCACGGGCGGCACCTGCCAACCCGACCGGGTCGCATTCACCGTCACGGACGCCGGCACGCTGGTGAGTAATACGGCGTGGGTGGCGCTGGTCGTCACCGGCGTCAATGATCCGCCCTCCTTCACCCCCGGCCCTGCCCAGCAGGTGCTGCCCAACAGCGGCACCCATACGGTGACGGGCTGGGCGACCAATCTCAGTCCCGGTCCGCCGGACGAGAGTACGCAGACCCTCAATTTCACGGTAACGAATGATCACCCCGCCTATTTCAGCGAACAACCCGCCCTCGATGGCAACGGGACGTTGACCTATACCCTGGCCACCGGGCAGAGCGGGGTCGCCACCCTCACCGTGACGCTGCAGGACAACGGCGGCAACGACAACGGCGGTATTGATACCTCGCCGGCGTACACGACCACGATCACGGTGACCACGCCGCCCACCGTCACCCTGACCACCCCCTTCAACGGTGAGTACATCGGGAACGGGATCACCTTCAGCCTGATTGCGACCGCCGTCGACCCGGACGGGACGGTAGCCAAGGTGTCGTTCTACCAGGATGGGCACTTCCTGCACGACGATCCGACGGCACCCTATACGTACTCCTGGACGACCCCGCCCACGCCAGGCCCCTACGTGTTGTCCGCCATCGCGACGGACAACCTGGGGGCGCAAAGCCTGGTCGCGCAGTGTCAGGTGAACGTGGTGATCGAGGAGAAATCGACGTACTTGCAACTCACCCCCGCGGGGTACCCGGTCCCGGTCAATGCGCCGGTGCTCTTCAGCGCCACCAGTGCGGGCTTCACCAATCCCACCTACCGTTTCTATGTCACGTATACGAGTGGGCAAACGTCGGTGTTGGTAAATCTGTCCTCGCCGTTATATGGGAGTGCCTCGACCTGTACCTGGACCCCGCAGCTGGGGGAGCGCTACACGGCTGGGGTCCAGGTGCGCGAAGCCGGGTATACACAGGTAAACTACGAAGCTCTCATGACGCTGAATTATTTGGTCACCAATGCGGCGCCGTATGGAACCCCGCAGACCCTGCCGGTCCGGCGGAACGTGGCCACCGCGGTCACGCTCACCGGGACGGATCCCGAGTCTCAACCGCTGACCTACACCGTGGCCGCCGTCCCGACCCACGGCACTCTCACCGGGACGGCGCCGACGCTGACCTATACCCCGGCGACGGATTATGTCGGCACCGACACCTTCACCTATCAGGTCAGCGACGGGCAGTTCACCGGTGATCCGGTCACCATCACGCTGAATGTCTTCAATCATGCCCCCGTCGCTAATAACCAGTCACTTTCTACGCTGAAGAATATAGCGTTACCGTTTACTCTGACAGCTACGGATGCAGATAACGATACACTCACCTTCGCGCTAGTTACCCAGCCGACCCACGGTACGCTTAGCGGAACTGCACCAAACCTCACTTATACACCGGCGATAAACTACACCGGCACGGACAGCTTCACCTTTACGGCGAATGACGGCTACGCCACCAGCACCCCGGCGACCATTTCCGTCACGGTGTGCGGGGAGGCCCTGGTCAGTGCCGCCTTGGATGATACACCGGGTAACGACGAGAGCTGGGGCACGGTCATGAGCGCGGATAGCCGCTATGTCGCTTTCGCGTCCGATGCAACGAACTTGGTGACAGGCGACCCGACCGGCTTTACTGAGATCTATGTCGCTGACCGGAATACCGGCACCGTGACGCGCGTGAGTGTCACCGGTGACGGCACCCCGGCGTATGGCGATTGCTGGGAGCCGACTATCAGCGCCAACGGGCGCTATATCGCCTTCGTTTCGGATGCCCAGAATTTGGTCACCGCCAACACCAATGGCGTGCCCACAATCTATGTGCATGACCGACAGACCGGCACGACAACCCTCGCGAGCTGGAAACCCGATGGTACGCTGCCTGATGGTCCGTGCTGGGGGGCGTCATTGAGCGCCGACGGTACGTGGCTGGCCTTCTACTCAGATGCCGCGACTTTCCGAACCGATGCGACCGCCACATCGGGATTGTATGCCAAAAATCTGGTCACCGGGGACCTGCAAGTCCTGGTTGCTTTCCACCAGGGGGATCAGCTCGGATGTGGCACGGCGATCTCGAATGACGGGAGCACCATCGCCTTCACCGCGCAAGACCCCGCCCTCACCCCGACGGATACCAGCGCGTATCGGAAGGTCTTCACCATTGCGCGCCAGTCGTTATCCATCACCTGCTGCAGTCCGGCGATGACCGGCATGGTCGACGGCGACAGTTGGGACCCCAGTCTCAGTGCCGATGGGCAACACATCGCCTTTGTGTCCGAAGCCACCAACCTGGTCGCCAATGATGCCAACGGCAAATGCGATGTCTTTGTCCGAGACGTGGCGGCCCACACCACCCAGCGGTTGGCTACACCGGACGGCAATGGCGACTGTTGGGAGGCGCAGATGAGCGGCAATGGGCGCTACGTCGTCTTTACGTCGGAAGCCGATAATCTGGTGCCGGATACCAATGGATCCGCCGATGTCTTCCGCGCGGACCTGCAAACCGGTGCGCTCGTTCGAATAAGCACGCCGCAGAGTGCTGCCGATAGCTGGGATATCGCCGTAAGTGCCGATGGCTTGACGACGGCCTTTGTCGGTATTGTCGAGGACGTGCGTGAAGTGTATGTCAACACCGTGGCCCAACCGTAACAGATTGTCTCAGGAGGGGCGTGCATGAAAAGAATCATTTGGGTGGCGTGCGCACTGGCCGTGTTGGCACTATCGGGCTCGCGTGCGTTAGCCCTCCTGTATACGCCATCACCGCCGTATGCCGGTCTCGCCGAAGAAACGGTGAAGGGGATCATACCCGGCAGGAATTACATCGCGAGTTCGACGCTCGATCTGCAGGTATTTAACCCGACAGGGCCGGGTGTGGCCTTTAGCCGCGGCTTTTACTCCTACCAGGCCTTCAACGGATACGGATCTCCCGGGCTCCCCGGGGGTTGGGTGCATGACTACGATGAGTATCTGGTCGGTGCACCTGACGCAACGGGTGATATGGGCCTGAACTATCCGAACGGATGCTCCGAAACGCTGACGGATAACAATGGTGCTTTATCCGGGCCTGCCGATGCGCCATATTCCGTGGCGAACGATGCAGGCGCTATTACCATCACCTGGCAAAACGGCACCAAATGGACCTTTACGCCGGGACCCCCGGGACGGCAACCCCACCGTGTATCACGGCCTCGCCTGCACCTACGACGCCGAGAATAACGTCACGGCGTACGGCGCCGCCACCTTCGGCTATTCCGCCGACGGGTTGCGCGTGTGGAAGGACGCCAACGGCACGCGCACCTACTATCTGTACGACGACGACACGCTGCTCTGCGAGCTGCAGGCCGTCAACGGGGCGTTGCGCGTCAGCGCCGTGTATACCTGGGGTCCCACCGGCTTGCTGGCGCGCACCGCGGTGGCGTATAATGGAGCGTCACCCGTCGGCGCCCCCACGTGGTACTTATTCGATCCCAACGGCGACGTGGCCGCCCGCCTGGACGGCGCGGGCAACGCCCACCCCGGCGCCCTTTACGACGCCTGGGGCAATGTCATCCAAGGCACGCCGTCCGCCGACCCGGTGGGCTACCGGGGGCAAGCCGGCTACTACACGGATGTCGAGACCGGGCTGATCCTGTGCACCCACCGCTACTACGACCCGGCGGCGGGCCGCTGGCTGACGGTCGACCCCGCCGGTGCCGACGGTGGCGACAACCTGTACGCCTATTGCGGCGGGGACCCGGTTAATAGTAATGATATAAATGGTACTGATTGGCTTGATAATGCATCCAATTTTTCTGCTGGAGTCGGGGATTCACTTTCGTTCGGTATTACAGATCTGATAAGAGATGGAATGGGTGTGAATGATGTCGTAAATCATTCGGGTGGAGCCTATATAGCTGGCGAAGTTACCGAGACTGCAGCAGAGATAGGTTTGACGCTTGGATCTGGAGCATTAAAGAAAGCGGCAACAAAGGGGGCACAAGCTGCAGCGAGAAGAGTCGCAAAAAGATATCTTCCTGAAGTAATAATAGGATTAGAAAGGCATCATTTACTTGCAATTGCGGGTCATCCTGGTGGTTTCAAATCACTTTTCCCGAGTGCTGGCTTGATAGCTCGTCTCGCAAAACATGAAGCACACCCACTTGCTCAATGGGGATTACGTGTATTACATCAAACCAAGTTTCTTACCGCCGCAGAACATACAGTTGCGCATCGAATTATGAGAAAGCAAGAAATTCAATACGCGAGCTTTGTTATGAATCGTGCTTTAACTAGCATAAGGATAACTCTTAATTGGTGGCGAAGCAAAGCTCGATAGGGCAATTTCAATTGCCACTGAAAGGAGCCATCATATGTGGTCGCCTATAATTTTACTGAAGTTTTGATAATTTCGCCGCGAGCGCTCGGTCTTCCTCCCGCCAGCGATAGTGGGTCCTGCGTCCGCTCCGTGTGGGGGCTGTCGCTCGGTTGGTGCCCGGCTGTGTTCAGGGCCGTTACGCGGCGCTGGCCGG
>CAIYQO010000038.1 GCA_903928345.1 uncultured bacterium | reverse complement strand
CCGGCCAGCGCCGCGTAACGGCCCTGAACACAGCCGGGCACCAACCGAGCGACAGCCCCCACACGGAGCGGACGCAGGACCCACTATCGCTGGCGGGAGGAAGACCGAGCGCTCGCGGCGAAATTATCAAAACTTCAGTACACCATCACCACCGACACCGACACGCCGCAAGTGCACGAATTCCCCCTGGATGGCATCTGCGACGCGTCGACCCTCACCCACGACCAGCTCTACCTGGTGCTCGAACACCCGGCGCGGCTGGTGCAGTTCGACTATACCACCGGCAAAACGCTGCGCACCGTGCCGCTGGTGAACTTCCTGCCCAGCACCATCGCCGTCTTCCCCGCCCGCAATCTGGCCTTCTTCCCCGGCAACGACCTCATCCAGGGCATGCACCTGGACACGGGGGAGATCTTCCCCACCGGCGTGGGGGGCAGCGGGGTGGTGGCGCACCCCTCCCTCGACCTGCTCTACAGCTACTCGGTGTCGGAATACCGGCGCGTCCACTTCGACCAGTTTGCCTTCGCCGGGCCGTTTGCGCTGCGCCAACTGGCCACACGGGTGGAACAGGGGATGCTCACCCGCTCGCGTGTGCTGGATAACGGCTTACTCGTCGAGGAAGTGCGGCTGAATGCCGCCGCCACGGCACGGCACATCAATATCAGCCCCGACGGCCACTGGGTGACGGTGATCGGTATGGAAGGCTGGCAACCGTCCGCGTCGCAGGGCAAAATGGGCCAAGGGGTCACCGTCTTTGCCGCCGATGACTTTTCCGTGGTGCTGGATTTCTATCCGCTCACCCGCTTCAGCGAATTCGCCGCCTTCAACCCCGTCACCGGGCAGTTGGCCGGGGTGAGTACCGCCACGGCGCGCGTCTACGACATGGCCGACACGAGTCACCTGACGAGTCTCACGCCCGCCGCCGCCGAAGGCGCCATGTTCCGCCCCGCCGCGGCGTGGAGCGGCAACGGCGCCTACCTGGTGCTCGGGGCGAACAAAGGCGTCGCGGTCTATCGCAACAGCCTGCTCCCCGCCGAAGTGGCGCGGGCGAAGACCTGGCCGCAGACCCTGCCCACCCCCGAGCCACGCTTCACCCCCGCGGCGCCGGTGGTTGCCGCCGTGCAGGCCTCCCCGGTCATCGCCGCCTTCACCCCGGCGAAAGATGAAAAAACCGTGGCCGCCCAGGTGCAACGCGCCGTGGCCCAGGGACGCACGACTACCCCGCCGGCGTGGCGCACCTTTCCCGACTATGCCGTAAAAGACGACCTGGCGACGCTGCTTGCCGACGCGGAGCACGGCATCGCGAACGACAACGAGCGCGGCGTGCTGCTCTTCCGCCTGCGCCAGGCGGTGAAGGAGCATCCCACCTGCTACCCGCTGCACTTCTTCCTGGCGCAGGGGCTGGCGCTGGTGCAGCAGGGCACGGAGGCGGAAGGCGTCTACCTGCAGGTGATTCACGGCGACGCCGGACGCACCGCGCTGGCGATCCGCGCGCTGAACGCACTGGCGCAACTCTGCCTGACCGGGCATCGGAAGAACGAGACGCTCTCCTGCCTCGCCGCGGCGTGGTACCTGGACCGCGCGGACGAGGAGACGGTGCACGCCCTGCCCTCGCTGTTGGCAGACGGGAACTACGCGGCGGCACTGCAGGCGCTGGCGAAAACCGGCGGCCCCGCGCCCCCGGCGCAGGCGGCGCCGAAGCTGACGCTGGCGGCGGACACGAGCCACACCTTCACCGGCCCGGAGCTGTACGCGCGGGCAGTGGAATCCGTGGTGCTGATCGCCTCCACCGACGGCACCGGGTCGGGCATCTGCCTTGGCGCGCCGGAATACGTGCTCACCAATGCGCACGTGGTGGGGACCGACCGTCTGGTGACCGTCACGCCGTATCTCTACAAAAACGGCAAGGCGCGCGCCATGGCGTCCATCACCGCCGACGTGGTCTACCGCGCCCCGCAGGACGACCTGGCGCTGCTGCACCTGCGCACCGACTCGCCCCTAACCCCGCTGCCCATACTTGCCGGCCCGCTGCAAGGCGGCACCCGGGTTTACGCCATCGGCAACCCGGGCCTGGGCGACCAGATCCTGACGCAGAGCATCAGCGAAGGCATCGTCAGCGCGCCGGAACGGCAGGTGGAGCACCGCTTCTACCTGCAGCACACCGCGGCGGTGAACCCCGGAAACTCCGGTGGCCCGCTGCTCGACGAGCACGGTCAGGTGGTGGGCATCATCACGCTGAAAGCCTCGCTGGACAGCGTCAGCTTCGCCATCCCCGCCGCCCGCCTGCGCGCGTTGTTCGCACCGTAACAGGGGATGTGGGAGGCATACATGTCAACTCACGGAAACAGGCAGACGGTTAATATGGCTAACGCGTATGAGGGTCGGGGATGGCGGCCGCAACGAAAGGCGCGGAACGTTAAACTGAACCGCAGCGGAGCACCTCCGGCAGGAACCCGCCCACCCCGTGCCGAAGTTGACGGCAACCTTATCCGGGAGAGCATCCGCCATGACGACCGTCGACCCCTCCGTGCCTGATTGGGAGAATCCCGCCGTGTTGTCGCGCAACCGCGAAGCGGCGCGCGCCACGTTGTTTCCCTACGCCGACGCGGCGGCGGCGCTGAGCGGCGAGCGCGGGGCGTCCCCCTGCTTCCTGCTGCTCAACGGGCGCTGGGACTTCTCCTACCGCACGGCGCCCGGTGGGGCGCTCGACGACGACGCGTCGTGGGACACCATCCCCGTGCCGGGCAACTGGCAGATGTACGGCTACGGCACGCCGCAATACACCAACGTAAACTACCCCTTCCCCGTCGACCCACCGCACGTGCCGCGGGAGAACCCGGTGGGGATTTACCGACGCGAATTCCGCGTGCCCACGGCGTGGACGGGGAAGCAGATCTTCCTCAACTTCGAAGGCGTGGACAGCGCGTTCTACGTCTATCTCAACGGCGCCGAGGTGGGGTACAGCCAGGTGCCGCACATGCCGTCGGAGTTCAACGTCACCGACTTCCTGCAGCCGGGCGCCAACGAGCTGACCGTGCAGGTCTTCCAGTGGTCGGACGGCAGCTACCTGGAAGATCAGGACATGTGGCGGCTGAGCGGCATCTTCCGCGACGTGTACCTGCTCGCCACGCCGGAGGTGCGCCTGCGCGACGCGCGCGTGACCACCCGCTTCGACGCGACCTACACCGACGCCGTGCTCGCCGTGCAGGCGGTGCTGCGCAACGACGGCGATACCGGCGCCACGCAGTTCACCGCCACCGCGCGGCTGCTCGACGGCGACACGGTGCTCTTCGACCTGCCGCTGGCGGGCGGGGGCACGCTGCCCGCGGAGGAGGAAACCGTCCTCACGCTGGAAGCCCCCGTGGTCGCTCCGCGCCATTGGACTGCGGAAACGCCATACCTTTACACGCTGCTGCTCTCCCTTTTTGGCCCGGACGGCGCGTTGCTGCAGACGCTGCCGGTGACGGTGGGCTTCCGCCAGGTGGAGCTGCGCGACGGGCGGGTGCTGCTCAACGGTACACCCCTCACGCTGCAAGGGGTGAACCGGCACGACAGCCACCCCGACTACGGCCACGCGGTGCCACTGGCCGCCATGGTGCAGGACATCACGCTGATGAAGGCGCACAACATCAACGCCGTGCGCACCAGCCACTACCCCAACGACCCGCGCTGGTACGACCTGTGCGACCGCTACGGGTTGTACGTCATCGACGAGGCGGACCTGGAATGCCACGGCATGCAGCCGCTGGACGCGCTGACCGATGACCCGGCGTGGGAGGCCGCCTTCCTCGACCGCGCCGTGCGCATGGTGGAGCGGGATAAGAACCATCCCAGCATCATCATCTGGTCGCTGGGCAACGAGAGCGGTTTTGGGCGCAACCACATGGCGATGGCCGACTGGATGCACGCCAACGACCCCACCCGCCTGGTGCATTACGAAGGCGCCACCGGCTGGGGCAACCGCGAGAGCGGGAAGGACAACTCCTGCGTCGATCTCGTGAGTACGATGTATCCCACCGTGGCGAGTATCATCGAAGAAGGGCAGCGCACCGATGACCCGCGCCCGTACTTCATGTGCGAATACGCGCACGCAATGGGCAACGGCCCGGGCAACCTGAAGGAGTACTGGGAGGCGATCCGCCAATACCCACGCCTGCTGGGCGTGTGCATCTGGGAGTGGACGGATCACGGCATCCGCCGGTTTACCGAGGACGGCGAGGAGTGGTTCGCCTACGGCGGCGACTTCGGCGACACGCCCAACGACGGCAACTTCTGCATCGACGGGCTGGTCTTCCCCGACCGCATCCCGCACACCGGGCTCACGGAGTATAAAAAGATTATCGAGCCGGTGACGGTCACGGCGGTGGATTTGGCGGCAGGCACGGTGAAAATCGGCAACCGCTACACCTTCGCCTCGCTCGCCCACCTGATAGGCGCCTGGCAACTCGTCTGTGACGGCACGCCGCTGCAGCAGGGTACGCTGCCCACGCTGAACGTGCCCGCCGGCGGCACGACCACCGTTACGCTGCCTTACACCCTCCCCACGCCCGCACCGGGGGCGGAGTACCGGCTCGACTTCTCCTTCACCCTCGCCGCGGACACCCTCTGGGCACCGCGCGGCTTCGAGGTGGCGTGGGCGCAGGTGCCGCTGCCGCTCAGCGCCCCGGCGCCGGTCGTCGCGGTCGCAAGCATGCCCGGCCTGAGCGTGGAGGAGTGCTGGGACGACCTGCTCATCGAAGGCGACGGCTTCTCCCTCGTCTTCGACCGCACGCAGGGCACCATCGCGCGGTGGGTCTTCCAGGAGACGCCACTGCTCACCGCCGGGCCGCGCCTCTACGTCTGGCGCGCGCCGACGGACAACGACAGCCTGGTGGCCCAACAGTGGCGCGCCCACGGCTTCGACCGCCTGCAGCACCGCGTCGCCGGCACCGCGGTGGAGGCGCTGTACGACGGGGCGGTACGCGTCACGGTGGACAGCATGCTGGCGCCGGCCTCGCAGCGCCCGGACTTTGCCGTGCGCTACGTCTACACCATCTACGGCTCCGGCGACGTGCTGGTGGAAACCACGGTGACCCCGCAACGCGAGCTGCCCCCGTTGCCGCGGCTGGGGCTGCAACTGCGCCTGCCGGGAACCCTCGACCGCTTCGCCTGGTATGGCCGCGGCCCGCACGAGAGCTACATCGACAAGCAGGAGGGCGCCCGCGTGGGCGTCTACGCCGGCACCGTGCAGGAGCAGTATGTGCCCTACGTAAAGCCACAGGAGAACGGCAACAAGTCCGACGTGCGCTGGGCCGCCGTCACCGACGCCTACGGGCTGGGTCTGCTGGCGGTGGGGATGCCGCGCCTCAACGTGAGCGCGCACCACTACACGCCGGAGGACTTCACCGCCGCGCGCCACACCTACGACCTGAAGCGCCGCGACGAGACGATAGTGCACCTGGACATCGCCCACAACGGCCTGGGCAGCCAGAGCTGCGGCCCCGCCCCGTTGGACGGTTACCTGCTGCAACCCGCGCCGACCACCTTCACCGTGCGCCTCACCCCCCTCGCCGCCGACGCCGCCGGGGCGATGTGGCAGAGCAAGCGGGGGCCTGAAATTGTGACAGGGTGACAGGGGTGAATGGGTGACAAGGTGACAGGCTGACGGGGGGACAACGGCCCCGGAGGGGCCGCCTCAGGTTTATCCTAGATCAAGCCACCGCCCCCATATCCGAGGGGTCAAGTGCCGTGTCGGTCTGGGCGGTGGGTCACGTGCGAAAAAAGCCTCTGCGGGGAATGAGAGGGTACCACCCACTCTCACGACACAGAGGCTTT
>CAIYQO010000037.1 GCA_903928345.1 uncultured bacterium | reverse complement strand
GGAGTCGAGCCGGGCTCCCGCCCTGTTCCAAACAGTGACTAAGAGCAGACAGGATCTATATATCGAGCGTTTTCTACCAAGCGGATATTGGAAATCGTTCATAGGCACTGCACCGGTACCGGGCGCGGGGCTGCCGCCGACCTTCCACACAGTGCTGGTCTGCTCACCCTTGCCTGTTATTCGGGCCGGACTCTTAGCCCCTTTCCAAACAGTGACTGAGAATATTCCTGATCCGTTAACGGTTTACCACGCATCCGTCCGAAACGGCGCGGTGGGGAGGGCGGCTTTGTTGTAGAGCGAGACCGCGGGGTTGCCGCTCCAGGCGTAGCGGGCGGCGGCGGGGTGGGGGAGTTTGTCGCTGGAGAGCAGGACGGTGTCACCGTCGATTTTGGCATCGGCCCAGATGAAGAGGCCGTCGTCGCCGGCGAGGGCGAAGCCGCGCAGGGGGCCGTGGGCGACCAGCCCGCCGCCGAGGTGGGTGAAGTGCAGGCGCAGGGCGCGGCCCTCCGCGGTGCAGCTTTGGAAGACGGGGCCACTCGTTTCCACCGGTTGCTTATACACCGTGCCCAGCGCGAGCAGCGCCAGGCGGTGCGCTACCGGTTGTTTGCGCGCGGGGAGCAGGTTGTTCGCCTCGCCCAGGTCCACGGTGACCGCCATGCCGGTGCGCGGCAGCGCCAGAGCTTGCGCCTGGGCCTCGCGCAGCACCGCCCAGGGGTGCATTTCCGGCGCTCCGGCGCGCGGGCCGAAGTTGGGAAGCTGTACGAAGAGGAAGGGCACCTCCGCCTTCCACGCGGCGCGCCAGCCGGTGATGAGCGCGGGGAAGCCCGTGCGGTAGGCCGCCGGGTGCGCGATGTCGGCCTCGCCCTGATACCAGAGCACGCCGGTGAGCGCCAGCGGGGTGAAAGGGGCGATCATGCCGTTGAAGAGCCCGCCGGGACGCGTCGGATCGTCGGGGGCGAGCGGTGGCGCCGGCGGCGGAGGGATGGTGGCCGGGTCGCGCGCGAACTCCACTTTGTACGCCCATGCGCCGGCTAAGGCAAGCGGGCTGGCGGTGCCCTGCGGCCCCAGCGTCATGCTCTTCGCCGGGCCGGCAAAACCGCCGGTATTTCCGATGTCAAAGACGCGCACGGCCAGCGTGTGCATGCCCGGGGTCGCCAGCGCCGCGGGCACGGTGTAATGGCGCGCGACACCCCAACTGTGCGGCTCTTCCGCGCCGGTGGCGCCCACTTTGACGCCGTCGAAGTAGGTGGTGTCGTAGTCGTCGATGGCCCCCAACGACAGTTGCAGCTCGCGCCCTTCCCACATGGCGGGCAGTGTCACCGTGCGACGGAACCACACCGCGCCGTCAATATTCAGCGGCGGGTCGGCGTCCTCCCAGTAGCCGGGCAGGGTCAGCGTCGGCCAGGTGTCCGCGTCGAAGGCCGGCTTCGCCCAGCCGTCAGCTTCCCCTTTGTTGCCGGGATCGTGCAGCGTGGCCGTGTCGCGCTGCCAGCGGGCGAAGGCGTCCGCGTAGGCAGTCGGGTCGGCGGCGGGCTGCGGCGGCAGGGGCGTCCACGCCGCCGCGGGCGTGCCCGTCCAGGTGGCCTGGATGAGGCCGATCGGCACGTTGAGGGTGTTGTGCAGCTCGCGGGCGAAGAAGTAGCCCACCGCGGAGCAGCGTCCGGCGGCGTCCGGCTCGCAGAGCGCCCACCGGCCATCGGTGTCCGTCTGCGGGGTGTCGGCGGTGCACGGTGGCACGGCGAAGAGGCGGATGCGCGGGTAGTTGGCGGTGAGCACTTCGAGGCCGGCGTTGGAGGCCGACGCCAACGGCAGCGCCATGTTGCCCTGCCCGGCGCACAGCCACACGTCGCCGAAGAGGAGGTCATAGCAGGTGAGGGTGGTACGCCCGTCGCGCACCGTCAGTGTCAGCGGCCCGCCGGCGGCGTGGGCGGGCAGGGTGACCTGCCAGTGGCCCGTGGCGTCGGTCACCGCCGCGGCATGCGCGTCCGCCAGCGTCACCGTCACCGGGCGGCCCGGGTCGTCCCAGCCCCAGATGAGCGTGGGCCGGTCGCGCGGGAGCACCATGTCGCTGCCGAGGACCGCGGGCAGCCGCAACGCCGCCCCCGCCCCCGTCGCGCCAAGGAGCACCAGCAGAAACACGCGCCAGACCATGTGTCGCCTCCGGGTTACCGTGCCTTCACCCCTGACAATTCGTGCTCGTACTCGTGCGCGTAATCGTAATCGACCGCTTTTCCTAAACCCAGAGGGTTTTTCCAAGCGCAGTATGATTGCGCGCACGATTACGATTAGAAGATCGCCTACTCCCCCTCATCCCGCTGGGAGAGGAGGCTGGGGGGTTAGGGTACGGTGACAGGTGAGCTGAATTCGTCTTAATACCATTGACACCGGCAACGCACACAGGTTCTCGCGAAGGCCAGGGTGTGGGCTTACCCGCCGCCGGCCGCCCGTTCGCGCGCCAGGTTCAGCTCCAACCAGTCGCGGTGGCGGCGGGTGTCGTCGGCGAGCACGGTGAGGGTGCGCTGCAACTCGGGGTCGTCGGTGGTGAAGACCTGTTCCGGAAACTGCTCGGAATAGGTGCGTTCCAGGTGCCCGGCAAAGCGCAGCGCCTGCAGGTGCGACATCACGCCGTGCTCGGTCAACTGCAGCGCATCGGACACGGTGTGCAGGATATGCTCGTATTCGGGCAGGTTCAGGCGGTGTGCCTGCACCTGCAGCGTGCCGCGTTCGTAGGCATCGAGCAGGTTCACCAGGTAGAGGGCGTGTTTGCGCTCGTCCTCGGCCAGCTCGTGCCAGAACCCGGCATACTCGGTAAAGCGGTCGCCATAGGCCAGGTAGAGACGGCTGATGGATTCCTCGATCATGCAGAGCAGATCGAGGACGCCGAAGGCGGATGTGTCGGGCACGCGGACTCCTTATACTGAAGTTTTGATAATTTCGCCGCGAGCGCTCGGTCTTCCTCCCGCCAGCGATAGTGGGTCCTGCGTCCGCTCCGTGTGGGGGCTGTCGCTCGGTTGGTGCCCGGCTGTGTTCAGGGCCGTTACGCGGCGCTGGCCGG
>CAIYQO010000036.1 GCA_903928345.1 uncultured bacterium | reverse complement strand
CCGGCCAGCGCCGCGTAACGGCCCTGAACACAGCCGGGCACCAACCGAGCGACAGCCCCCACACGGAGCGGACGCAGGACCCACTATCGCTGGCGGGAGGAAGACCGAGCGCTCGCGGCGAAATTATCAAAACTTCAGTATCATAATCTTTTCCCCAATTCCGTCTTCTCCATGCGCCCTTCTGCATCGCGACCTACGGCGCCGCTTTCCCCGCCTGTTGGCGGGCGAGGAGCGGGGCGGGGTCGGTGAGGGCGGGGTCCAGCAGCAGCAGCGCCTGCATTTCGCCGTCGGTGGCAACGACGCCCTGGCTGTCCAAGGCCGTCTTCCACTCAGCCACGCGCACGGCGCGCGACGCGGTGAGGTGGGCCAGCAGCGCATCCAGCGTGGCCGCCGCCTGCGCGGCGTCCTTCGCGCGGTCGTAGTACGCCAGCAGGCCCAGTTCGGCGCGCACGGCGCCGTCGGGCAGCGTTTCGGCGGTTTGCCAGCAGCTTTTCGCGTGCGCGTCGTCGCCTTGCAGCAGGTCCAGGTCGGCCCACTCCAGCCACGGATCGGGGGATTTCGTCAGCGCGGCGGCGCGCGCGTAGCACTTGGCCGCCAGCGGATAGTTGCCCGCCTCGCGCGCCGCGCGCCCCTGGCTCATCAGGAAGGGTACGTCGTCGCGCCAGCGCAGCAGCGCCTGACCATAGAGGCGCATCGCCTCCGTCCATTGCCCGCGCTGCTGGTACAGCCGCCCCATCTCCTCATACGCCTGCCGACTGGCGTAATTATTGTGCAACACCTCGTCCAGCGCGGCCACCGCCTCCTGCGGGCGGTTGTCCTCTAACGCGTAGTGCGCCACTTCGAGCATGATCTGCTCCCACGCCAGCGGGGAGTCGATGTTCGGCCCCAGGTAGCGCGTGAGCACCAGCCGCGCGTCGGCATAGGAGGCCTGGCGGCGGAAGAGTTCCACCGCGGCGTGCAGCGCCACCACGTCGTCGGGGTAGGCGTCGCGCAGCGCGCAGGCCACCGCGAAGGCGCGCGGCAGGTATTGCGCCGCCATGTAGCGCTCGCCGGCGAGCTGGTACAGCTCGATGCTCTCGGGCCGCCCCTTCGCCACCTCCGCCAGCGTGTCCGCGGAGAGCGTGATGCGCCCCGAGTCGCGGTAGAGTTGGGCGAGGAGCACCTTGAGCATCGTCTCCTCGGGGAAGGTCGCGGCGGCGCGCTTGAGCAGATCCTCGGCGTCCACCACGCGTCCGGCAGCGAGTAGCGCGGTGGCATACGCCTGCGCGGTGATATTGTCGGGCTCCTTGAGCCAGGAGAGGCGCAGCGCGGAGAGGGCCACGTCCAGGTTGCCGCCCAACAGCGCCGCGATCCCGAGCTGGCGGTTGAGGGGGGCGTCCACCTGGTTGCGCAGCAGCAGGCGCTGCAGCGGTTCGATGGCGTCGGTGTATTTGCCGGCGGCGACGCTCCACAGCGCCAGCGTGCGGTCGAGGCTATAATCGCCCAGCGGCGCCGCGGCCTGCAGCACGGGCAGGGCTTCTTCGGGGTGGCCGGTGAGCAGGCTGATATGCACGTAGTTGGCGATAACGCCCACGTCGCGCAGGTTGAGCTTGTACAACCGCGCCAGCGCAGCACGTGCGGCGTCTTTGTTGCCCGCGCGCCACTCCTCGCAGGCCAGCGCGGCGAAGAGGCCGGAGATGTGCGGGTCCGGCTTCGCCTGTGCGCGTAATTCGTCCAGCCCCAGCGTGCGCCCGTTCACCGCGTAGCGCGCCTCCAGGTGCAGCGGCGGCAACATCGCCTGCCAGGTAGCCGCCATATGCGCCACGTTGTCCACCTGGCCCAACGCTTGATACGCGTCCCCCAGGCGTTGCAGCAGGGCGGGATTTTCCGGCATCAGCCGCAGCAAACCGGTGAGGGCGGCGATCTCCAGTGGGCGGTCGTTCAAATCGCGTCCCGCCTGCGCCATCGCTTCCCACGGCTCGGGGCGCGTGGGCGCCAGCAGCACCGCGCGGCGGAATTGCGACTTGGCGTATTCCTTTTGCCCCGCCGCCGCCAGCGCCTGCCCGTAGAGGATCTGGATGTGCCAGTCCTCGGTGTTCATTCGCGCCGCCTCGCGCAGGTTCTCCTCCGCTGCGGGCATCTCCCCGCGCCCAAAGGCGATCACCCCGCGCAACAGCACCAGCCGCTGCGGCGCGACGTCATCCGCCACTGCCGCGAGACACAAGAGTATGACCGTACATGCCAACCAGAACCGAGCCATGATATCCCTGCTGCGAAGAAAACGGTAGGGCATGGGCGCCGTCCCACGCCGTGTTGTCGTATGTGTGAACCGCTGGAGTTCCCAGGAAAAAGTCGATGACCTTTTCCCGCAGCTCCATCGGATCAGGTTATCGTAACAGGGTATGGGACGGCGCCCATACCCTACAAACCGACAACGTGCAATTTTTCAATTTCCATTTTGCATTTTGCATTTTTCATTCATTGAGATACACCCCGTCGATGTGCAACGGATATAGATTCACCACCGGGCGCAGCCGCCCCTCTTCCAGTTGACCGAGGCCCAGAAAATAGCCGCGCTGGTAGACGCGGTAGAGGCCGGGGTCGCCGTCCATGGTGTGCACCACGCCCAGGCGGTACTTCGCCGCCGTAGCGGGGATGGTCAGCGCCGGGATGTGGGTGAGGGCGGAATCGGGGGTGCGTATGCAGGCGTCGAGGTTGTCTACCTCCGCCGCGGCCGCCACTTCGTCCAGCGTGAGGGCGTCGGCCAGCCGACAGTCGCCCACCTGGAGACGCGCGAGAAAGCTAAGCATCGCCGGCATCCCCACCGCCGCGCCCAGATCACGCGCCAGCGCGCGGATGTAGGTGCCTTTGCTCACGGTCATGTCGGCGAGGAGCCGCGCCTGCGGACCGGGGAGGAAGTCCACGGCGGTGAAATCGTACACCGTCACCACGCGCGACGGCAGCTCGACCTCCTCGCCGCGGCGTGCCAGGTCGTAGGAGCGCATGCCGCCCACCTGCACGGCGGAGTGCGCGGGCGGGCGCTGCGGAAAGGTGCCGGTGAGGCCGGGCAGCGCCGCCGCAACCGTTTCCGCCGTCAGTGCGCTCGCGTCCAGGCGCGCGCTGATCTGTCCCTCCATGTCGTGGCTGTCCGTGCCGAGGCCGAAGAGGAACTCGGCGCGGTACGTCTTCGGGCCCGCGGCGATATACTCCGCCAGCCGCGTGGCGTTGCCCAGGCAGATCGGCAGCACGCCGGCCGCCACGGGGTCCAGCGTGCCGGTGTGCCCCACCCGCTTCATGCCCGCGATGCGCCGCACGCACGCCACCACCTCATGCGAAGACATGCCCGGCAGCTTGCAAATATTCAACAACCCGATTCGTGCCATCGGGATAGTACTTCGACACGGCGCCCGGCAGCTCCTGCGCAGACCGCTTACTGCCCGGCGTAGAACCCCTGCACCATCGCCATGCCCCACATATCGGTCTGGTTGAAGGCCATGTTGGTGGCGCTCCAGATGAGGTTGGTGATGTATTGCGTGCCCTCGGCGTTGCCCAACATGACGCGCATGTCGAAGGGGAGGCGGTCGCCGGCTTTCGGCGTGTAGGCGACGTAGCGCCAGGGCACTAGCGCTTCCAGCGTGTAGCCCAGCTTGTCGGGATCGACTTTGTACGCCGACTGCGAGCCGTCCACCCATTCGTGCTTCGTCCAGCAGTAGGCCTTGCCGGTCATCGTTTTACCGACGGCGAACATGAGCTGATAATCGGTCGGCGTGTAGGTGCCTTTGTGCCAACTCGCGAAGTCGGTGCCCAGGTACAACTCCAACGCGTCACCGCGCCACATCAGGTCGCGGTCGGCGGCCTCGGCGTTCATGGCCGGGCTGTCGTCGTTGCGCACGTGCAGGGCGATGTAGAGATTCGTGCTGTCGTAGCGGAAGCGCAGGCCGGCGTTGGGCAGCTCGGTGTGCCCCTCCTTCAGCCAGAGCATCTCCGTGCCGGTGTCCGACCAGTCGCTCAGGTCGCCGTCGATCACCGGGGGGGTACGCGGCTGGTAAAGCTGCGCGCTGAAGATGCGCGCCTTCTTCTCGCCTGCGGGGGGCCTGGCGGGCGCCGGCGTCGTCAGCGTCACCGCGCCCGCCCACGTGCGAGTATCGCGCAGTCCGCACACTTCGTAGAGGCGGTAGCCGCCGTCGCCGTGGCTCTGCACCAGGTAATACGTCTTCCGCGTGCGGGGATCGGTGAAGACGTGATACGCCCAGCTTTCGCCTTGCCCGGCATACAGGCTCTTCTCCCAATTCTCGCCGCGGTAGGAATCGCCCATCAGGAAGCCGATCATCAGCCCATCGGCGTTGAAGATGGAGAGCTGACCGGAGACGTCCATCACGTAGGCGTTGCCGGCGTGGAGGGCGACGCGATTCGGCATGTAGAAGTCGCCGGGGTTCGTCCAATCCTCGGTGTGCTGCCCGATATTCCACACCAGACGCCCCTGCCGGTCGTATTTTTGCAGATACGCCTGCTTGAAGAGGCGCTGCCAGTAGCCGATGCCGTCGGATTTGCCCCATTCGCCCGCCATCACGAACAGGTTGCCCGCGTCGTCGTTGTCGGCGCGAATGATGTGGTAGACGTAGGGGAATTCCACGTGGTGCGCCTTGTTCCAGCTCTGATCCGGCTTGCACAGGAGCTGCTTATCCGCGTCGCGATACAGCGGGTCGCCTTTTGCATCGAGGCCCGCCACCGGCTGGCGATACGCGGCATCCTTTTCCCAGCACAGGCGCACGCCGTCCTCATCGGTGATCGGCATGGCGCCGTGCCGCAGCGGCACGATACGGTAGCCGTCCAGCCGGTAATAGCCCGCGTCCCACACCGCCAGGATGCGTTGCCCGTGCAGCGGGAAGACGCGCATCGCCACGGTCATGAACTTGCTGGGCATCAGCTCGGTGTTCCACACGGCATCGAGCTTCCACCCGGGTTGGCGATAGTCCAGCACGTAGCGGCGCAGTTGCCGACAGCCGTTGGTGCCGTACAACTCGGTGGGGTGCCGCGGGTCCACGCACATCTCCTCGGCGTAGATGGCCACTTGCGCCCAACTGAACTTGCCGTCGGCGCGGAACTTCTGCACGCGCCCGAGGGCCGGCTCGGTGAGATACACGTCGCCGTGCGCGTCCACGGTGATCGCCGCCAGCCCCGCAAACCGCGTGGGCTCCACTTTACCGTCCTCGGGGGTGTAAAAGGTACCTTTTTGCCCCAGGCGGTACAGCTCCTTACCGTCCGGCGCGCGCTTCACCACGGTCGTCGCGTCCTCGATGGTGTAGCTGTTGCCCGCGCCATCGACGGCCAGCGCGGTCGGATGCACCAGCCCGTGCGCCAGCACCCGGCGGTTGCCGCCGTCGGTGTCCAGCGCCACCAGATCGGCGTCGAGCAGCGCATAGAGCCGGTGTGCCGGGCCGGCGGCCACCGCGGCGATGCCCGGCGCCGTGAGGGGGGCCTCCAGCGTTCCGCTCGTTGCGTCGATCACCTGCACGGTGCCGCTGCTCGGGACGGCGAGGTAGAGTTTGCCGTCGAGCAGCGCCAGGCCATGCGCGTGCGGAGCGTCCTTGGCGTCGGTGTCGGGGAAGAGCGCCATGCCGCGCGGCTTGCCGGGATAATCCGCCTGTTTGCCGGTGGTGGTGTCCAGCCGATACACCCCGTTGCCGGAGAGCAGGTAGATGTAGTGCGCGTCCACGGCGCCCACGTTGCCGCCGAACATCGGCTCGAACTGCTTCACGCGCTTGCCGTCGGGGGTGAGGCACTGCACGTTGAGCGCCACCTCGCCGCCCATCTGCCCGATGAACCACACGTTGCCCGCCGCGTCGGCGCATACACCCTGCCCGGCGTGCACGCCGCCGTTGTCATGGGGATCGGACGGCTGGATGCCGTTGGCGATGGTCATGACGTATTGCAGGTGCACGTTACTCACCGCCGCGCGCACGGTATACGCGCCGGGCGGCAGCGGCTGGCCGACATCATCCAGCCCGGCCCAGTGCATGTCCCGCGGGCCGCGGGGCTTGTCGGTGAGGAAATTCAGCGTGCGTACCAACTTACCGGAGGCATCATACACCACCGCGCTGCACTTGCCCGCGTTGTCGAGCGGCAGGTGAAACGAGACGCCGGTGGGGTCCGCCGCCCGCGCGAGCAACGACAGCAGCAGGAGCAGCGTCGGCAGCAGGCGTCGCAGGGAGGGAAGGACGTGCGGCATGGAGATGTCCTCCGTTATACGATTGAGTGGTCTGCTGGTTGTCATTCTGCCTGCCGCACGCTTCTCCTGTCAAACGCCGGCGGGATGCTGTTCAATAACCGGCGGGTATATGAGGCGTACAGCGGTGTGTTGGTCGCCCATGAAGGCCGAGACGGCCATGCCACGTGTGTAAAACATGGCATGGCCGTCTCAGTTCCACCATTCAGACGATCATTTCGTGGACAGCGCGACGATGTCGCCGCCGGCGAGACCGGCGACGAGGAGATCGCCGTCCCACGCGAGGGCGGTGATGTCCTGCGGGAGGAGTTGCTGCGCGCGCAGCGTGCCGTCCGCCAGGATCACCTGCACCGTGCCGCCCCAGTAGACCACCGCGGTGCCGTCAGGGCCGGGCACAACCTGCTTGACCGCCAGGTCTTTGATCAGCACGTCCTTCGGCAGCTTGCTCATGTCCTTGGAGGGCTTGTCCGCTTTCGGCGCGGGCACGTCCACCTTCGTCGCGACGACCTTCCCCTTGGCGTTCAGCGTGGTCAGCGTGCCGTCCCAGCTATACGCGGTGAGGTTGGCGCCGTCCAGGGTCAACGTCTGCACGGAGTCCGGCGCTGTCGCCTGCCAGGCGATGGGCAGCGCGGGCAGGGTCGTGTTGCGCGTCGCGGGGGTGACGCTGTTTTCCACCGGCAGCGCCAGCGGGGTGAGCGGATCCAACCCGATGGCCAGTTGGAAGAGCGTACCGACCGCTTCGTCCAGCCCGGCGGCGTCGGTGCCGATGCACGCCACCGTCTCCAGGTCGTGCCCCAGCGTCGCGTAGTTCCACGCCAAATACCCATGCCCACGGCCTGGGAAATCCGCCGTGATGTGATACGGCAGCACGCTGGCGTTGTTCTGCGCGGCGATGGTCAGGTGCTGGATGAGCGGATTATCCTTCGGACTACCGAGCAGCACGCTCGGGCCGGGTAAGTTGTAGCCGACCAGTTGCGGGTTCTTCCGCTGATCGGGAGACAACGAGCCGGAGGCATACATGCCGCACCAGGTGGCCGCCTCTTCGTCCGACAGCGGGCGCGCGACGCCGGCCTCTTTGGCACTGACGATGGTACACGTCACGTTGTACGGTTTCAGTGCGGCCTGCAGGTGCTCCGCCGCGGCCTGGGCGTAGGGGACATCGCCGGTCACCAGCGTCACCGCGCGCTGATCGCGGAAGAGGTGGTAGATGTTCTCCTTATCGTACGGGAAGAAGACCGCGCGATGGCTTTTGCCCGCCACGGCGCCGCAGGACGGCGCGGGAACGTAGGGAAAGGTCGCCTTGCCGACGGTGTTGTTCAACAGCTCCTTTACCGCCACCGTCCAGATGCCGGTGGGGTCATTGGCGGCCAACGGCAGCGCGCAATGGCACGTGCCGTCCTCGCCGGCGCGGTAGATGTCGTAGCGCACGGCCCCCAGCGGGTCGGTGACGGTGATTTCGAAGGGCGCCGTGCCGGTGATTACCTTGTTTTGCACGTCGGTCAGCAGGGCGGACACGTTGACCAGCAGCGGCTCGCTCTCGCGGGTGAAGTCGCGCGTGATGGTGGGGGTCAGCACCTGCACGCCGCCGATGGGGCGCGGGGTGCGCGCGAAGACGTACATCTGGCCGGGGCCGAAGCGCAACGGCGCGCTCAACGCCTTCCCCTTCTTCGCGAAGGGCAGCGCCCCGCCGCGCATGGCGTCGTAAACGGGCCGCCCGTCGTCGGGCAGGGTGATCGTGGAGACGACCGCGCACGGGTCGCCCAGGTGGGCGTCGGACGCCCAGTCGTTATTGGTTGCGGTGCCGTTCGGCTTGGCCCAACCCGGTGCCTTATCGGTGGTGGTGAAGTTGATGGCGAAGGTATATTCGATGTCGCCGCGTACCTGCCGCCCGGGGGCGATCTCCGGCGCGGTGGTGCCGAAGGCGGGCGCGAGGCCGATCTTCTCCAGCTTCGGCTTCAGCGCGTCGGCCAGCGGTTGCGCGTTGGCGATGACTTCCGGGAAGGCATAGGCCTTCGGACCGCGCTCTTTCGGCGGCGTCGTGTAGCGGAAGCCGATCTTCTCGGCGCCCGGCACGTCCACCGTGCAGTCGTCCGTCATCAGCACGTGCCCGCCGGCGCGCATATAGGCCTGCAGCCCGGCGATGACGGTGGGATCCAGGTACTGGATGTCCGACATGAGGATCACCTTCGCGTGGGTGGCAGCGGAGCCGTCGAGGATATCCTCCTCCAGCACGCAGGTGATCGGATACTGGAGCATGCGCGTCGCGGTATACAGCTTGCCGATGGCGTCGCGCGTGGAAAGGTAGTCCTTCGAGCGCGTGGCGTGGGTCAGGTCGGATTTGGCGTAGAGGATGGCGACGTCCTGCCGGGTGTAGTCCGGCTTGGCGAAGATGGTGCCCAGCCGCGCCATCGCCTTGTTCGTCTCCACGCCGGCCGCGAGGCCCACGGAGTTCGCGTTCATGTTCGGCCCGCCGGCGATCCCCTGGATGCCGATGGAAAAGGCCAGGTAGTGCTCCTCGCGAATCTGCGCGTTGGAGTAGACACCCCAATCGCCCAGGTACCAGGTGGGCTTGTCCATCTGGCGGGGCAGCGCGGCTTCGACGTAGAGCGCCGGGTTGAAGTTGCGCTCGCCGTAGTCGTCGTACCCGCCGTGGCCGCTGATGACCGGCAGGCTGCGCGCCACGTTGAAGTAGTAGCCGTCGAAGAGCGCCCACCAGCCGTATTGCGACTGCGTCGCCACCAGGTAGCCGGGTTTCAGACGGCGCAGCGCATCGTTGGAGGCTTTCCAGAAGGCGTCCATGAAGCCCAGGCGGAAGTCGGTGGTCTGCTGCCACTGCGCCATGTTGGCGGGGTCGTTCGGCTTCACTTCGTCATGCCACATCTGCTCCTTGTTGAAGGCAAATTTGTAGGCATTGCGCTGGGTGGGAATGTCCCACGGGCCGAACTCGCCGTTGTGCCCCGCACCGTAGGTGAGGCCGGGCTCGTCGTAGAGGTGTGCGCCGATGGCGTTGGGCATGGTGCGGAAGGCGAAGGCGCGGTTCATGCCGCGTTGCACGGCGCCGATATACACGTTCGGGTCGGACCAGTCATTCGTCATCTTCAGGTCGAACTGGTGGCCGCCGCCCATCAGGTCCAGCCCCATGAGGTCCTCCCCAGCGCGGATAGAGGGCTCGTCGGTACCGCCGTAGATGAGGTTGAAGCCGATGCCGTTCTCCCCCTCCGGCGCCATCGCCTGCCCACCGGGACCCCACCAGTGCAGCGTGCGGTAGGTGCTTTTGCGGATATGAGAGAAGAGCGTGATACTCGTCTGCGCCGTGGCGCCGTCACTGGCCACTTGCACCGTGTAGTGTCCGGGGCGCAGCAACCAGCCGTTCAGGTGCAGATGCTCGGTGGTGCGGGCGTCGGCGCCGGCCACTGCCACGGCATCCACCGGGAAGCCAAAAGTCAACGCGCCAGCGTCGTCCCCCGTGACGGTGAGGCGCAGCACCCCGGCGGCCAGCGGCTGCGCATCGCTGCGCACCACCGACAGGTCGATGCGTTCGTTGGTCTGGTACGCCGTGCGGTTCAACGGCAACACCAGGGTGAGCTGCGCCGCCAGCACCGGGCCGGCGAGCGCGATGACGAGCCATACGAGCGAGAATCTGGACATTGCGCCTCCTCGGGAAGTGAGCGAAAGATCGTAATACTTCCCTTTGACACACCGGAAGGCGTTTTTCCTGTCGGTTAAACGAAATAAAACCGACATCCCGTCACCTTTTCATTCGGTCACCCGGTCACCTTGTCAGCCCGCCACCGGGGCAGTATACTGCGGTCGTGGGAGTGTGAACGTATGAAACGACGCGTGTTGTCCGGTGTGCTGGTGGTGTGGCTCGCGCTGCTCGGGGTGGCGGCGTCGGCGCGGGAGAACTTCTCCGCCGTCGATATCGTGCCCGCGCCGAAGGCCGTCACCCTCGACGGCGACCTGCGCGAGTGGGATCAAAGCGGGTTCGTCGAGACGTGCTACGACCCGTCGCTCTACCCGAACTTCTCGCTGCACCTGGGCTTTATGTACGACGCAAAGGCGCTCTACATCGGCGCGCACGTGGTGGACGCCACGCCGCTGGTGAACGCCATCGACCCGGCGGTGAACCCGACGGAGGGTTGGATGGGCGACTGCCTGCAGGTGCGCCTGATCAGCGACCCCGCGGCGCCCTTCCCCTACCCCGCCGGCAAAGACGCCAACGCGCGCATCTGCCACCTGACCATGTGGTATTGCACGCCGAAGGGGCAGCCCGCGCTGTGCCAGGAATACGGCATGGACTACCACGGGATGCAGACGTTCACCGGCGCGGAGTCCGGCCTCGCCTTCAAAAAGGACGCCGACGGCAAAGGCTATACCCTCGAGGCGCGCATCCCGTGGGAGCGCCTGCACACCGCGGCGCCCAAGGCGGGGGACACCATCACCCTCACTGCGCAGCCGTTGTGGGGCAATGACACCGGCACGGCGAACACCGTCAACTTCTACGAGATCACCTCCCAGCGCGGCTTCGCGTATCAGAGCGCCGCCGGGTGGGGCCGGGCCACCTTCGCGGCGAAGGGCCACGTGACGCCGCGGGTGAATCCCGCGCTCGCCGCCGGGGGCGATGCCACCGGCAAACCGCTGCAACTGCACCTGAAGCTCGACGACGCGGGCGCCACCTCCGTCAGCCTGGGCCTCTTCTCCCCCGAGCGCGCGCTCATCCGCACGCTGCCCGTCACCGAGCGCCGCGTGGGGCACACCGGCGCGGACTTCACCCTCGCCTGGGACGGGCTGGACGACGACGGCAAGCCGATTCCCCCCGGCACGTATCAACTGAAGACGCTCACCTCGCGGAACATCGGGCAGCAGTTCGTCGCCTCGCTGCACCAGTCGGGCAACCCGCCGTGGAAGACGGATGACGGCACCGGCGCGTGGGGCGGCGACTGGGCGCCCCCGGTGGCCGCCGCCGCCGCGGGCGACAAAGTCTACCTCGCCTGGGGCTGCTGCGAGGCCGGGCCGGGGCTGGTCTGCGTGCAAAAGGAACTGGACGCCCACGGGGTCTACCGCAAGGTGTGGGGCGCCTTCCCGGCGCTGCACAACGAGGCGGGCTTCATCGTCACCGCCATCGCCACCGACGGCGACCACCTTTTCGTGGCACAGGACGGCCTCGCGTATGGTCGGCGCACCGGGCAGGCCAACGCGGCGATCACCGTCTACGACGCGCATACCGGACGCCCGCAAAACTTCCCCTTCGGTGCGTCGGTGCTGGCCGTGGCGCAGTGGGACAGCACGCGCTTCGCCGCCGAGGCCGCCACCCCGCTCTTCGAACGCCGCAAAACGGGCAACTTCGGCCCCGTGCAGCAGGGGATGAACCTGACCGCCCTCGCGGTGCAGGGGGACACCGTCTACGCCGCCCTTTTCGCCGACAACGCGGTGACGGCGTTCAACTGGAAGACCGGCGCGAAACTGAAGACCTACCCGGTCAACGCGCCCTCCGGCATCGCCATCGCCGCCGACGGCGCGCTGCTGGTGGCGGCGGAGAAGGGTATTCAACGCATCGACCCTGCCTCTGGCGCGACGACCCTGCTGGCCCCGTGCACACGTCCGTGGGGCGTCACCGTGGATAAGACGGGCGCCATCTACGCCGCCGACGACGGCACGACGATGCAGGTGAAGGTGTTCAAGGCCGACGGCACGCCGCTGCGCACAGTGGGCAAGGCGGGCGGGCGCGCATGGATCGGCACCTACGACGCCACCGGGATGCTGATGCCCGCGGGCATCGCCGTGGACGCCGACGGCAAGCTGTGGGTGACGGAATACGACGAATTTCCGCGCCGCGTGAGCGTGTGGGATGCCGCCGGCAAGGCCGTCGGCGACTTCCACGGCCCCTGCGTGCCGCAAACCGACCGCGGCCTCGACCCCGCCCACCCCAACCGTATCAACGCGCAGATGGTGGAGTACGAAGTGGATTACGCCACCGGGCAGACGAAATGCCTCACCACCCTGTGGCGCCCGCACCTGGACGGCTGGACGCCCGTCTCCTTCTTCGGGCGTGCCTCGCGCATGATTCTGCGCACCTATAAGGGACAGCAGTACGGCTTTCTCGACCATGGCTACTCCGACCGGCTGGGGGTGATCTTCATCCGCAAGGGCGACCGACTGCAGGCGTGCGCGTCCATCGGCTTCGGCACCGGCGTGCCGATCTACATCGACGGCGGCGAAGAAGGCACCTACGGGCGCATCCCCCACCCCGAGACGTGGTTCACCCCGGAGCAGCAGAAGGCCCTCGGTAAGCCCGACGGACTGTACCAGGTCTGGCATACGTGGACGGACCTGAACGACGACGGCATCGTGCAACCGGAGGAGCTGCACGTGGAGCGCCGCGAGTACAGCGACCACACCGGCGCGTGCACCTTCACCGGGGTGGACGACGACCTGACGCTATGGGGCCAGGGTTTCGGCAACGCCGACGTGTACCGCATCCCGGTGGATCACTTCACCGAGCACGGCGTGCCCGTCTATACGCCGCGGCAGGGTCTGAAACCGCTCTTCAGCAAGCTCTCAGCGCCGGATGCCTCTTTCTTTATGGACGCGAAACACGGGCGCGTCTACGGCTTCGACACCGAAGGCGGGGACAGCCGGATGCGCGGCAAGTGGGCGGCGGTGAGCTGCTACGACTTCGCCGGCAAGCTGCAGTGGCTCTACCGGCCCACGTGGATGGGCTTCGCCCTCGACTCGCCTTTCTGGAAGCCCGGCTACGTCATCGGCGTAGGCAAAGTGATCGGCGAAGCCGACCTGGACAACGGTGTGGGGCTGATCGCGCTGCCCGGCTACTACGGCAACTACCACCTGCTCTCTACCGACGGCCTGTGGGTGCATGCTTGCTGCCAGGACAACCGCCTGGGCGGCGGCGCCACCGCGAACACCCAGTTCATCGAGAACATGACCGGCAACTTCTTCCGCAACAAGGACAACGGCAAGGTGTACCTGGTCGGCGGCGACGTGGACGCGCGCGTGTGGGAGGTGACCGGCCTCGACACCATCCGCACCGCCGTCGTGCCGCTGACCATCACCGCCGCGGAGTTCCAGGCGGCGAGTATCGCGGCAACCAAGGCTGTGCCGCCGGTCGCCCTCGCCCCGCTGCAACTGGCGAAGGCGGGGAAGATCACCATCGACGGCGCACTGACCGACTGGAAGCTCGACCACGCCGCGCGCATCGACGCCGGGCCGGGGCGCGGCGCGTCGGTGTCGCTGGCCGCCGACGATGCAAACCTGTATGCGGCCTTCCAGGTGGATGACCGCTCGCCGCTGGTCAACACCGCCACCGACGCGCCGCTGCTCTTCAAAGGCGGCGACACTTGCGAGGTGATGCTCGGTACCGCCGCGGGGGGCGACACGCGCCTGCTCTTCAGCGTACTCGATGGCAAGCCGGTGTGCATGCTCTACCAGCCGGTGAGCGCGGTGAAGGCGCCGAAGACCTTCACCTCACCCACCGGCAGCGTGGCCTTCGACCGCGTGCAGCCCCTGGACGACGTGCAGCTCGCCGTGCAACGCACGGACAAGGGCTACGTGCTGGAGGCGCGCGTGCCGTGGCACGACCTGGGCTTCGGCCCCGAGCCGGGGGCGACGCTGCGCGGCGACGTGGGGGTGCTCTTCGGCACCGACGGCGGGGGGCGCACCATCCTACGCGCCTATTACGCCAATAAGGACACCGCCATCGTGGAGGACGTACCCACCGAGGCGCGCCTGGCCCCGACGAAGTGGACGACCGTGGAGGTGGCACAATGAGAAGGCTCCTTTTCCTCCTGCTGCTGCTCCCGGCCTTCGCCCTGGCGGCGCGGCTGGACTACGCCGGGGTACTCGGCAACTCCGGCGTCAGCGGCGCTACCCTGGTGCACGCCGATGTGTCGCTGAAGGCGCAGGACGGCGGCGGTCTAACCTCCGGCGTCTACCTCGACCGCGACATGTGCGTGTGGCTCAGCGGTGGCGACGCCGTCAATCGCCTCACCTTTGACGGGCGGCTGGTGCATCGTTTCCCGCTCGACCCGCCGGGCAGCCGCATCGACAGCACCGCCTTTGCCGTGCTCGACGGCGTGCTCTACGCGCTGGGGCACTCGCCGAAAAAGGTCGGCGAGCGCGTGGTGCTCTTTGCGCTGCCGATGGACGGCGCGGCGACAGGGAAGATCGTGATGGAAGGCTTCCCCACCTACCGCGGCGCGCTCTGCCCCACGCCGTGGCAGGGAAAGCTGCTCTTCGGCTACGCGCTCGACGACAACACCGTGCACGTGGAGACCTTCGACCCGAAAACGGCCAAACGCGCGCCCCTGTTCACGCTGCCGGGCAGCGAAATGTCAGGGCTAGCCATCGACCCCGACGGGCCGTCGCTGCTGGTGGGCGGCTACTTCGGCAAATACGTCGGCGCCGACATGCACCAGCCTTATGTGCACGAAATCATGAAGGTCGACTGGAACGGGAAGATCCTCTGGCGCAAGGAGTGCCTGGAGACGCCGGCCAACCCCACGCAGTTCCGCGGGGTCGTCTCCTACGCCGGAGGCGCGCTGTGGGACACCGCGTGGTACGGCTTCTTCGCGCGCCTGGACCGCACGGGTGTCTCCGCGCCGGGGAAGATCATGAGCTGGGACGTGCGCGCGCCCTTCGTCAGCCAGGTGCTCGACGTGCACCAGGGTACGGCGCTGCTGCCCCCCGCCGGCGTCGGCGAAGCCTTCGACCCGCTGCTCCTCGCCATGCACCTGCCCGACCAAGCCTACTTGGCCGCGTGGGACGCCGACGCGCAGGAAATCACGCTGCAGCAGCGCTACGGCTCACTGCCGGAGCTGGACAACGTGTACCTGAGTCCGGACGGCTGGGTCTTCACCGGCGCGCACTGGTGGCGCTTTGACGATGCTCCGAACGCCGCGCCCGCCTATGCCAACTTCGTCTCCGCGCCCATGACCCCCGGCGCCTTCCACGGCGACTGGGTGTGTATGCTGCGCGCGGACAAACAGGCGTCGGTGCCCTGCGTGGCGCGCCCGGCGTTGGGACGGGAGAGCGCGCAGTATGCCTGGGGGCACACGGCGCCCTTCACGCAGGCGCGCGGCTTTGCGGTGAGCAACCCCGCGGCGCCCGTGGTGTGGGGCTACGCCAGCGACGCCGCCACCCACCGCCTGTGGCGCGCGCGGATGTATCTGCTGGACTGGGTGCCGCAAGGGGATAGCTGGAAGCCGCTGACCATTGACGGCGACGCGCCGGCCAACCCCGGTGACGTGGCGGTGTTGCCGGACGGTGGGCTGGTCGTCGCCGACGGCGATGCCGTGGTGTGGCTGCAACCGGCCGGCCAGGCGTGGCACGTGGCGCGGCGGCTCACCGCCTGGGGCGACGCGCCCGACCAGCACTTCGGCGCGCACCTGCGACTGGCCGCCGACGGGAACAACCTGCTGGTGAGCGATACCGACCGCCAACGGGTGGTGCTGCTCGACGCGACGACGGGCCGCCCGACGTGGCGCTATGGCAGCACGGATGTCGCGGGCGCGGGCGACGGGCAGCTCAACGCCCCCGGCGCGGTGGCCATCGCCGGCAACCGCGCCATCGTGGCCGACACGGGCAACCAGCGCGTGGTAAAGTTCACCCTGGCCGACGCCGCCGCGCCGCGCATCCAGGCGTGGAGCACGCGCAAGCCCGCCGTGAAGGACGGGAAGCTGGTGGATTGGGTACCGGGACCGGAGTTCCTGGCGTGGCGCGACGCCGTCGCGCGAGACGGCTTTACCGGCAAGGTGCTGGGCGTCAAGCTCACCGGCCCCTTCGTCACCGGAGCGTTGAGCCAGCACGCCGGCGCGCTGCTGCTCCTCGAGCAGCCCATCCCGCCGTACCTGCCGTTCACGCTCACCTTCAAGGCGCGCAGCCTGACGGGCTCGCGCAACCTGTCGGTGCACCGCTCCTGGGGCGGCTCGGTGCCGTGGGACACCATCACCATCACGCCGGAGTGGCAAGACTACGTCGTGCCCCGCGTCGCCGACCACGCCACCGAGATCATCACCTTCTCGCTGGCGCCGAAACAAGGCGCATTGCAGGACTACTGCGCGGGCACCTTCGAGCTGACCGACGTGCAGGTGACGCTGGCGCCGTAGCTACCGTGGCGGCAACGTATACGTATACGCCACCGCGCCGTTCTGCCCCGCGTCGGGCAAGGCGGCGCGGAGGTAGCTGACCACGGCACCTTGGGGGCTCACCGCGATGCGCAGGTGGCCGGAGGAGCTGAGGATGTCGCCGCTTTTGTAGCCGTATTCGGCGATGCGCTCGGTGTCGAAGCGGCCTTCCCAACTCGGCTGCGGCACTTCCTGGTAGACGATGCCGTCCAGGGTCTGCTTATCGAAGAAGTGGTCGTGGCCGTGGAAGACCGCCGCCACGTGGTACTTCAGCAGCAGCGCGTGGATGGGCAGCGCCCAACCGGGACGGTGCGCGGCGAAGCCGTCGGTACCGTCGGCATTCTTCCCGCCCCATTCGTAGAACGGCGCCGCCTCGGTGCCGCCTCGCGCGTCCTTGTCCAGCCCGCCCACCAGGTGATGGATGAAGACGAACTTGTACTTCGCCGTGCTCCCCGCCAGCGTGCGCGTCAGCCAGTCATATTGCTCCTTGCCCAGCGTACGCACCCAGTTATCCTCGTCGCGGCGCTGGCGCGGGGTGTACCAGAAGGGGTCGAGCACGATGAAGAGCGCGTCGCCCCACGTCCAGGCGTAGTAGTCCTGCAGCGTGCCCGCCAGCGGGTGCGGCACGGCGTTGCCGGTGTAGAAGGCACCCGGCTCGGGGCAGGGGAAATACTTCTTCCGCATCGCGCACGACCACACCGCTTTGCTGTCGGCGGTGCCGTCCTGCTCGCGTACCGTCTCGCCGTCGTGGTTGCCCAACGTCAGAAAGAGGGGCGCCCCGATCTGCGAAAAGTAATACCGCTGTGCCATATACTGCCGCAGCGCGGAGGCGCGGTCGGGGTGCTTCTCCGTCATGAAGGTGTCGCCGAGGTCGATATTGAAGTCCGGCGTGTCGGCGGCGGCGTTGTGCAGCGTCTGCAGGTACATCGCCGGCACGGTGTGTTCGTCGAGGTGGGAGTCGGCGGTGATCGTCATCGTGAAGGCGCTCCCCGCCGCGCGCTGCGTGTGGAAGGCGCCCGTCACCAGATTCGCGGCGCCGGAGCGCAGCGCGTAATAGTACGGCGTGTCCGGTTGCAGACCGGTGAGCACGATCTCCGCCGGTTGATCCTTCGCAAAGATGCAGGCGGGCGTCTGTTGGGTGAACACACCAGCTTTCGTGCCATAAACGAGGCAGCCCGGCAACTCCTGGTACGCCAGCACGCTCAGCGTCACGCTGTCGCGGGTGGGCCGCGCGGCGATGACATCCACCGTGTGCGCCGGCACCTCCGTGTGGAAGACCGTGGGCGGGGGCGGCTCGGGGGCGGCCAGCAGCGCGGTCACCAGACCGCCCACGCAGCACGCCAGCACCAGACTCCCGATAATCATCAATCGTCGCGCGGCCATCGTTCGCTCCTTACAGATAATTGCAAAACCGTTCACAAGACCGCCCCCCACCCCCCTGACCCCCTCCCCCGTAACGTCCTGTGACGGGAGAGGGGGAATGACACTCACACCGCCTGCCGATAATCAGCTCCCTTCCCCCGTCACAGGACGTTACGGG
>CAIYQO010000035.1 GCA_903928345.1 uncultured bacterium | reverse complement strand
CGCCGGCACGTGTTGTAGCAAGCGTGCCGGCGAGACGCCGGCGGTACGACGATGTTTCGCCCTTCGTCCCCACTTGTGCTTTCCGCCCCACACCTTGCCGAACGGGTGTCCGCTATACTGCTGCCATGCGCGAGATCGGCTCGCGCGGGGGGATCACGGGGAGTCTGCATGGATCATGTTATCGGTATTGGGTTGGCGGCCGGGGCCGGGGTGCGCTTCCGGCCGCTGAGTTTGAAGGCCAAGGGGTATCTGCGTGCGAAGGCCGCCGTGCGCTTGCTCGGGCGGCGCGTGCTGGACTGGATCGTCGGCATCCTCCAGCAGCAGGGCGTGGAAGACTACATCATGGTCACCAAGGGGAAGGAGAACCGCTACCAGATCAAGAGCATCATCGGCTATGGCGACACGCTGGGGGTGCGCGTGCGCTATTCTCCCGTGCGCTACGACCGGCAGAACACCGGTAGCGCCGATGCCACGCTGACGAATTTGGAATACTTCGACATCCGCGACACGGCGTTCGTCTTCCCCACCGACTCGGTGCTGGACATCGACCTGCCCGCCATGCTGGAAGCGCACCGGCGCAGCGGGGCGGTGGTGACCATCGCCGCGGCGCAGCAACCGGCGGAAACCATCGCCGGGCGTTACGGGCTCATCGACCGCACGGAACAAGGCCGCGTGCGCGGCTTCATCGAGAAACCGTCGCTGCAGGAGATCTACGCGCATTACGGCGTGGCGGGGCAGGCGCACCCGCAACTGCCGTCACTGGTGACCAACGCGGGATTCTACCTGATGGACTCCCTCGCGCTGCGCGACATCGCCCGTCACCCCGAGTTGCAGAAGATGCGCAAGCACAAGCTGGACATCGGCGGCGATCTGCTCCCCTGGCTGGTGGCGCACGACTACCCCGTCTACGCCTGCCAGATCGGGCGCATGGGCGACCTGGGCAACATCCCGAGCTACCTGGAGACGATGCTCGACGTGCTGCACGGGCGCTTCGACTCCATCACTTCGTTTATGCCCCACGTCTACCCGGGTAGCGAGCACGTGCTCATCGACCAGGAGTCGCTGGAGCTGGCCGACCCGGTGAGCCACCTGACGCTGGCGGAGAAGCTGGAGCAGGGGCTGGTAGAGATTCGTCCGCCGGTGCGTATCGGCAAATACGTGCATATCTATCCCGGCGTCACGCTCTCCGCGTGCAACATCGACGACGATTGCGAAATCTTCGAGAACAGCACCATCATCCGCTCCTCCATCGGCGCCGGTTCCATCCTCGGCCCGCACAGCCACGTGGAGGATACTCTCACCGGCATCATGGTCGAGTTGCACTCTTCGTCGGAGCACCCGGTGATGCTGCAGCGTTTTGTGGCGGTGGGCGACGAGGTGGTCGTGCGCGGTGGGGTGTCCTTGAGCGACAGTGTCACCATCCACCCGCGCCTCAAGGTGCCCTTCGGCGTGCAGATTCCGCCCAATACGGACATTCAAAGTGCCGAGCAACTGCTGGAACACCTGTAGGATACCAGATTAGTTGCATATTTCTACTCTGGGTGCCGTTTTGAGGTGTGAAAGCGCTAACTCGCGTGTATACTGAATCATCTTCCGCCACGGAAGCAACTTATTGAGGAGGTGTCCCATGGCCAAGGCATTGTATCTCGTATCCCCGCGTTCGTATTCCGGCAAGAGCATGCTTACCCTCGCGCTGGCGAAAGATTTGCAGTCGCGCGGCAAGGCGATACGCTACTTCAAACCCATGGGGCCTTACCCGGCGCGCGTCGACGGCGTGGTGACGGATCAGGATGCCCTGTTCGTGGCGGAGACCCTCGGGCTGACGACCCCGCCGGAACAACTCTGCCCCGTACCGCTGACCGAGGATCTGCACCGCAAGGTGCTCGCCGGCACGGTGGGCGACCTGTTGCCCCAGGTGCAGGCGGCCTACGCGCAGGTCTCCGCCGGTGCCGACCTGGTGCTGGTGGGCGGCATCGGCGCCATGTTCACCGCGGGCACTGCACTGGGCCTCGCGGCGTGGCAACTCGCCGGCGCGCTGGAGGCCGGCACGTTGGTGATCACCGGTTATGAGCCGGAACGCTCGGTGGACGAGTTGCTCGCCGCCAAGCATCTCCTGGGTGACCGGTTGCTGGGTGCGGTGTTCAACGCCGTGCGTCCCGTGTATCGGCAGCAGTTGGAGTCCGACGTGATTCCCTTCCTGACCGCGCGCGGCGTGCCCGTCTTCGGCATCCTGCCCGACGACCCGGTCATCCACAGCATCTCTATCGCCGAGTTGGTGGACGGCCTGAACGCGCGCGTGCTGGTGGGCGAGGCGTACCAGGACGAACTGGTGGAGCGCTTCGCCGTGGGCGCCATGCAGGAGGAAGCCGCACTGAGCCACTTCCGCCGCATCGTCAACAAAGGCGTGGTCACCGGCGGCGACCGCAGCGACCTGCAACGCGCCGCGCTGGAAACCTCCACGAAGGTGCTCATCCTCACCGGCGGCATCTACCCGACGAATATCCTGCTTTCGCTCGCCGCGGAGAAGAAGGTGCCCGTGCTGCTGGTGCAGGACGACACCCTCACCACCATCGAGCGCATCGAGGTGATGCTCGGGCACCTGCGCGTCCGCCAACCGCGCAAAATCGAGCGCGCGCTGGAACTCATCCGCCAGCACCTTGACCTCGATAAACTGTGGAGCGCCGCGGGGGTCTAAAATACGGGGGAAACGAGAAACCACAGATTTCACACAGATGATAATGGAAAAGGGGCGCTGTCTGTGGCATCGCCCCTTTCTTATATTCAATCTGTGTAATCTGTGGTTTCATCCCCCAAGCAGCTATTTGTCCAGCAATTCCGCGTTATCGACCCACATCGCGAAGAAGGGGGCATTGGAACCGCGGCGGGTGAGGAGGAGCAGGAAGGGGTGAGTGAATTCCAGATATTTCGGCGACGCCTGGAGATGCAGGTCGGAGTCCGAGGTTACCTGCGCCCCAGTACGGTCGAGGGTGAAGTCGATCTCCTGGCTCGCTAGGACAATCGGCATGCCACCGGCGTTCCGCACCGGTTTCCCTTCCAGTTCCGCGAAGTGATGGGTGAGGCGCCAGCACATTTCCGGCACGACAAGCCGATCCGTTCCTCTCAGCGGGCCTCGGGCTTCGATTTCTTCCGGCTGTTCCGCCGCGGCGGCGATGTGCTTCTCCACTTTTACTACGGCGTCGGCCAGAGATGTTGGTTTCGGCAACGAGGCCAATATGATACGGTATGGTTGCGATGTTGCACAAAGGTCGACGGCGCAGTCCACGATATAATGAGTATACTTGGAGCCAGAAGCTACAATCACCTTGTGCGTATCACGGTCGTAGTACAATACCTGCACTTGCTGCCGCACCGGATCTAACTCACGCAACTCCTTCGTGATGCCGAAAGATTTGATTGTCGTATCGTGTTGCGCATCATCCAGAAAGAGATGGTTGGTGCCCAGATCACAAAAAGGCTGCGTAAACTTCAGGTGCACGTTGAGGTAAGCATACGCCTCGATTCCCGGTCCGGTAGCCGGCATCGGGAGGGAAGCTGCGGGCACGGCAGGGAATTTCTGCGTCATCTCCTGCCGAATTTTGGCGATGATGCCATCCTCGATGCGACCGGCATTGACGTACGAATCGGCGGGGATAAGGTTGATGTCATCGAGCGGTGCAGTGTTTAGCCGTTGCGCTACTTGCTTGGCGCCATCGACGAGGATCGGCGCATGAAACACGGTATTCTGCGCCTGCCGCCATGCCATCGGAAAGGTGGCGCACCAGATGGCGTTCTTTCCGGCGGGAATCGGGCTATCGAGGGTGGGCACAATGGCTGTCTGGTATAAATCAATCGATTGCCCGGTGAAGACCGGCGTTGGGGAGGCATAACGCTGACGCGTCATCCAATGCCAATCGGGATTCAGCAGCGGGAACAATAGTGAGGCTATGACAATCAGCACGAACGTACAGATTATAAGCCAGAGCCAGCGTTTGTTCATGCTTCACCTCCATGGTTAAGCGAGACTTGCCTTTATGCACATAGCGTTCTCTTCACCTTACGAATAACCTTTCCGCCTGGTTAAAATCAACAAACCCGATTCAATCCAAATGAATAATCTGTGAAAATCTGTGTAATCTGTGGTTTCTCTTCGTTATCCCTCGTCTGCCAGCGCTTTCGCCATTGCCTGGGCCTCCTCGCGGGTGGATAGTTGGCCGTCGAGTTGGGCGGTGCGGAGGGCGCGCATGATGCGGGCGTAGACGGGGCCGCGGGGGATGCCCAGGCCGCGCAGGTCGTCGCCGGAGAGCAGCGGCGGCAGGTGGCGGGTGTGCGTCAGGTGCGTGTGCACCGTCTCCCGCACATCAGCGTCGTCGGTCAGGGCCAGCAGCAGCAGGCACAGCGGCACGGCGAGGGGGGCGAGGCGCGCGTCGACGGCGCTGGGGGGCAGCGGGTGCGCCAGCGCGGCGGCGAGGTCGGGCAGCGCGGGGGCTGCGGCGGCCAGCAGCGTCTCACGACGGCGCAGACGCAGGCGGGCGGCCAGCCGTCCTCCCGCCTCCGGCGTGAGCGTGGTGAAGACGAGGAGCAGCCGCTGGTGCGCGGGGTCGATGAGGTGTGCCGCTACCGCCGGCTCACTGGCCGCCCATGCCAGCGCGTCTTCCAGGCGGGCATACGCGGATGTCGGGCCGGTGACGTGCCACTCGGCCTCCAGCGCGGGCAACACGCCCAGCGTGTCGAGGCGGCGCAGCGCGAAGTCGGGGTGGGGGTGCGCAAAGAGCGCCAGTAACTCCTCGCGCACGCGCGCGCCGGAGAGGCGGTCCAGCAGTTCCAGTGCGATGGCATGGCGGGCCAGCGCCTCGGTGCGCGGCTCCATGGCAAAACCGAAGCGTGCCTCGAAGCGTACCGCGCGTAGGATGCGCGTGGGGTCTTCCACGAAGCTCAACGCGTGCAGCACGCGCAAGGCGCCGTCGGCGAGATCCCGTCCGCCGCCGAAGGGGTCGAGCACCCCCCCGCGCTCCGGCCCGTTGAGCGCCATCGCCATGGCGTTGAGGGTGAAGTCGCGGCGGTACAGGTCCTCGCGCACCGTGCTGTGTTCGGCGGTGGGCAGCGCGGCGGGGTAGGGGTAGTATTCCGTGCGCGCGGTGGCGAAATCCACCGAGCGCCCGTCGGGCAGAGTGACCGTGCCGGTGTGGAACTTCGGGTGCGTCACCACGTGGCCGCCCAGCCGCCGCCCCACCTCCTCCGCCAGCGAAATGCCTTCGCCTTCGACCAGCAGATCCAGGTCGAGGGTGGGGTTGCCCAGCAGCAGGTCGCGCACCGCCCCGCCGACCAGGTAGACGAGTAGCCCCAGTTCCGCGGCGATCTCCGCGATGGCCGTCAGCAGCGCCTGCTCCGCCGCGGGCACGCGCGCTTCGACCAGCAGCCACAGGTTGCGCGGGGGTCCGGCGGTGCCGAACAGGGTGTGGTGCGCGGCATACCGCTCCCCGTGGAGGGCGCGCAGAATGTCGCTGCGTGTCACGATGCCGACCAACCGCCCGTCGTCAAGCACTGGCAGGCGCCCCGCGTGGCGCTCGATCATGATGCGCTCGATCTCCGGCAGCGGGGTGTCGGGGGTCAGCGTCACCACCTCGCGTCCCAGGTAACCGCGCACCGGCGCGTGGGGAAAGCCGTGGTGCAGGGCGCGGTCCACGTCGCGGCGGGAGATGGTGCCCGCCACATGATCGCCGTCCATCACCGTTAAGCCGCCGTGGCCGTAGCGCAACATCAACCGGGCGGCCTCCTCCATCGTCGTCTCGGGGGCGATGGTGCGCACCGGGTAGCTCATCAGGGTGGCGGCGGTCACGCGCGGCTGCACCGCGCGTTCCAACTCGGTCAGCAACTCATGCTTCACCGTCTCCAGCGGCAGGTGGTGGAGCATCGCCGAGGCCGCGCGGTCGTGGCCCCCCCCGCCGAAGACGCGCGCGATGGCGCCCGCGTTCACCGCGTCCACGCTGCTGCGCGCCACCAGCAGCACGGCGCTGTCCAGGCGGAAGAGGGCGAAGACGGCGTCGCTGCTCTCCAGGTCGCGCAGCTTGTGCGCGAGCAGGGACAACTCGTCGGCGGAGCCGGACGCGTCGGCCACGGCCACGAGGATCTGTATCCCGTGCACGCGGTGGTGCTCCGCGCTCGCCAGCAGCACGTTGAGGAGGCGCCGCTGGCTCTCGGTGAGGGTGCGGTTGATGAACTGCGCCACCAGGTCCAGACTCGCCCCCTGGCGCAGCAACCAGGCGGCGGCCTCCACGTCTTCCGGCGTCGTGGCGCCGAAGGTGAGGCTGCCGGTGTCTTCGTAGATGCCCAGCGCCAGCACGGTGGCGCGCAGCGGGTCCACCGCGATGTCCCGCCGGCGCAGCAGGTCGACCATCAGCGTGGTGCAGGCGCCGTAGGTCGCGATGGTGCGCTCCCCGGCGGGGATGGTGGGTTCGTGGGGCTCATGGTGGTCGTAGAGGATCACCTCCACGTTGGGGCGCTCCAGCAGCGCGGCGAAGCGCCCGAGGCGTTTGGCGTGCTGTGTCTCCACCACGATCAGCCGCCGCACGCGCTCCAGCGGCACCTCCTGCGGCGGGGTGAGGCGCAGCGCCTCGCCGTGCAGCGCCAGGAACTCGCGCACGTTGCGATCCGCCCCGCCCGGCAGCGCCAGCACCGCCGCGGGATACAGCAGCGACGCCGCCACCATGCTCCCCAGCGCATCGAAGTCCGCATTGGTATGCGAGACGATCAGTTCCACAGGGGTAGTGTAGCGGAGATGGGAGGGCGGTGCAAGCACCGGTGTGCCGTGAGATGAACCCATGAAAACATACATTTGTGGGGGTAAGAAAAGTATAGTAGTTTTGTTATGTTTGTGTTGTTGGCGGATGACACTGGGGAGGGGGATAATTCACAGGGATGAAAGGGATGGGGGGGATGGCACGGTGGGTTGGATGGTCGGCTCTCCTGTTGTCGATGCTTGGGTAAGTCATTTCAAGGATGATGGAAACGGCGCGCGGGGGTAGCCCCCGCGCGCCGTGTCGTGGACGAGGGTGTTACTTCGTGGCGACGCCGACTTCGCAGCCGCCGCACCAGTCGGTGGCACCGCCGGTGGATGTGGGTTGGATGGTGATGTATTCCCCGGTGACCGGCGGGTAGATGGAGATGGCGGTGTAGCCGCCGGCCAGGGTGGTGGCGTTCCATTGCGTGCACGTGCCGGTGGCCGTCGGGGTGGCGGCGTGCCCACCTGCCGCGGGCAGAATGGGCAAGGACGCGATGTTGCCGCCGGTGTAGGCGATGCTGGCGGTCTGCACGTTGTCCACCCAGATCTTCATGTTGCCGGTCATGCGGTTGGTGAAGTTGTCGCTGGTGCAGCCGTAGTTACCCCAGGCGATGGCGGAGATGGTGGTGGGGGTGCCCATATCGAGCTGGAGCCATGCCGCGGTGAAGTCCGGATGGTTGATGGCCCACAGGAAGTAGTAGGCGTTGCTGGTGTTGGCGAGGGCCTTGCCGTCCCACAGGTTGCCCACGTTCCATGCCGCGCCGGCGGCGCCGGTCCAGTTGGCGTTGCCGTAGGTGACGGCACTGTAGGTGTAGGCTTTGTTGAGGCCGGACACCCAGTTGTACATGTTCTGCGTCAGGTCGGCGGAGGCTTCCACGTGGCCGTCGACGAAGGAGGCCAGCGCTTTGCTGCTATGGCGGGAGGTGTCAAAGTCGGAGGGCTTGTAGGCGACGTTGGGGTAGGCCGCGGTGGCGTTCCCGGTGTTGTCGCCGTCGCCGATCAACGCCGTGCCGGAGCTATCGATGATTTTCCCCAGCGCCAGGCCGGAGATGCCGCTGTTGTAGACGTAGCCGTTGGCCAGGCGCGACTTGGTGGGGCATTTCAGCACCCCGCGGTCGAGGTTGACGGCGCCCCAGAACGCGCCGTCGTCGGGAAGCATCTCGTTATTGTCCTGCGCCCACATCAAGGCCGCGGTGGCGATCTGCTTCAGGTTGTTCATGCACGACGCTTGCCGTGCCTTTTCGCGCGCTTTCGCGAAGACGGGGAAGAGGATAGCGGCGAGAATCGCGATTATCGCGATCACGACGAGGAGTTCGATGAGGGTGAACCCTTTCCGGTTGCGCATGAGAGGTGTGTCCTTTCTCGATTATTCCGATTCACCAGAATTCAGTAATTTTAGCGCTTACTTAAAAGAACGTCAAGCATTTGTTGTGCTAAAGTTGAGAGAATGCCGCGTCATCACCGCCCGTTTCCACGTGGCGGCACGCTTGCAGCCGCAGGATGCGTTCGGTGCGCGATTTGGCAGGCGGTAGGGAAATTGGTACAATGTGCGGTGTGGTTACCTATGCGGATGCGCAACCGTTGCTGTTGTCCGGGGACGGGCGGCCGGACTTCGACATCATCGTCAGTCTGGTCGACCGCGGCGTGCGCGTGCTGGACCTGGGCTGCGGCACCGGGGAGCTGATGGAGCGCCTGGTGCGCGAGAAGGGCGCCGTGGCGCGCGGGGTGGACCGGCATCAGCCCTCCGTCACCGCGTGCATCGCCAAGGGGCTGAGCGTCTTTCACGGGGACCTGCACGAAGGCCTGGGCGATCTGCCCAATGACGCCAGCGACGTGGTGATCCTCAGCCGCACGCTGCAGCAGGTGCCCGACCCCGACGAGGTGATCCGCGCCATGCTGCGCGTAGCCCCGCGGGCCATTGTAAGCTTCCCCAACTTCGCCTTCTGGCGCATCCGCCTGCACCTGCTGTTGCACGGCACGTTGCCCATCTCGCCGGCGCTGCCTTACGCGTGGTATAACACGCCGAATATTCGCCTGATCACGCTGGCGGATTTCGAGGATTTTTGCGCGCGCGAATCCTTCACTATTCTGGAGCGCGTGGCGCTGACCATCGATGGCGCCCGCGCCCGCACGATTCACCTCGGCGCCGACTGGCGCGGCGAATACGGGCTCTTTCTGCTCGGGAGGAAATAGCCACCCATGGTCACCATGCCCCGCCCCGACACCGCGACGACGAGCGACCACCGCCTGGCGGTGGCGCAGATCCTCGTCGGGCGCGACTTCGGCGGCGCGGAGCGCTACGTGCTCGACCTGGCCGGTCGCTTGCGCGGGCGCGGGCACCGGGTGACCTTCATCCTCCCCCCCGACTCCGTGCTGCGCGAGCCGCTGACCACGCTGGACATGCCGGTGGCGTGGGAATGGATCCGCAGCGACATCAATTTTCAGTCCCCCTTCCGCGTGGCGCACGCCGTGCGCGCGCTGGGCGCGGAGCTGCTGAACATCCACGATAACGGCGCATCGGTGCCCTGTGCGTTGGGCGGCAAGATGGCGCACGTGCCGGTGGTCGGCACGGTGCACGGGCGGCACTCGCGCTGGGCCTTTGCCGTCGCCGACCACCTGATTACGGTGAGCGACGCGCTGCGCACCGACCTTATCGCGCAGGGGATGCGCGCCGAACGCCTCACCACCGTGCGCACCGGGGTAGACACCGCCTTCTTTACGCCCCAGCCGCAGGACGCGGCGCGCGCGGCGCTGGGGCTGGCACCCGACGCCTTCTACTTCGCGGCGATCGGGCGGCTGGCGGAAGGCAAGGGGCTGGAGATGCTCCTCGACACCTTTGCCGCGCTGGCGGCTACCCGCCCGCAACTGCGCCTGCTCTTCGTGGGCAGCGGCCCGCTGGAAGGGTATCTGCAGGAGCGCACGGCGGCACTCGGGCTGGGCGACGCGGTCACCTTTTCCGGCTTCAGCGATGACGTGCGCGCCTCGCTGGCGGCGGTGGATTGCCTGGTGCTGCCCAGCGAATCGGAAGGCATGCCGCTGATCGTGCTGGAAGCGATGGCGTGCGGGCGCGCGGTGATCGGCACCACGGTGGGGGGTATCCACGAAGTGGTGGTCGACGGGGAGACGGGCTACCTGCTCGCCCCGCGCGACGCCGACGGCCTGCACACCGCAATGACCCGCCTGGCCGACGCGCCGGACCTCTCCCGCGCGCTGGGCGCCGCCGCCCGCACCCGCGCCGCGACCCGGCACACCGTGGACTTGCAGGTGGCGGGGATCGAAGCGGTATATCGCCGGGTACTCGGGCAAGCCTGATGTTGACGTACGGCGATGAGACGCCTATACTATCTCCGGCACGCCTGGGCGTGCCGGAGATAGCCTGTTTATGACGCCGCCCACGCCACGCAGCTCATTGGTGCTCATGTATCATCGGATGGGGAATCCGTTTGTCCGGACGATTGTCCGACAGCAATACACCATCCCGATGATCTTTCGCATGCAACTGGCCGCGCTGGTGCACCGGGGCTACCACGGCGTCACGCTGGCCGACCTGGCCGGCGACCCCGTGCAACTCACCGACCACTTCGCCGTGACCTTCGACGACGGGTTCGAGAGCGTCTACCGCATGGCCTTCCCCATCCTCACCGCGCTGCAGGTGCCCGCGACGATCTTCGTGGTCGTGGCCGGCATCGGCAAAACGAACGAGTGGGACGTGCGGATCGGTGACGCGCCGAACCGGATGCTCAGCACGGCGCAGATTCACGAGCTGGCGGCGGCGGGCATAGAGATCGGGTCGCACACCATGACCCACGCGCAACTGCCGGAACTCTCCGACGCCGAGTTGCGCGCCGAGTTGGTGGATTCCAAGCACGCGCTGGAGGACCTGGTGCAGCGCCCGGTGGTCAGCCTGGCCTACCCCTACGGTGCGTGGGACCGCCGCGTGCGCGACGCCTCCGCCGACGCGGGGTATCTGTACGGCGTGACAACGAACCGCGGTGTGGTGAACCTGCGCAGCGATAACCTCAGCCTGCCGCGCATCAACATCCGCTGGAACACCTTCACCCCGCTGCTCTTTCGCAAAATCCGCCGCGCCACCAACGAGCCGGAGATGGAATTCCGCATCCCCCCGCTGGAAACACGGTATAGCCGGAAGGGGCAGGCGTAGCGGGGAAGTAACAATCACCCCTGGGAGGGCGAGCGTACCCGCGAGCCGCGAGCGGTTGAGCAGGAAATCAGCTAATAAAAGACGGCCTGTGCGTGAGAACAGATTCTACGCACAGGCCGTCTCTTCATTTATTCCTGGTTCAGCCGCATACGGCTCGCGGGTACGCTCGCCCTCCCAAAGAACTTGCCACGTTAACCCGCCAGTTTTTCCATCCGGCGTTCGCGCGTCATCAGGGTGGCGACGGCGTTGGCGGGGGGCTGGTGGTCGAAGAGGATGGCGTAGACCTGCTCGCAGATGGGCATTTCCACGGCGAGGCGGCGGGCGAGGCGGATGACGGCGTCGGTGGTGGGCACGCCCTCGGCCACCTGGCCGGAGTCGCCCAGCGCGCCGGCGGCGTCCTGGCCGCGGCCCAGCGCCAGCCCCACGCGGTGGTTGCGGCTCAAGGGGGAGAAGCAGGTGGCCATCAGGTCGCCCACGCCGGAGAGGCCGGCCACCGTTTCCGCCTGTCCGCCCATGTGCTGGGTCAGCCGGCCGATCTCCGCCACCGCGCGGGTGAGCAGGGCGGCCTTGGCGTTATCCCCATAGCCCATGCCTTCGCAGATGCCCATGCCGATGGCGATCACGTTCTTCACCGCGCCGCACATCTCTACGCCCACGATGTCCGCGGAGGTGTAGGGGCGGAAGAGCGGGGTCATGAACAACTCCTGCGCGTCGGCGGTGAGGCGCGAGTCGCTACCGGCGATCACCGTCGCGGCGGGTTGCCCTTGCGCGATCTCCAGCGCCAGGTTGGGGCCGGACAGGGCGGCGATGGCGGGCAGCCGGGGGATCTCCTCCAGGATAACCTCGCTCATGCGCTTGCCGGTTTCGATCTCCAGGCCCTTCGTCACCGTCACCAGCGGCGGTACGGTGCGCAGTTGCCCGTTCAGCGCGGCGCAGGTGCTGCGCATCCATCGGCTGGGCACGGCGAGCACCAGCAGCGCGGCGCCGTCGGCGGCCTCCGCCATGTCGGTGACGGCGCGCAGCGACGCGGGCAGCGTGATAGCGGGCAGAAAACGGTTTTCGTGGTCGCGGTTGATGCCCGCGGCCACCTCCGGCTCGCGCACCCACAGGCGCACGGTTTCACCCTTGCGCGCGAGGAGCGCGGCCAGCGTGGTGCCCCACGCGCCGGCGCCGATGACGGTAATGGAAGTCATGATGATACCCCTTCCGGTGGGGAGGTGGCAGACACACGCTGGCCGATTTTCGGCTCGGTGCCGTTGAGTAAGCGGTCGATATTGCCGCGGTGCTTTACCGCCACCAGCACGGCGACCAGGATGCCCAGAGCGAGCATCCACGGCTCCATGTCAGAGCGGGCGAGGCAGAGCGGCGGTGTGAAGGGCAGGGTGAAGGCCGCCACCAGCGAGGCCAGGCTGACGTAGCGCGTGGCGGCGAGCACGATGAGCCAGGCGATGAGCCCCACCAGCGCCACCTGCCAGCTCAACGCGAAGAGCATGCCCAGCGAGGTGGCCACCCCCTTGCCGCCTTGAAAGCGGAGGAAGGGGGAGAAGGAGTGCCCGAGCACGGCGGCCAGCCCGATGGCGATGAGCACCGGCGGATGCGCGTGCGGCACGAGGAAGTGGGCGGCCACGAGCGCCACGGCACCCTTGGCGGTGTCGAGGAAACAGACGATGCCGCCCGGCCCCGGCCCCAGCACGCGCAGGACATTGGTGGTGCCGATGTTTTTGCTGCCCAGTGTGCGGATGTCGACCTTTTTCAAGGACAAGCCGATCCATACCCCGAAAGGCAAGGAACCGACCAGGTAACTACCCACCAGCAGCACGAGCATGAGGATGTGCGATATCAAGGTGGTAACCCTCTGCCGCGCGATCGCGCGTGCCTCCACTATACCACGAAAGCGGCGGAGACGCTAGCACGAGCGGGGGAAGGGCGGGAGAAAAGGGAATGGGAGAGTGGGTGAGTGGGGGAGGGGAGATACCATTCACCTTGCCTGGATACGGGCCGGGCTCTTAGCCCTGTTCCAAACGGTGACCAAGAATATTACCGATTTTGTTGCCGAACTTGAATCCCGGCCATCCCCCGTTCTCCCATTCACCCATTCACGCCTCTGTCTCCCGGGGCGCGTAGATATCCGCGTAGGCGACGGTGAGGATGAGCCAGCTCAGCGGGAAGGTGGCGATGGTGCCGAGGGCGAAGGGCAGCACGCTGCCGATCCCCTGGATGACGAGTACGGTCACGTTCAGCAGCACGAAGAGGGGCATATTCTGTTTGGCGAGGCGGGCGCTCTCCGTCATGCTTGCCCACGGGCCCAGGCGGCGCACCACCACCAGCGGGGCGGTGAGGGTGTAGAGTCCCCCCAGCAGCAGTCCGGGTATGACGCACACGCACGCGCCGAGGGCGACGTAGAGCATCACCTGGCTGAGGGAGAGCAGCAACGGCCAGAAGACATCCCCCGCGCTGAAGATGTCCGCGGCGCCGATCTCCTGCCCGTCGAGCTGCCACCCGGCCATCCGCACGAACCCGCCGACGAAGAAGATCTGCAGCAGCGAGTAGAGCAGCGCCACCCCGCCGAGGACGAGCAGCAGGTGCGGCAAGGAGGCGGTCAGGTGGGCGAAAAACTCCAGGTCATCCAGACCGCGCGGCGGTTGCAGCAGTGGGGTGATCTCCGCGCGCAGGTAGGGGAGCGGGAGGACGAAGCAGGCGAGGAGCACCACCCAGGCGAGCAGGCCGGCGACCAGCCACGCCGGCCAGGCGGCGCCGAACAGGCGGAAGGCGCGCCCGATCCACGTGGTGAGCACGTCCAGCCCCGCGGGCGCCTGCGGTGGTGTGGGATCGGGCATAGTGCCTTACTTCGCGAAGTGGTAGATCAGGATGGCCGCGGTGGCGGTGAGCAGGCCGAGAAGCCACGCGCTGGTGACGACTTGCGGCTCGCTCCAGCCCCCCAGCTCCAGGTGATGGTGGAAGGGGCTCATGCGGAAGATGCGCTTGCCGTGCGTCAGTTTGAAATACCCCACCTGCAGCACCACCGAGCCTACTTCGATGCAGTAGATCAGCCCGATGAGCAGCAGCAGTACTTCCTGCTGTACCACCAGCGCGGCGCCGGCCAGCGCGGCGCCGATGGCCAGCGAGCCGGTGTCGCCCATGAAGACTTTGGCGGGGTGGCGGTTGAACCACAGGAAGGCCAGGCAGGCCGCGCCCAGGCTGGCACAGAAGCCGGCGACCACGTGGCCCAGCGTCGCGGGGCCGCTCCACCAGGCAAGGATCGCCAGCGCGAAGCACACGATGGCGGAGACCCCCGCGGCCAGGCCGTCCAGCCCGTCGGTCAGGTTCACCGCGTTGCTCATGCCGGCGATAAAGAGGAGCGCCACCGGCCAGTAGAGCCAGTGCAACGCGATCGTGACGTGGCCGGGCAGACCGATGGCCATGTCGTGATGCTGCGCCCCGATGAGCACCATGAGGAAGAGGAAGGCCGCCACGAACTGCAGGATGAGCTTCTCGCGCGCTTTCAGCCCCAGCGAGCGACCGCGGCGAATCTTACCCCAGTCGTCGATGCCCCCGATGCCCGCCACCGCCAACGTGAGGGCGAGCAGCAGCAGCGCGGCACGCAGGTGCACATGCGAGGCCTGGGGATCGGTGAACCAGGGGACCAATGTGGCGAAGAGCGTGCCCGCGGTGGCGCCGGCCAGAATCACGACGCCGCCCATGGTGGGGGTGCCGGCCTTACCCTGGTGACGCTGCGGCCCCTCCTCGCGAATCTGCTGCCCCAGCTTCTTCGCGCGCAGGTACGCGATCACCGGGAAGGCGGTGATAAAGGTGACCAGAAAGGCCAGCCCCGTGGCGGCAATGACGATATACAGTGACGGGCTGCTCATACGTAAAGTGTCCGGCGCGGCGCAAACCGCCCGGTGCATTGTAACATAGTCGGGCGAATGGGGGAATGGGAGAACGGGGGCGGGTGGCGTGGATGTGCGACGAGTGATCCGGGTGTAGGTATTGTCACTCGTAACTGAAGTTTTGATAATTTCGCCGCGAGCGCTCGGTCTTCCTCCCGCCAGCGATAGTGGGTCCTGCGTCCGCTCCGTGTGGGGGCTGTCGCTCGGTTGGTGCCCGGCTGTGTTCAGGGCCGTTACGCGGCGCTGGCCGG
>CAIYQO010000034.1 GCA_903928345.1 uncultured bacterium | reverse complement strand
TGGAAGGTTGTGACAGACACCAGTACGATACCGATTGGGCCGCCATCCATACTGGACAGGCGGCCCACATGCTTAGAGGAAGATGCGCACAGAAAACCCATCTGGAAAAAAGAGCCGCGGACGGTTTATCTAAACTTCAGGGGGTAGGCAAGGCGAGTTTCCAAATACCCGACGACACCGCGCGTGTGCGCGTCTTCTGGCCGGGGGTTGGCACGTATCCGGATTTGTCGAGGCCGCCCCTCTGGCATGGCGACGACTTTCTCACGATCCCGTCCTTTTCGCCGGATCCGGTCGTCAGCGGTACCCTGCTGCCCCCATTCGGAGAGCAACAAAATCGCCGAGATTACGGGCACCTGTTCTCCCCGGGATCGATTGTATCGGGGTCGTGGGTGCAGGATGACAAAGATCACTTTTCCATTCCGGGTGTACCGCCCGGTACTCTCATCATCACCAAGTACTACGGCGATTCTTTGTGCGCCACCCTGCAGGTTCCTCCCGGAGGACTGAAGGACGTGCCGTTGCGGAAGTGCATCACGCCGTTGATAAGCTTCAGAGAGTTCAGCTACCCGGAAAGTTGTTGGTGGATACCGGACACCGGCTTGCCACAACCTTTACAGACGTGCGGCTCATACACCTTTGCCGCAGAGGCATTGCAAGGGAGTGGCACCGTGTGGGGTATCCAGATGTGCACCGGCAAAGGTGTGGTGGCACGGGTCGCGGATGCCGCAGCAGGCCTGGTGACGTATATCGATGACTATCGGATGCGCAGCCCGCTGGGCATTTACGTGCCCATCGATGAGCCGACACCGCCGCCCGATGTGGTGACATTGACGGGGTTGGACCGTCTGCAAGGCATTGTAGAGAGTGCACAACCGGAATGGGTTATGCTGCCGATGCTGCGCAGTTTCGCGGCACGGATTGACAACGTGCCGCCAGGGCGTTGGCGTGTGGATGTGATGGTGCTGTCGCGCGTCTACACGGGCACGGTGACCGTGGGCGCTCATGGCGGTGCGTGTGTATTAGGGACAGCGGTAACCGTCCCTAATTAAGAGTTGGAGGGACGCTATGGGGTGGCGCGGGTGCTGTTTTGCGGAAAAGTGGTGGCAGTCCCGACGGGCGCGCAACTCCCATGCCGTTTAAGCGTCTAACCCTTTATCTTTCTCGAAGGAGCATCCCCCATGGCGCGTATGCGACTCTTCTGGTGCGGCGTGTTGCTGCTGCTGGGCACGCTGGTTTTTGCACAGGGCACCTATCGCAATAATCGCATTTTTGTGGTGCCGCGGCCCGGGCCGGTGGTTATCGACGGCGAATTGAACGACTGGGATCTGAGCGGGGAGATCTTCTCCTACGTCTCCGAGCCGACGAAGGACGCGATGAACGCCTACACGGCGATGATGTACGACGCGGACGCGCTATACATCTCCGCGCGCATCGCCGACGACACGCCGATGAAGAATCGCTGGGACCCGGCGGTGAATCCGGACTTCGGCTGGGACGGCGACTCCTTCCAGATGCGCCTCTCTCTCGACCCGAAGCTCGGGTATCCGATCAACATCGGTTGGGGCAACGGGGACATGAAAAGCGACGCGCTGGTGCACATGACGATGTGGTACTTCACCGACGCCAAGCAGCCGGTGTTGCACTGCAAATACGGCATGAACTACCACGACGCCCCCGATTACCCGAAGGGCATCGTGCCGCAGGACAAATTCCAGGCGGCGTACAAGATGTGGCCGAACGGCAAGGGCTACACGCTGGAGTACCGCATCCCGTGGACGACGCTGCACGCCGTGAAGGCCTACCAGGCGGGCGACCTGGCGGGGAGCGCGCTGCAGGTGCAGTGGAGCAACGCCGACGGCACCCACCTGGGCCCGGGCAACGTGGTGGACCTGCAACGCACCGTGGGCTTCAGCTACCAGCACACGGGCTGCTGGGGCAAAGTGATCTTCACCGACCACGGCAACCTGTCCAAATCGATGACGCAGGCCATGACCGACGCCCCCGCGCCGCGCAAGCTGCCGTTGTCCTTCCCCTTCACTATGCCGAAGGCGGAGGTCGTCTCGGTGGCGCTGTACAACGCGCAGGGCGATCTGGTGCGCCACGTGATCCCCGCGCAGGTGCGCCCGGCGGGCAAGCTGGCAGAGGCGTGGGACGGGCTGGACGACGCGGGCCGCGTGCTGCCCCCCGGCGACTATAGCTGGAAGGCGGCGGTGCACGACCCATTCGCGGTGAAGTACCTGCTCTCCGTGGAGAACTCCGGCAAGCCCGGGTATCCCACCCCCGACGGCAAGGGCGCGTGGGGCGGCGACTGGGGCGTGCCGGTGGGCGTGGCCTTCGCCGGCGACAAGGCGCTGCTCTGCTGGTCGGGTAGCGAAGCCGGGCCGGGGCTCATCATGACCGACAGTGAAGGCAACAAGCAGTGGGGCGGGCGGTATGCGGCGATGCACATCGCCACCGACGGCACGCTGGTCTACGCCTACCTGCACCAGGAGAAGCAGATCCGCGCCTACACGGTGACGGAAGGGATGCAGACGAACTTCACCCGCGGCGAGCTGTGGGCGGAGCACAACGCCGGCACCGAGACGCACTGCACGGGGATGCTCTACCTGAACGGCAAGCTCTACGTGGCGGACGCCGCCGCGAACAGGCTGTTCGAATACGACGCGCGCAAGGGGACGATTCTGCGCGCCCTCGGCGTGGCCGACATACACGGCATGGCCGCGCTGGACGCCGCGACGCTGGCGGTGGTGAGCGGTGGCGCGGTGCAGAAGCTGGCGCTGGCGACGGGCACGCTGACCCCGTGGTTGCACGACCACCTGGACGCCCCGCAGATGGTGGCGGTGGGGCCGGACGGCGCGGTGTACGTGAGCAACCAGGGCGCGCTGATGAACGTATCCGTCTTCGACAAGGACGGCGCCTACCAGCGCAGCATCGGCAAGGCGGGCGGGCGCGCGTCGAAGTTCCACGATTACAACGGCAAGGAGAACCCCACCAACGCACGTGCCGGCAAGTGGGATGCCAACACCATGCTCAACCCGTACGGCTTGGCGGTGGATGCCAAAGGCCGCCTGTGGGTGATGGAGGCGGACTTCTCGCCCAAGCGCATCAGCGTGTGGGAGCCGAAGCGCGGCAAGCTGCTCTTCGACAAGTTCGGCCCGGCGTACGTCTCCACCCCGGTCACCATGGACCCGACCGACCCGACCCGCGTCTACTGCAACAACGTGGAGTGGAAGGTCGACCTGGACAAAGGCACCTGGGCGCCGAACGCGGTGATGCTGGCGGCGCGCAAGGACACGCCGTACTTCTGGCCGCACATGGTGCTGAACATCGTCTTCACCGCAAAGAACGGCAAGCAGTATATGCACGCGCGCACCGGCACCGGCGAATTCCTCTACATCCGCCGCGGTGACCATTTCGAGGCGTGCGCGGGGATCGTCGGGCCGATGATGCCCCTCTCCTGGCGCCCGGCGGCGAAGGATTGGGCAGAGATGGCGAAGATGGGCAACCTGTTGTGGGAGGACGTGAACGGCGACGGCGTCATCCAGAAGGAAGAGACGCGGCCCACCAAGATGAACCCCGGGCAACCGCACAGTTGCTTCGATGCCGACCTGACGATGTATGGCGGCGGGATGTACAACACGCTCTACTGGCAGCGCATCTCGCCGAAGACGATCCTGAAGAACGGTGTGCCGATTTATGACGACGCCTCCTTCTTCCAGGTGGACTACGCTAAAGGGCCTTCAACGTATACCAGCGACATCACCGTGAACCCGGCGGACGGCTCGGTGCTCATGTACGCCGGCTCCGACATCAAGTACATGGACCAGACGGAGATCTGGCCGCTCACCTACTGGAAGAAGGACGGCAAGCGCGTGTGGCGCTTCCGCAACGGGTGCCGCTGGTACGACATGTACGGCTTCCCCATCGCGCGCCCCGACCAGTTGTGGGGTTGCACGAAGAATATCGGCATCACCGACGGCATCACCGGGTACTCCAGCTACTTCGGCTTCATCCACCTGCTGACCACCGACGGGCTGGTGCTGGGCACGATCATGCAGGACGGCCGCTCCGGCGCGCCGTCGGGGCCGGATCGCATCAACTGCGAGTGGTTCACCGGCCAACTGGTGAAGCTGAAGGACGGGCGCTGGTTGCTGATGGGCGGCGACCAGGACGGGCGCGTGCTGCAGGTGAAGGGGCTGGAGACGATTCAGCGCTCCGCGGGCGCCTGCACCATCACCGCGGCGGACAGCAAGGCCGCCGCCGACGCGCTGGCCGAGTGGTCGGCGAACAAGGCGCGCGCGCAGTCGCTGGTGGTCAACCGCACCTTCGACGCGCCGGACTGGATCAACTTCAAGGGCGTGACGGTGGCGATGGACGACAAGCGCGGCTTCACCGTGAAGACGGCGTACGACACGAAGAACCTCTACCTGTACACCGGCATCACCGCGCCCAACCCGCTGACCAACAGCATCCAGGAAAACCAACTCCTCTTCAAGGGCGGCAACTGCCTCGACCTGCAGCTCGCCACCGATTCCGCGGCCGACGAGAAGCGCACCACGCCGGCGCCGGGGGATATCCGCGTGCTGCTCACCACCCGCGCGGGCAAGCCCGTCGCCGTGGTCTACCGCTTCAAGGTGGCCGGCTTCACCGGGCAACCGACGATTTTCACCTCCCCGACGGGCAAGGAGTCGGCGGACGTGATCGAGGTGTGGGATGACGTGGCGCTGAAGGTGGAGAAGACGGACACCGGCTTCACCGCCGTCGCCACGCTGCCGCTGGCGCGCCTGGGGTGGGCACCGAAGTCCGGCAGCCTGGTGAAGATGGACGTGGGCTACCTGTTCGGCAACGAAACGGGCAACAACATCCTGGTGCGCAAGTACTGGACGAACAACAGCTTCTCCAGCGGCGTCACCAACGACGTGCCCAACGAAAGCCGCATCGAACCCGCCCAGTGGGGGAGTGCGACGATCGAATAGGGGACGGATGACCGGGTGAGCGGATGACGGGGTGAAGGGGTGACCTTTCACCCCGTTGCCGTATCTGTACGCGTTGGGAGGGCGAGCGTACCCGCGGGCCACGAGGCCTATCTATACGCGTAGCTCGCGGGTACGCTCGCGCTCCCAAAGCGCTACGGCATCCCGTGCAGCGTGAGGATCATATCTTCCACCTGCTCGCGGGTTTCGTCGATGGTGCCGGTGTTGTCGATAATGAAGTCGCCGCGCACGACCTTGTCCAGCAGCGGGAGCTGGGCGGCGATGCGGGCGTCGGCTTCTTCGGGGGTGTAGGCGCGGGTGGTGATGAGGCGGGCGCGTTGCTGCTCGGGGGTGGCCCACACCACGATGATGCCGTCGAAGCGGCCCTCCGCCTGCACCTCGAAGAGGAGGGGCACGGCGACGAGGATCATCTTCGGCGGGTGGGCTGCCGCCTGCAGGGCGGCGATTTGCGCATCGACGGCGGCGAAGATGGCGGGGTGGGTGATGGCTTCCAGCGTGTGGCGGGCGTCGGGGTCGGCAAAGACGCGGCGCGCCATGGCGGCGCGGTCCAGCTCCCCCGCGGCGGTGAAGTAGTCCGGCCCGAAGGTTGCCCTAAGCAACTGCCAGGCAGGGTGGCTCGGGGCCACCACCTGCCTGGCAAGCTCGTCCGTATCGATCACCGGGATCGCGAAGGCGCGGAAGATCTCCGCCACCAGCGATTTCCCGCTGGCGATGCCTCCGGTCAACCCGAGTATCATCAGGCTTCGTCCGGCGCGTCGACGGTTTCGGGGGCCGTCTCTTCGACTTCCGGGGTCTCGTCGACGGTCTCTTCGACGGTCTCGTCCACCTCGTCGGCCTCTTCTTCCTTCGCGAAGACATCACCGAGCAACGCACCGATGGTCATGCTGCCGATCGCGGCGCGCGGGGCGACGTAACCGGTCGGCTCTTCGATCTCTTCCTCACCGTCGCGCTGGCGCAGACTCAACGTCATGCGGCGCTCGCCGGGGCGGATGTTGATGATCTTGACTTTGACCTTCTGGCCGTTGGCGACCACGTCGTCCGGCTTGCGGACGCGCTGTTCGGCGAGTTCGCTGTTGGGGACGATCCCCTCGATGCCGTGATCCAGCGCGACGAAGGCGCCGAAGGGCACCAGGCGGGTGATGGTGCCTTCCACCTCGTCACCGACGTTGTAGAACTGGTCGATATGCTGCCAGGGATCGGGGAGGATCTGCTTCAAGCCGAGGGAGATCTTCTCGTTCTCCGGGTCATACTTGAGCACCATCACGTCGATCTTCTGGCCGGGCTTCACGATATCCGACGGGTGGTTCACGCGTCCCCACGACATCTCCGTGACATGGAGCAGGCCGTCGATGCCCCCCAGGTCGACGAAGGCGCCGTAATCGGTGACGCGGCGCACCACGCCGCGGCGAATCTGTCCTTCTTCCAGTGTGGCGACCGTCTGCTCGCGGCGGACTTTCTTCTCTTCGTCCACGGCCAGCTTCTGGGAGACGACTACGCGCTTACGATTGCGGTCCACCTCGATGACTTTGAGGCGGATCGACTGGCCGACAAAGCGGTCCAGCGCGTTGACGTTCTTCGTCGCGACGTGAGACGCGGGCAGGAAGCCGCGCATCCCGAGGTCGACCACCAGCCCGCCCTTGACGCGGTCGATCACCATGGCGGTGAGCGTCTCGCTGTTTTCGAAGGCGGCGATGATGCTGTTCCAGGCGCGTTCGTAGTCGGCCTTTTTCTTCGACAGCACGATGTTGCCGTCGCGCGCGCCGTTGTCCACCACGTAGACGGCGATCTCGTCGCCGACGTTGATGGTTTCCCGGGTGCGATTCCCCAGCTCTTCGGGGGGAATGTGGCCTTCCGATTTCGCGCCTACGTTCACCAGGGCGCCGTGCTCGTCAATACGCTCCACGGTGCCGGTGACGATGTCGCCGGTGCGCAGGCCGCGAAAACTCGCTTCCTGCTCCAATAACTCTTCCATGCTCTGGTACATCATGTCGGTGTCCTGAGCGGCAGCCGCGCCGGATTGCTCCGCGGTGGTCTGGGTCATCTCGTCCTGTTCAGCCATGGTCATCAAGTCCTCTCGCATATGAAGTCGTGTTGCGGGCCGCGCCCGCGCCAGGCGATGCCTGGGGTACATGTTTTCCATCCCGCCGTTGCGTCGGCGGCCGGCGGGCACGTGAACACGCACATGACAGGCATGGGCGTATACGGCGCCGTCCGGACAAACCTCGGGAGGGCCACGCTACACTGTACCCGAAATGCCACGGTGCTGGCAAGTCTCTTCCGCGGTTTTTTGCCCGGCTGTACCCCGTTTGCCCGCGAAAAATCTGCTGCCGGCAGCTAGCAATAAGTGTACCCACCCGCGGGAAGGGGTCAAACCGCCGAGGGAGGGAATCGTGCGCTCGCGCGCGCGGGGAACCAGGAGAAAGGTGCGGGACGGCGAAGTAGGCAACAGGTTTGCGTGGAAGGAGTCTGCCATGCCTGGGATGTCGCTGCCCCGCTGGGGCGTGCTGGTACTCGGCCTCGTGCTGCTCACGGTGGTGCTGTGCGTGCCGCGCACCGCGCCACCGCACAAGGCCCCCGCGCCGGTGACGGACGCGGTGAAGGGGTGGCGGAAGATTCACGTCTTCGTGGCCCTGTGCGACAACGTGCATCAGGGGATCGTGCCGGTGCCGGCGGCGATCGGCAACGGGCAGGACCCCGCGCGCAATCTGTACTGGGGGTGCGGGAGCGGGGTGAAGACGTACTTCACGCGCAGCGCGGCGTGGCGCCGGCTGGCCGTGGTGCCGCATCCGAAGCCGCACGTGCTGGAACGGCTGATCTTTCAGCACGCCACGCAGCACGTCTACCTGGTGGCCGACGCGTACGACGGCGCGGCGATCCAGGACGCGATGCGCGCCACGCTGACCGCCGCCTCCGGCGCCGCGCCCGAAGCCGTGCTCATCGCGGGGCACCATTTTGCCTTTGCCGGCGGCGCGGACGTGGTCGCCTACATCGGGCACAACGGGCTGATGGATGCCGCGCTGCCGATGACCTTTGCCCCGCACAAAGGCGCGGAAAAGCCGGTCATCCTCCTGGCGTGCGCCAGCAGCCAGTACTTCGGCGACTACCTGCACGCCGCCCACGCCTACCCGCTGCTCTGGACCACCAACCTGATGTGCCCGGAAGCCTACACCCTGCACGACGCGCTCACCGGGTGGATCGCCCACGAAAAGCCGGCGCAGATTCAGGCCCGTGCCGCCCAGGCGTACAGCGCGCACCAGCAATGCAGCGTGCGCGCCGCGACACGGCTGCTGAAAACGGGGTGGTAAGGTGATGTCATTTGCGGCAGGATGCCTCGCCGCGGCGGCGAAGAGAAGCGTGTAAGGAGTACGTATGGCGCAGATGACGCCGTGGATACACACGTATACCACGCGGGATCTTCTGGATGACAGCTTCGACCTGTTCAAAGCGGAGGCGCTCACCCTGATCCTGGTGGGGGTGTTGCCATACGCGCTGGTCGTCCTGTTCAACGTCGTCATGCGTGTCTTCGTCATTCGCGAGCAGTTGCTCAGCGAATTCTCCTGGGCGGCGCTGGGCGATTCCGCCGGCAACCCCATCTTCTGGGTCTATGTGCTCGGGCTGGCCGCCTGCCTGGTTGCCGCCATGACCCTCGCCCTGCTGGCGCAGGTCCGCGTGGCGTTGCTGCACGCCTTCGGCGAGACGGTCACGCTGCGCGCGGCCTTTACGCGGTTGGTCAAACCGTTCTTCAGCAGCCTGCTGGTGCTGCCCCTCGTGCTCATCGGCGTCTCGATCGTCTCCGGGGTGATCGGCGCGGTGCTCATGTTCACCCTGTCGCTGCTGCTCTTCCCGCTGCTCAACGGCGGCCAGGGTGGGGGCTCGGCGATCATTGCGGGGGGTATCATCATTCTCGTGCAGGTGGCGGTGCACGCGTGGCTGTGGCTGACGGTTATCGCGTGGATGCTCGCGTATCCCGCCGAGTTGATCGTCAAGCAGTCCGGCCCCTTCGAGGCGCTGGGCGCGTCAATCCGCGTGGCGGGCCGCCGGCTGAAGGAGCTGATGCGGGTGAGCATGGTGTATCTCACCATCCCGTTCGCCTTCATCGGCGTGGCGGTGCTCCTCGCGGTGCTGGGCTTCTACGCGGCGCGCGCCATCGACCCCACCAGCAGCGCGCTCATCATCACCACGATGGTACTCGGCTTGATCGGGGTGGTGGTCACCGGCATCTTCTCCTGCCTGCAGACGCTGGTCTACATCGACGCCGCGTGCCGGTTGGACAACCTCGACCTGCGCCTGATGGCGCGCCAGGTGGGGCTGGGCGAAGAGATCGACCTGGCGCTCGCCCCCACCTTCCGCCTGCAGGCGGCCGCGGCATATCCGAACTACGCCGTGCAGAGCGCCGGCGCGGGGAGTGCATATCCGAATTACGCCGCGCCGGACTACACCCGCCTGCCCGTCGGCGATCCCGACGCCGCGCCGCCCCTCGCGACCCTGGTGAACCCACCCGCGCCCGCGGCGCCCGTTCACCCGACCGCCATTCCGCCCCCCGACCTGGCGCCGGACTACTCCAAGCCGCCCACCCCGGTGGTTACGGGAGAGGAGGGTCCGCATGATGCGTAAGGTGCTGCTGGTACTCCTCTTCGGCTGCGCGCTGGCCGCCCATGCGGCGAGCGAGGTGACCCCGGAACGGCTAGCGCAGGCCGACCGCCTGCTGACCCACGCGCAGCACCACCCCGCGCAGCGCGCCGACGACGTGGCGCGGGCGCAGGCGTTGCTGCCCGCGGGCGCCTGCCCGTCGCTACCGCGGGCGGACGCGCACCCGGAGGCGTTATCGCGCGCGCAGGCGGAGGTGCACGCCCTGGGGCGCGTGCTGGCCCCCGCGCCATCCGCCCCCGGTGCCGGCGCGCACGGGCGGCTGCGGGAGGTGCTGGCGCAGCCGGAATATCACCAGTTGCAGCACGACACCTACCACCTGCCCCCCGCCGTCATGGGCTGGACCGACCGCCTCGGCGCGTTTTTCACCTGGGTCGGGCACGGCATTGCTACCGGGTGGACGAACTTCTGGCGCTGGGTGGGCAGCAAGATGCCACACTGGCGTTCCCCGTCGTCGATGCCGTCGCCCAATCTGGGCTGGCTGGCGGGGCTGGGGCAGAACCTGCGCACCATCCTCACCGTGATCGTGGTGGTCGTCGCACTGCTGCTGCTCGGGTTGCTGGCAAATGCGTTGATGCAGTGGTCGGAGCGGCGGAAAGAGCGCGCGGGCGCCCTGGAGGCCGACGACGAGGTGTCGGAGGATCCGACGACGCGCCGCCGGCAGGAACCGAGTTTCTGGGAACGGTCGTTGACGCGCGCGGAGGCGCTGTGGGCGACGGGGGAGCAGCGCGAGGCCATGCGCATACTCTACCGCGCCTGCCTGGTGCTCCTCGACGCGCGCGGCGTGCTGCGCTATGAAGAGGCGCGCGCCAACGGCGAGGTGCTGTGGGAGTTGCGCCGCCTGGGCCGCGCCGCGCTCTATGAGGCCATGCGCCCCATCGTGCGCGACTTCGACCGCAGTTGGTACGGCTTTCTCCCGCTGGCGTCGGACGACTTTACCCGCGCGCTGGAGCAGTCCCGCCGCCTGCGCGCGACGATGCTGGAGGAGCGGTGATGCGTATCCGCGGCGAACTGCTCATCCTGATCCTGGTGATCGGCGTGCTCGCGCTGCTGATGACCCTCGCCAACCGCGACGACATCAACGTGTATAGCGCGGACGCGGACTCGGTGGTCTACTCCAGCTACCGCACGCTGCCGGAGGGGTATCGCGCGCTGTACGACACGATGGGCGGGCTGGGCTACCGCGTGCGGCGGCTCACCAAGCCGTACGCGCGCATCGAGGGGCGCGGGCTGCTCATTCTGGCCGACCCGAACTACCTGAACACCGGCAACCGCACCGGCCCGGTGCCCATCACCGCCTACGACAGCCGCTGCCTGCTCGACTGGCTGCACGAGGGCAACACCGCGCTGGTGCTGGTAGAGCACAACCCCGCGCTGCTGGAAGACCTGGCGGAGGGGGAGAAGGACAGCCACGCGCAGGACGCGCCCACCATCACCAGCGGGCTGCACACGGCGAATAACGTCACCACCGCCACGCCGACGGTGCCCTCCTTCCTCTCCCGCGCCGCGGACACGCTCGCGGTAAATAGCGGGGCGCGGCTGGACCCCGACGCGTTGCTGCCACCCAAGCTGGCCGACGCCGTGGGCGGCGCGGTGCCGCTGTACAAGGACGCGCAGGGCGTGGTGGTGGCGTACTCCGCCGTGGGCGCGGGGGGCGTGGTGTGGTGCACCAGCCCGTGGTCCTTCTGCAACGCGGGGATCGCGCAGGGGAAGAATCTGGACTTCGTGCTCGCGCTGGCCGACCGGCACCCCGGCGGGGAGATCATCTTCGACGAGTACCACAACGGCTACGGCAGCGACGCGTCGCTGTGGACGCTGGCGCGCCCGCTGACGCGGCTGGGCTTCGCGCAGGTGATGCTGGCGCTGGTGCTCTTCCTGGTGACGCTGGGCTGGCGCTTCGGGGCGCCGCGCCTGCCCGCCGACGAGCGCTTCTCCCGCTCCCGCGCGGAGTACCTGACCAGCATGGCGGGCCTGCTGGAGCGCGCAGAGGCCACCCACGTGGTGCGCGAGCGGGTGAGCGTCTTCCTGCGCCGCGAGCTGGGCCGGCGGCTGGGGCTCTCCCCCCACGCCCCGCCGGAACGTTTTCTGGAGGCCAACAGCCGGCTGAACGTGGTGGACCCCGCGGGGCTGGAGCGCGTACTGCGCCACCTGACCACGCTGGAAGGCCAGCACCGCCCCACCCCCGAAGCCGTCTTCCGCCTCACCGGCGACGTACAGCGGTTGTTGCATGGGAAACGGGTGTAAATGGTGCGGTAACTACCGGCTGCCTGGTTTTCGACCTGACGATAAATCGTCAGGCTACCGGCTGCGCCCCATGAATGGGGCTCTGGTAGTCCGCGCAATGGTGGGGCAGGGAATACCGCACGGAAATAAGCCCGAATAAGAACCCTCTCGGTCGCGTCTTCAACGTACCGTCAGAATTCTTTGGGTCACGAACGCTTGACAAGCCCCTTTCAAGGGGCGCAGCCGGTAGCCCGACGATTTATCGTCGGGTCGGAAAATAGGCAAGCCTTTACAGTAAGCGATGGAGGCCGCGTCGGAAGGCGTGGTTGGAAACCGGAATGTCGGCGACGACAGCATAAGGAGCACGCATGACCACGAATACGGCATATACCCCCGGCACCGTCGAGCGCCTGGCGCAGGCGGTGCGGGCGGAGATCGGCAAGGCGGTGAAGGGGCAGGACGCCATCATCGACGGGCTGCTCATCTGCCTGCTGGCGGACGGGCACACGCTGCTGGAAGGCGTGCCGGGCACGGCCAAGACGCTGATGGCGAAAGCGCTGGCGCACACGCTGAGCTGCCCCTTCACCCGCGTGCAGTTCACCCCCGACCTGATGCCGTCGGACATCATCGGCACCACGGTCTACGACATGAAGAGCGCGGAGTTCTTCGTGAAGCAGGGGCCAATCTTCACCGCGGTGCTGCTGGCGGACGAGATCAACCGCACCCCGCCCAAAACGCAGGCGGCGCTGCTGCAGGCGATGGAGGAGCACCGGGTGAGCATCGACGGCGTGGACCACGTGCTGCCCGTGCCCTTTATGGTGATCGCCACGCAGAACCCCATCGAGTATGAAGGCACCTACCCGCTGCCCGAGGCGCAACTCGACCGGTTTATGATGAAGCTGAAGGTGGACTACCCGTCCGGCGACGAGGAGCTGGCCATGTTGCGCCTGCACCAGCAGGGGTTCGATCCGCACGTGCTGGCGGCGTCGGACGTGCGGCCGGTGATCACCCCGGAGGGGCTGGCGGCCGCGCGCGCCGAGGTGGCGCACATCACGGTGGAGGAAGGCGTGCTGCAATATCTGGTGGCCATCGTCACCGCCACCCGCGCCGCCCACCAGGTCACGCTGGGGGCCAGCCCGCGCGCCAGCGTCGCGTTGCTGCGCTGCAGCCGCGCCATGGCCGCGCTGGAGGGCCGCACCTTCATCACCCCCGACGACGTGAAGCTCATCGCCCGCCCCGTGCTGCGCCACCGCATCATCCTCAACCCGGAAGCGGAACTCGAAGGCCTGACGACGGACCAGTTGATCGAGAGCGTGCTGAGTTCGGTGCCGGTGCCGCGATAAGGATATAGGCGCCGTCCCAAAAATGTCGTCGTCCTTTACTCGCTGCTCCCGCGGATCAGGTTCTCGTGAACAGATTTGGGCCTGCGACCATAACCACGATAAAAAATCATAGTTGACCCATGGGTCATGGGTCAACACGGCACATACTGATTGAGCGGAGGAGTGACAATGCGTACCACGACCTTTCGGGGACGGTTTGTTGCACTGAGCGTGCTGTTGTTGTGCTGCGTGGGCCTTGCCGGCGCGGGCGAAGCGGGGCTGGCGCGGCACAAGAAGCTGTATGTCGTGCCGGCGCCCGGCCCGGTCGTCATCGATGGGAAGCTCGACGACTGGGATCTGTCGGGGCAGATCTACATGTTCATCACCTCGGAGAGCGCCGAGACGCGGAACGCCCGTTTCGCGATGATGTACGACAAGGACGCCCTCTACATGTCGGGCGTGGTGCGGGACCCCAACCCGCTGATGAACCGGCACGACCCCAAGGTGGAGGCCAACAACGGCTGGAACGGCTCCTCGTGGCAGCTCCGCCTCTCCGTCGATCCGACGCGCGAGTATCCGATTCAAGAGAACACCGGCGCCCCGAAGGACAACCCCAAGCTGCTGCTCATGACCTTCTGGAACTACACCGACCGCCAGGAGCCGTGCATGCAGATGTCGTGCGGGATGAATTATAAGCTGCCGCGCCCGGAATGGGCGCCCCACGGCGCGGTGCCGTCGGAGCTGTTCGCGGGGAAATACGTGAAGGCGGAGGACGGCCTCGGCTACACCTTCGAGTACCGCATTCCCTGGGCGACGCTGAATCTGACGACCCCCCTGAAGGCCGGAGATCTGCTGGCCGGGGAAGTGCAGTTCAACTACGCCGCGCCGGACGGCATGACGACGTGCGGGCCGGCGGGCTGGGCCTATGACGTGATGGCCGGTCCCGGCTTCGTCTTCCAGAACGCGGGGTGCTGGGGCAAGGTGATCCTGTCCGAGAACTGAAGTTTTGATAATTTCGCCGCGAGCGCTCGGTCTTCCTCCCGCCAGCGATAGTGGGTCCTGCGTCCGCTCCGTGTGGGGGCTGTCGCTCGGTTGGTGCCCGGCTGTGTTCAGGGCCGTTACGCGGCGCTGGCCGG